>NZ_VIUK01000042.1:0-29411 GCF_007828295.1 Pseudomonas sp. SJZ080
TCACAGTTTCAACAATCAGCTGTCACCGGTAGAGTTTGAAAAGCGTTACGCAGCGAGCCTGGAGAGTGTCTAGAAAACCCGGGGCGATTCACTCTCAGAGTTTGATAATCTGCTGATCGAAGCAGGATATGTGGACTCGCACAGAGCGAAGTACGAGCCCACCGGGTATTCAATCAGGGAATCTGCAGTTTTTCTGGTGGAGAATGATTTCCCAAGAATTCGTGAGAGTGATATTCGCTCGGGTGTAGGCGATGTGAAGTACTCAATCTCAGTTGCACAATGCAGAAGCCATGAAGTTTCCTTTTCAGAGCTTTCTGTAAAAATCGGGGAGGCCTGCTGATGAACGAAAAGGATGGACTTAATTCATTCTGCGAGGACCTGTTGCAGGAGGTTCTCGCGGGGGCAGGTGACGCGGAAGAAGGCGGATTCAAGGTCGACCAGTTCACGCGAATGGTCTCGGATTATCTTATCGAAGCCGGTGAGATCGAAGACGTAAACGTCTGCTTCTATAAATCCCGGGGGATGCAGCTCAATGGCTACAACGTAAATCAGGACGAGGATTGTTTAGACATCTTTGTATCGGTGTTTAACCAGCAGACGCCTCCTGTCACTGTAACCAAAGCTCAGTGCGAAGCGGCTTTCAGGCAGGCGGAAACCTGCCTGCGTAAGGGGCTTACCGGGTTTCACAGCACCCTTGAAGAGTCGTCGGAAAGCTACGATGCCTTCCAGAGAATCCACGAACTTAAGGACAGCGTTGTCAGTTGTAGAATTTTTCTGCTGACGGATGGCATTGTAAATCAGGACGCCTTCCACCCGGAAGAAGGCGGAGATATCTCGGTTACGCTGCACGTATGGGATGCCGCACGGCTATATCGTCTTGCCAGTTCCGGAAAAAAATACGAGCCGATTGAAATCAACTTCCCTGAAGAATTTGGCCAGAATATCCCCTGTCTTTCGCTGGCTGACCCCAAATCAGATTACAAGGGCTATCTTGCCGTCATTCCCGGAGAAATTCTTGCCGGAATCTACGAAAAGTATGGACCACGTCTGCTGGAGCGAAACGTCAGATCGTTCCTACAGGCCAGGGGCAATGTTAACAAAGGGATCAGAAAGACTATTCTTGAGGAGCCTCATCGATTCTTTGCATATAATAATGGTGTTTCGGCAACAGCTGACGATATCGAGTTTGATGAAGAGAATGGCTATTCAATTTCAAAGATTCGCAACCTTCAGATAGTGAACGGTGGGCAAACCACCGCGTCTCTTTATTATACGGCCAAGAAGGACAAGGCTGATCTGGGTGGGATTTTTGTTCAGGCCAAAATATCTGTTATCCCTGAAGAGCATCTTGAGCATATCGTTCCACTTATCTCACGATTTGCGAACAGCCAGAACAAGGTCAACGATGCCGACTTCTACGCCAATGACCCATTCCATGTAGAGATCGAAGGTCTCTCCCGGACCGTCTGGGCTCCCGCAGTTGATGGCTCGAGCAGGCAGTCCAAGTGGTTTTACGAGCGGGCAAGGGGGCAGTATCTCGACGCAAAAGCAAGAGAAGGTACACCTACCAGAAAACGCCAGTTTGATGCGATGTTCCCAACGCGTCAGAAATTCACAAAAACCGATCTGGCGAAGTACGAAAACACCTGGATGCAGCTCCCGCATATTGTCAGTCTGGGAGCACAGAAGAACTTCAATGATTTCGCTATCAGACTGAAAGAACGCGGACGCGTTGATGTTGATTCCCGATACTTTGAACACCTGATCGCCAAGGCAATCATTTTCAGCAGGGCTGACCGCATCGTCCGGGAGCAGAATTTCGGTGGTTACAAGGCCAACATAGTCACATATACAATTGCGTGGATATCCAACCAGACATCTCAGCGCATTGATTTGGACAGTATCTGGAAAAATCAGGATATTTCACCAGCTCTCCGTGATGTTATTCGTAATGTTTCTATGGCCGTACACTGCATCATTGTCAGCCCGCCGAACGGGAAGAACGTCACTGAATGGTGTAAACGCAAAGAGTGCTGGGAAAAAATTAAGGATTTAAATATCAACACAGGTTCCTCATTGGAAGCCGAGCTTATCGATATTTCCAAAAGGGCATCTGCTTTGAATGGGAATCAGGGTGTAAGCGCTCCCAACCAGCATGAGCAGGGCCTGATTGACCAAGTTACAGCAATACCTGCGGACATATGGTTCCAGATCTCCAAATGGTCAAAGGAAACTGACAACCTTCAGCCATGGCAGCGAAGCCTCGCTTTTTCGCTTGGAAAGCTGGTGAGCAGATCCAGCAATGTAAGTATTAAACAGGCAAAACACGGTGCAGTCATTCTTGAGGAAGTGCGACGGCTGGGATTCAAAGAACAGAATGCTACCGGAACAGATAGTGCCTAGGTCCAATCTACAACGTGTTCTATAGCAAATGTCTCGCTCAATACCTTCTGCCATCACTAAATCCGCTGGAGCCCAAAACATTAGCGGTGCTTCGCCTCGGCACAGAAGAGGGCTTCGCTATCGTCTACATCGTAAGGACCTTCCAGGGAAACCTGACCTTGTTTTCCCGAAGCATTGGATATGCAAATTCGTTCAGGACTGCTTTTGGCGTAGACATCTTAGTTGCAAACATGCCTGCCTCCCGAAGAGCAGACCGAAATTTTGGCTGCCTAAATTGGCAAAATACGTGGAAACAGATCTCCATACGCAACAGGCGCTGGAAACGCTTGGATGACGTGCAGCTATTATTTGGGAATGCCACACAAAAAACAGAGAAATCCTACACACCGAAATCCAGAAAACACTCGATCCAAGCGCTTAGACCTACACATTTTGGGCGGAAAAAAATCAGGCATTTTGAGAGGTTGACCAGCCGGCATTGACCCCCTAGGCTTTCAGTTCGGCGCCTAAGAAACGCCTCAACCAGAGCGGCCATCCGCACCCGACAGTCAGCGGCTTTTTTTCGTCTGCGGTTTCTCTACGCCTGCGAGAAAATCCCCGTTATGTCGGGAGTGGGCGAATACAAGACCCGAAAGGGGAATATGTCCGGCCCGTCTCTGGTGGGTTTCTTAGCTCCCGACACCCATAACGAATGCCCTAAGAAAGCAGCCAGAGGTAAAGGAAATGCCTGACATTCCGACCTTCACGATGAAGGTGACTTGCCGTATCCGTGTGTCCAATCGCGCGCTTCCGTTTCAGGAGGTTCGCCATGTCTGAACCGCTCGTTTCAACCCTCTTCCTTCGTCACGGCACCTGTCTTCGTGCCCTACTCGTGGAGAACCAGGCGTGGTTCTGTGCTCACGACCTGGGACGATTGATGGGCAAACATCTCGACGAACGCATGTCACGCAAGCTGGATGCAGATCAGCGGCGAATGATGCTCGTGGAGGCTCAAGGTATTGCCGAAGAACGACTGATGATCAGCGAGTCCGGCGTTTATGCGTTGCTGGTTTATCACTATTGCCCGGAGTACCGACTCCTGAGGGAATGGCTGACTCACCAGGTCGTTCCGGCGCTACGCGATGCGCGTCCATCGCGTTCAGTTGAACGACCAACGTTGAGTGTTCTGGACTGGCCGAAGATGTCGCTCTGCATGTTGCACTGGCAGGATGAACCGTGGATTCGGTTGCGGGACATGCCTTGCGTGTTGGCAGATGATCCGTTCAATCAGCGCGGATCGTGGTGGCGTAAGGCGTCACGATTGTTGCGAGGGTTTTGATTGCTCATTGAAGTACAAAAAATCCGCTGTTTGAATCTCAGGCAGCGGATTTTTTTACAGGCAGCTCTCAAATCCATTAATGATGTCCTCGCGGGTATTTTCAAACTCCGCAGACATCCGAATCCTCCCTTTCAACCGCCCAGGTTTGCGCACCCGAGGTGTATCGATATGAGGCAGCAGATCCAGATAAGGTTTGCCGTCCTTGACGATCACAACCGTATCGCCATGCCATGCGCGCTCAGCGAGTTGAGAAAGCTGGGATCGTGCTTCGTGCATGTTTACTTGTATCCGTTCAGTCATATGGCGCCTCCACAGGGTTAACCAAGCTAGCTGAAGCGACGAACTTGAATCAACAGGTGCGCCATCTCACGCTACCCGCTATTAATACGCCACCCGACTCTCAAGGACCCGAGCCCACCATGAAATTCGATCTCGCCTACTGCCTCAGCCTCGACGACAAGTTGTCGATCTATGACGTGCGCGATTTGAATTTCGACGAGACCATGGAGTTCGATTCCGCGAAGGAACACTTCCAATGCCCCAATGACGCCTGCAGGGCGGCGTTCGATGCGGCAAACGTGCTGACGACGTTCAACGCCAAAAACGTGAATTACGTTCGCACCCCGCACTTCAAGAACACGCCCAGCACCCGGCATGTGGCGAATTGTCCTTATGTCAGTCTCAAGGCGTCGGCGTCGGGTGTGGATGCGGACGGTGCGGAAACGGATGACAGTCGCGAGGAGCATTTCCCGTCGGAGTTGTTGCTGACTCGGCGTCAGTATGTGCGCAAGCCGTCGAATCCGGCGGTGGCGGCGGATGTAACGCGGGACGATCCGAAACCTCTTACAAAGCCCAACGATATCGAGCACCCGAGCCACGAATCAGCGCCGGACAAGACCAGCGTCTTCGCCCACCCGGTGGAGTGTTTTGTGTCGAACTTCGAGGACAAGGACCTGCTCAAGCGCATGCCGCTGAAGATTGGCGAGCACACGGCGCCTTATGGGTCGTTCTTCAAGAAGATCGAATACCTGACGGACAACAAGGGGCTGATTTACTGGGGCAAGATCAAGGAGATCAAAGATTACACGCAGAGCTTTCGTATCGATTTCGAGCAGAAGGTCTGGTTCAAGCAAGCGGATGAGGCGAAGAAGAAGCCGTATTCGGTCAACGTTTACTTGAGCAAGAAGTTGATCGAGAACTACCGCAAGCGCAAAGCGTTTCTGGAAGAGATCAAGCACGCCATCGACAGTGAAGCGCAGTTGTATTGCTTCTTTTATGGCGTGACGCCGGAGTTGAAACAGGTGCCAAGCAAGAAAAACCCCGAGCAGACGTTCGGGGTGTTCAGTGCGAATATCGAGAACCTGGATCACTTCATTATTCGTGAGGCGCCGGGGTTGGAGGCGAAGTAACGGCGTTCAATTCAGGCACATGCTGAGCATCACCACGATCAGCAAACCGATGTACACCCGCGCATGTATCCGATCCGGAATCCGCCCGATCCACGGCGTAACCAATCGAATCCCCACCAACGACCCCATCGTCAAAACCGCAAATGCCAACAGATCCACATAACCGACAAACCACGGCCCCAAATCAAACTCAGTGAACCCCGCCATCGCCATGTAAGTCACGGTCCCGGCCAACGCCACGGGCAGGCTTAGCGGATTGGCCATGGACGTTGCCTGACTCATGCTCAAGCCGCATCGACGCAACAATGGCACGGTCATGACGCTGCCGCCCACGCCGAGAAATGTGGCGATTGTGCCGATTCCTACGCCGCCTCCAGACACTTCCGCCCTCCCCAATCGCCGTGGGATTCCGTTATCTGCGTGTGTAAGAAAACCGCGTCTGAACAGGCAATCCACAATGGTTACACCCAGGTAGGCAATGAACGCATACCGGATCACTTCGCCACTCACCCACATCGCGGCCACTGCGCCGACCACCGAGCCCAACCCGATATACCCACCTAACGGCCACAGGTAATGGCGAATCAGATTACCCGCACGGTGATGTTTTCCGCTGGCGACGAGGGCGTTGACGATCATCACGCAGGTCGAGGTGGCGACGGCGATGTGCATTGCCGATTGGCCGATGGGGTCGTCGGCACCGTGGCTGGCCATGAGCATCCGATACAGCAGCGGCACGACGACGAAGCCGCCGCCGAAGCCGAACAGCACGGCGGTGATGCCGGTCATGCAGCCGAAGAGTGTCAGCAGGAGGTAGAACATTGCGCGTCGTCCGTTGGTTGGGAGCGGTCGACGATAGAGCGATGTGGCTTGGCCTGCTTCAGCAAGTCAGCCAATAATGTTTGCGTTTACGCCAACTGCTGGAAGCCGCTCGATGCGCAATGTTTCGATTAACGTACTGGATGACACGCCACGCTCGGTGGTGGCCATCGGTACGGATTATTCCTACGGTCAGGTGTTGCCGCGTCATACGCACCGGCGGGCACAGTTGTTGTACGGCGCTACCGGGGTGATGCAGGTTGGCACGCATGACGGCAATTGGGTGGTGCCGCCGCAGCGGGCGGTGTGGATTCCGGCCGGGGTGGCGCATGAGGTGGTGATGCTGGGGGTGAGCACTCGCAGTGTGTACATCGAGCCGGGGACGGTGGATTTGGGGGATTGTTGCCAGGTAATCAGCGTTTCACCGTTGATGCGGCAGCTGCTGATGGAGGCGGTGGAGATCCCGCTGGAGTACGACGAGGGTGGGCGCGATGGGGTGTTGATCGCTTTGCTGCTGCATGAGCTGGTGCGCAGTGCCCCGCTACCGTTGCATATCCCGCTGCCGGTCGATACGCGGCTGCTCGCGCTGTGCCGCGGCTTTTTGCAGCGGCCGGACGCGCATCAGTCGCCGCAGCAATGGGCCGATCAGTTGCACATCAGTTTACGCACCTTCAATCGCCTGTTCCGCCAACAGACCGACCTGAGTTTCAGCCAGTGGCGGCAGCGGGCTTGCGTGGTTTTGGCGCTTGCGCGGTTGGCGGTGGGTGAGCCGGTGACGCGCATTGCGCTGGATTTCGGCTACGAAAGCCCGGCGGCGTTTTCGACGATGTTTCGCCGAGTGTTGGGCCAGGCGCCGTCCGTCTGGTTGGAGGGGGCGAAGTCGTAAAAATCAAAAAATGAGTTTGATCCGGGCGCAAAACAACTGTACAAAAACACAGTACATTTTGAATCAGCACTCTTGAGCCCGGAGAACACCATGGCCTCTTATGCGATGAAGATCACCCTGGAACGTATCGCCCTCTTCCAATTCACCCCCGCCCATTGCGCCCAGGCCCGGGCGATGTTGGGTTGGAGCGTGGAGGAACTGTGTCGAGAGTCCGGCGTTTCGATGGACGCGATTGAGCGATTCGAGGCCCGGCGTGATGTGCCGGATGCGGATCGGCTGGCGTTGGCGTATCGCTTCGAGTCAGAGGGGTTGGTGTTCTTCCCGGGGTTTGCGCCGGGTCGGGGGATGAGCGTCAAAGGGTCTGCATCGAATTCGGTGGGGCGGACTGATTTTGCGATGGTTGAGTGAGGTGTCGGCGGCCAGGGCCGACCCAATGGTTCGGCCTGGCGGTACACCATCACGCGTTCTGAACCGTCACCTGATCAATCTCGTCTTCCATCCCCAACCACCATGCACTGCCGCGTTGCGGGTACATGACATTGAACGCCTCACCCATCTGCGGTGTGGTAATCGACACACTGCGCTCCCAGGCCAAGGCCAGTATCCGGTCGAACGGCTCGAACCAGGCGTGCATCGACAGATCGAACGTGCCGTTGTGAATCGGCAGCAACCAGCGGCCTCTGAGGTCGATGTGCGCTTGCAGGGTTTGCTCGGGCTGCATGTGCACATGTGGCCACTCGACGTTGTAGGCGCCGGTTTCCATGAGTGTCAGGTCGAACGGACCATGTTGTTCGCCGATGCGTTTGAAGCCGTCGAAGTAACCGCTGTCGCCACTGAAGAAGACCCGTGTGTCACCGTCGATGATGACCCATGACGCCCACAGCGTGCTGTTGCCATCGAACAGGCCGCGACCGGAAAAGTGCTGTGACGGGGTGGCGATGAATTGGATGCCGGCGACTTCGGTGTCCTGCCACCAATCGAGCTGGCGCACTTTGCCGGCATCGACGCCCCACTTGATCAAGGTGTCGCCAACGCCCAGCGGCGCGAGGAAGTAGTGGGTCTTGTCCGCCAGTTTGAGCACCGCCTCGTAATCGAGGTGGTCGTAATGATCGTGGGACAGGATCACCGCTTCAATCGGTGGCAATTCGTCCAGGCTGATGGGCGGCTGGTGAAAACGCTTCGGGCCGGCCCACTGCACGGGCGATGCGCGTTCGGCGAAGACGGGGTCGGTGATCCAGAATTTGTCTCGCAGCTTGAGCAATACGGTGGAGTGACCAAGGCGATAGACGCTGTGATTGGGCGCGGCGATCAACGCATCGTGGCTCAGGCGTTGCACCGGAACGGCAGCGACTGGCCGGGTGTTGCGCGGTTTGTGGAAGATCATGTTCCACATGATGCGCACCATTTTGCGCAAGCCTTCTCGCTGCACAGGTGCGTGGTTTTTGTAGGTCCCGTCGACCTGGCGGGAAGCTTCAGGTTCGCGGGCGTTAGTGGCATTGGCCATGTGAATGACTCCAGGAAACCGTGCGGTTCGCGGTTTCTGCGGTGGGACGATTAATGGCCAAGGCACGCACGCATCAGCCGGGCTCTCTATTTTTGGCTGTGCAGGGTTAACGAAACATTACACTGCACAGTGTAGTTTCTAGGTTGCATCAAACCCGTTCACAAGTAAACTGCTGAGTGTAATTCTTAATTTCTTCTGCCGAAGCCTACTTATGACAGCTCCACAGCGCCTGACCGACCGAAAACGCGAAGCGATCATCCAAGCGGCGATTGCCGAATTCCGTGCCCACGGTTTCGACATCACCAGCATGGACAAGATTGCCGCCACCGCTGGCGTGTCCAAGCGCACGGTGTACAACCACTTCCCCAGCAAGGAAGAGTTGTTCGCCGAAATCCTCAATCAGTTATGGGCGCGGGTGACGGCAGAACAGGAAACGGCCTACCGCACGGACTTGCCGCTGCGCGACCAGATGCGCCTGATGTTGATGGCGAAATTGAAGATGATCGGCGATGAGAATTTCCTGGACCTGGCGCGGGTGGCCATCGCGGCGGCGATTCATTCACCGGAGCGTGCGCAAGACATGGTCGCGCGGATGGGCAAACGCGAGGAAGGCCTGACCGTGTGGATTCGCGCCGCCCAGGCCGATGGGCGATTGAAGAAGGTCGACCCCGAATTTGCCGCACAACAGATTCAAGGCATGCTCAAATCCTTTGCGTTCTGGCCGCAGATTTCCATGGGGTTGCCCAGCCTTTCGCCCGAAATGCAAAGCACTGTCGCGGAGTCGGCGCTCGACATGTTCCTGGCCTGCTACCAGCGCTGAAGACGCGCTTGCCGCGCTGACGGTCTAGCCAACGCGGCACCGGGCGGCGCTATAGTGAACGCAAGTCCCAGCGCCCGACAGAGAGCATCATGACCACCGAAACCCAGACCACCGCGACCGTCGATCACTTGCGTTTTCACCGCGCTCACGCTCATTTGGCGCCGACGTTCGGCAATGACAAGTTTGCCCTGCGCGCCGAGGCATTTGCGCGATTCTTCGGCACGCCGATGTTTCTTGGCGCGCAGACGCTGATCGTTGCGTTATGGATTTTTCTCAACGTGTCTGGCATCACCCACTTCGATGCCTACCCTTTCATCCTGCTCAACCTGGCGTTCAGCCTGCAAGCGGCGTACGCCGCGCCGTTGATTCTGCTGGCCCAGACCCGTCAGGCAGCCCGGGACAAAGCCCAGTCCGAAGCCGATGCGCAACACCGCGAAGCCTTGGCCGTGGCCAACAGTGAACGTCAGGCGCAGGCGGCGAAGCACACCGCGCAATTACTCGAATTGCTTGAACAGAACACCCGCCTCACCGAGATGACCAAGACACTCTCGGAACGCATCGAAAACCTGACCTCGGAAATGCACCTGCACATCGTGCAGCACAAGGATCAGCCGAAGGTCTGAGCTGCCTCATGGCCGCTTGAGGATCCGACCCAACTCATCGAATAACGTCACCACCGAACGCAAGGCACGGCAGTCGGGCCGGGTCAGCAACCACAGCGCGGTGTCGTAACCGTGCAGCGGTTCGCTCAACGGCTGCAGCCCGTCGCCGATCAAAAAGTCCGGCAGTACCGCGACACCGAGCCCCGCCCGCGCCAATTCAGTCACCGACAACATGCTGTTGCAGCGATAACCCGGTGTGACGCCGGGCAACTGCTGGCGACGCCACGCGACGGTGGGGTGATCCGGAAGGAAGTCGTCCGGGGCGATCCAGGTGAGTGAAGCCAGGTCTTCGGCATCGACCGATTTCAGATACGCCGTACTCGCACACACTCGGTACGACACCTGCGCCAGACACCGGCCGACCAAATGCTCAGGCGGCGTTCGAGTCATGCGCAAGGCGATGTCTGCGTCCCGGCGGCTGAGGTTGGCGAAGTCGTTGGAGGTGCTCAACTCGATCGCCAGCGCCGGATAGCCGGGCATGAATTGCGCGAGCGCCGGCACCAGCAAACCTTGCAGGACCGAATCGGTGCAGGTCAGGCGCACAGTGCCGCTGATGACTTCAGCGCCCTGCTCCACGCCGATGCGCGCGGCCTCCAGCGCTTGTTCGGCGCGCTCGGCCTGTTCGGCCAGCGTCTGCGCCAGGCTGGTGGGCAAATAGCCGGCGCGGCTCTTTTCGAACAGTTGCTGACCCAGCGCGGCTTCCAGTCGGCGCACGGCGCGAAACACGGTGGAGACGTCGACGTTCAACAACGCCGACGCCCGGGCCAACGAACCGCCGCGCACCAGCGCGAGGATCAGGGAGAGGTCGGGGTAATCCAGTCGATAGTGCGCGGTTGCATTGATCACTTGGGATAACGCCAATATTGAGTGCGTGAACGCCAATCTATAGTGGGCTCCAGGAATCAACAAGCGCCGGGAGCACTCATGGAAAACACCGTCATCCGCATCGCCCTGATCGGCGATTACGACCCGCAAGTCACCGCCCATCAGGCGATTCCCATCGCCCTCGGCAGGGTGGCCGAACACTCAGGTTTGAACGTTCAGTTCGAGTGGTTGACCACCGACCGCATCAACGATGACATGCCGTTGAAAGACTTCGATGGCTTCTGGTGTGTGCCAGCCAGTCCCTACCGCAATGAGGACGGTGCATTGCGAGCGATCCGCTTTGCCCGCGAACAACAGCGACCGTTCCTCGGCACGTGTGGCGGTTTTCAACACGCCCTACTCGAATACGCCCGCAACGTGCTCGGCTGGAAAGATGCCGAGCACGGCGAGACATCGCCCAATGCAACGCGAGCGCTACTCACGCCACTGACCTGTTCACTGGTGGAAGCCGTCGACAGCATTCATCTGGTTGAAGGTTCGTTGATCGCCAAGGCGTACGAAAGCGCCGAGATTCGTGAAGGTTATCGCTGCAGTTACGGTGTGAATCCCGACTTTGAACGGGATTTGCTGAGCCAGGAATTATCCGCTGTGGGCCACGATTCGACGGGGGAACTACGGGCCGTGGAATTGCGTGGGCATCCGTTCTTCGTTGCCACGCTGTTTCAACCTGAACGTGCTGCGCTCAAAGGTCTGTTGCCGCCGCTGGTCAGTGCGTTGATCGAAGCGTGTGCGAGGCAGAAATCATGATTGGCCAGATGCTGGAACCGCCTTACTACGCGGTGATTTTTACTTCGCGGCGCACCGAGGGTGATCAGGGTTACGCCGAAGCCGCCGAGCGCATGGTTGAACTGGCGCGCGAGCAGCCGGGGTTTCTGGGTGTGGAATCGGCGCGGGGCGAGGATGGGCTCGGGATTACGGTGTCTTATTGGGCCAGTGAGGCAGCGATTCTGGCGTGGAAACATCATCCCGAGCACAGCGCGATTCGTGAGCGTGGGCGCTCGACCTGGTACTCGGCTTGTCATACGCGGGTGTGCAGGGTTGAGCGGGCTTATGAGTTCAAACAGTAGATGATGCGGTGTTCTTGAGGCCGTCATCGCGAGCAAGCCCGCTCCCACATGGGTTTATATGTACGACGCGAAACCCTGTAGGAGCTGGCTTGCCGGCGATGAGGCCAGCATAAACACTGCAAATTTCAGCTCTGCACCAGACTGCGCACCGCCGAAATCTCCGGCACTTCCCGCCGATTCATGTACACCCGCAACGGCTCGGTAATATTGATCCGGTCATCAATGTTCTGATCGAGCAACAATTGAATCAGCTCACGCTTGAGCGTCATGGCCTGCTCCGGCCCCGGCGCCCAGACAAATTCACTCGCTGGAATAATGCCGTCATCCGCCACGTCCATGCCGAAGGAATCTTCACTGAAACGCACGATATGCTGGCCGGTTTTGCGATTGAGGCCGACGAAGCCTTTGAGCTGTTCGGCGGCCTGGCAGATGAGCTGGGAAGTGATGCGCATGATAAACCTCACACAAGTGATCAATGGTTTACACGCCGGGCAAGTTGAAGGGCGTTCCCTCTGCCGGGGAAACTGCCGGAACCAAGAGTACTGCAAAGAACCGCACAAAAGCGCTGAAAAAATCTGCTTTAAACACGTTTATGTCGGTCTCGCGATAGCGCAAGCGGCGCTCAGTTGTTAAAAGGGACGTCTTGAAAACACTCTGCGAAAGGATCTCGACCATGCCTGTAACTTTCACCAAGAGCGCCCTGCTGCTGAGCGTGCTGCTCGGCCTCGGTCAGGCGCAGGCCGCCAGCGAGCCAAGCCCTACCTCACTGGCGACCCGTTCGGGCATCCCTCACCCGGCAGTGATCGCCCATCGCGGTGCGTCTTTCGATGCACCGGAATCCACCGCCGCCGCCTACAAACTGGCGCGCGACCTGGGTGCCGATTACCTCGAACTGGACCTGCAACGCAGCAAGGACGGCATGCTGTTTGCCCTGCACGACAACAACCTGCAACGCACCACCGACGTCGCCAGCAAATTTCCTGAGCGCAAGGACAGCCCGGCCAACGCGTTCACCATCGCCGAACTGAAAACCCTCGATGCCGGCAGCTGGTTCAACAGCGCTTACCCGGACCGCGCGCGTCCTGCTTTCGCCGGTCTGAAAATCCTGACCCTCGACGAAATCATCGACATCGCCCAGGGCAACCCGTTGCACAAGCCCGGCTTGTACATCGAAACCAAAGAACCCAAGCAATTCCCCGGCATCGAGCGTGACCTCAAGGAAAAACTTCAGGACCGCGGCTGGTTGAGCCCGGCCGGTTCGAAACTGGCGAAAAGCGAACTCGCCGTCGGCCAGGGTAAAGGCAAGGTGGTGCTGCAAACGTTCGAGAAGAGCAGCCTGGAACTGCTGGAAAAAGAAATGCCGCAGGTGCCGAAGGTCCTGCTGTTGTGGGTCGGCGAAGGCAGCATCGAGCCTAAGTCCAAGGTGACGTTCGCCGAATCTGGCGACAAGGACAAAGCCACGTATTACGCCAAGCAGGAACCGAAGGACAAAGCCGAGTTCCAGCAATGGGTCGAGTACGCCAAGGCCCAGGGCGCGATCGGCACCGGGCCTTCTGCGGCCCTGACCAAGGGGGGTGATCAAAGCTACTCGGACCTCGTCAAACCGTGGATGAACCAGTACACCCACGATCAGGGTTTGTTGGTGCACGTCTACACCGTCGACGACGCAGTGGATTACCAGAAAGTCATGGACGCCGGGGTCGATGGCATCTTCACCAACCGCGCCAGCGAATTGTTGAAGTTCTATAAACGTCCGGCGGCGGGCACGGTTGCGCAGTTGTTGCAGAACAACGGGTATTGATCCAGAAACGAGGTGACGCGATCGCCAGCAAGCCGGCTCCTACAAGGTTGAGTCGTTAGTACGAACGACACGGACCTATAGGAGCCGGCTTGCTGTCGTTGCTCCAGGAATTAAGCCTGAATTAAGTTGCCACAGTTAATCTGGGCTCACTTAAACGGCTCACCCAAGGAAAGAACCTCATGAAGACTTTGACTGCCCTGTTCACCGCTGCCGCCCTGACCCTTACTGCTGGCTTGGCCCAAGCGGCTGATGTTCCCGTCAATGAGATCCCGCAGCTGGTCAAGGACGGCAAGATCAAGCCGCTGGAAGAGCTGAACCAGATCGTGCTGAAGTTGCACCCGGGTGCCACGATTACCGACAGCGACCTCGACAAACACTCCACCCTCTACGAGTACGAAGTTGAACTCAAAGACGCCAAAGGCGTTGAATGGGACGTGGACCTGAACGCCGCCACCGGCGAAGTCCTGAAGAACAAGCAAGACAACTGATTCACACATAAAAAGCCGCACGATTTTCGGATCGTGCGGCTTTTTTGCGTTCCGGTAATGCCTTACGCGCTCAGGCGCGACGTCACTTCATTCAGTTGCCCGGACAACCCGTGCAAGTTGTGACTGGCCGCTTCGGTGCGTTGAACGTTGTCCAGGTTGGTGCTGGCGATGCTGGTGATCTCGGTGAGATTGCGCGAGATGTCTTCGGCGACTGAGGTCTGCTCTTCGGCAGCGGTGGCGATCTGGCGGTTCATGTCGCGGATGGCTTCCACGGCGTGGGTGATACGCTCCAGCATCGCACCGGCCTCGGTCACTTGCTGAACGCTTTCTTCGCTGCGCGACTGGCCACTCTCTATCGCCTGCGCCGCGTCCACCGCACCGGTTTGCACAGTCTGGATGATCTGGTTGATCTCGATGATCGACGCCGCCGTGCGCTGGGCCAGGCTGCGGACTTCATCGGCCACCACTGCGAAACCGCGCCCGGCTTCACCGGCACGGGCGGCTTCAATGGCGGCGTTGAGCGCCAGCAAGTTGGTCTGCTCGGCGATGCCGCGAATCACTTCCAGTACCTTGCCGATGCGGCCGCTGTCGGTTTCCAGCTGTCGAATGACCGTCGCCGTGTTGGCGATTTCACCGCGCATGCGAGTGATGGTGTGGATGGTGCCCTGCATGACTTTTTCGCCTTGCTGGGCGGACTGGTCGGCATCGTCGGCGGCACGCGCGGCGTCGGCGGCGTGGCGCGCGACTTCCTGCGCGGTGGCGGACATTTCGTTCATCGCCGTGGCGACCTGATCGGTTCGGTTGAACTGCTCGTTGGTGCCACTGGCCATGAGGCCGGCGATCGCTTTCAACTCACTGCTGGCGCCGTCCAGGTCCTTGGTACTGACCTGCAAGCGGCTGAAGGTGTCAGCAAGGAAATCGCGCAGTGTGTTGGCCGCGATCGCCAGTTTGCCCAGCTCATCCTGGCGGGTGCTGGCCACGCGCTCGGCAAACTTGCCCTGACTGAGTTGCGCCACGTAGTCGATCAGTTTGCGAATCGGCTCGACCAGGTTGCGGTTGACCAGCCACAGGCTCAACAGGCCGATCAACAAACCCGATGCGAGCATCACGATGCTGCCCAGCAACACAGTGCGATCGGCGCTGGCGCTGATCAGCTTCGACTGTTCGACGCCCTGCTTGCGCAATTCACTGACCAGTTCGCTCATCTGATCGCTCGTCGCCCGGTCCATGCCCTTGACCGCGGTGTCGCCCGCGGTTGGATCGGCGCCGGCCGCCACGTAAGCATCGCGGCCCTTTTGGTACGCCGAACCCAACTGACGATGTTCGTCACGCAAGCGTTCGATGCGGGTCTTGAGTGGCGGCTCGATGCCCTTTTGCCCGGCCAGTTCGCCGAGGATGCCCTGCACATCGCGTTGGCGGTCTTCGAACTGCTTCCAGTACTTGTCCAGGTCCGCCGGTTGCTTGCCGCGCAGCAGGACGTTTTTCCATTCCTGAACCTGCACCTTGAATTGCAGGTTGGCTTCATCGATCAATTGCGAAGTGTGCAGCGGGCCGTCGATCAGGTTCGCGTAGTTCTGAACGCCGCCGGACAGAAAATGAAAGCAGGCCAGAGCGATCAGCAGCATTGCAAACAGGCTGCCGCTCAGCAGAGCGAGAATTTGCGCTCTCAAGGACTTTTGCAAAAACATTGGGAAAGGTACTCATGACAGGAATGAGGAACGCCCTGAAGAGGCGTGAAAATAGTCTGGACATTCCCTGTCTACAGCGTCTAACGCATGCTTTTGTAGGAGCCGGCTTGCTGGCGATAGCGTCCGGCCAGTCGACATATTTTCGACTGGCCGGACGCTATCGCCAGCAAGCAGGCTCCTACGAGATCGGCGTGTCAGGACCGTTCTTGAGCGGTTCCGACCGCCGGTAGAAGGCACTTGGCCAGCTCCACGAAGCTGTCACAAAACTGTCAAGGCGCCTTGCGATGATGCGGGCGGGCTTGCTCGCGATGGTCGTTAACGAAAACACCGCGTAGAAGGATCAACGCGGTGTCCTTGCGTTCATCGCGAGCAAGCTCGCGCCTACGAGAGACAAAGCCCCCCCTTTGCGAGACCTCATGAACCACAGCATCGACCAAAGCCATCGCGACCCGGACCTGTTCGGTCTGCTGTACGGTTTCAGTTTTCGTCCCGGCGAACGCGGTCGGGAAATCGATTCGGCCATGGCGTTGCGGTCCCTGCAGCAGCCGGGCGACAGCGATGAGTTTCTCTGGTTGCACCTGAACCTCGCTCACGCCGCGTGCGAACGCTGGATGAAAAGTCATCTGGAATTGCCCGACGAGTTTTTCGAAGCCTTGCATGAAGGCTCGCGCTCGACGCGCATCGAGCATGTCGATTCGGCCTTGCTGGCGGTGGTCAACGACGTGGTGTTCAACCTCAGCAGTATGGTCTCCTCGGATGTGTCGACGCTGTGGGTGTGCGCCCGCAGTCGGCTGATCATCAGCGCGCGCCTGCAACCGCTGCACTCGGTGGACAAGCTGCGTTCGTCGGTGAAGGCCGGTGAATGCTTTCGCTCGCCGCTGGAATTACTGGTGCATTTGCTGCGTGATCAGGGTGAAGTGCTGACGCAGATCGTGCGAAAGACCAGCCTCAGTGTCGATCAGATCGAAGATGAGTTGCTGTCTTCGCGGCTGTCGACCAACCGCGCCGAGCTGGGCGCCAATCGCCGGGTGCTGGTGCGTTTGCAACGGCTGCTGGCGCTGGAGCCGGGCTCGTTGCTGCGCTTGCTCAATCGCCCTCCGCAATGGTTGCAGAAGGAAGACGTGAAGGAGTTGCGCAAATCCACCGAGGAGTTCGCACTGATCATCAACGACCTCACGGCATTGGGTGAGCGGATCAAGCTGTTGCAGGAAGAGATTGCCGCCAACCTCAACGAGCAAAGCAACCGCACGCTGTTTACCCTGACGGTGGTGACGGTGCTGGCGTTGCCGATCAACATCATTGCCGGTTTTTTTGGCATGAACGTGGGGGGCGTGCCGCTATCCCAGGATCCGGAGGGGTTCTGGATTCTGGTGGCCTTGGTCGCGACGTTTACCTTGATTGCAGGGCGGTGGGCGTTTCGCAAGCGCCAGGATTATTAAGATCAAAAAGATTCTGCTTTTAGATCAACGAAACGACAAAAACCCCAAACCCTGACTTAACGCAACTCCTCTGTAACATCCAGCAACGATCATGGGCGACACTCCTTCCCTCCCCAGGATTGCCCGTCATGGCCACGCCTTCCTACACCGTCCAGACTCAGGCTCCCGCCAGCGGCGCCAGACCGCAGTTCGACAAGAAACCTGGCCTGTTCACCCTGGTAATTTTCTTCGGCGTGCTGGCCTGCGGACTGCTGTTCACCGCGTACAGCCTGATGCACGACATGAGCGAACTCGGTACGGTGGTCACCACCTGGACGCCATTTCTGTTGCTGGGCGTGGCGCTGCTGATCGCGCTGGGTTTTGAGTTCGTCAACGGTTTCCACGACACCGCCAACGCGGTGGCCACGGTGATTTACACCAACTCGATGCCACCGAATGTCGCGGTGGCCTGGTCGGGGTTCTTCAATTTCCTCGGGGTATTGCTGTCCAGCGGCGCAGTGGCGTTCGGCATCATTGCCCTGCTGCCGGTGGAGCTGATTCTGCAAGTCGGTTCGTCCGCCGGGTTCGCGATGATTTTCGCCCTGCTGATCGCCGCGATTCTGTGGAACCTCGGCACCTGGTGGCTGGGTTTACCCGCGTCTTCATCACACACACTGATCGGTTCGATCATTGGTGTCGGTGTGGCCAATGCCCTGATGAATGGCCGCGACGGCACCAGCGGCGTGGACTGGGCGCAGGCCATAAAAATCGGTTACGCGCTGCTGCTCTCGCCGCTGGTCGGTTTTGGTTTTGCCGCGCTGTTGCTGCTGGCCTTGCGCGCCTTCGTCAAGAATCGTGCGCTGTACAAGGCGCCGAAAGGCAACACGCCGCCACCGTGGTGGATTCGCGGCATGCTGATCGTGACCTGCACGGGCGTGTCGTTCGCCCACGGTTCCAACGATGGCCAGAAAGGCATGGGCCTGATCATGCTGATTCTGGTCGGCACGCTGCCAATGGCTTATGCGCTGAACCGCACCATGCCGGCCGATCAAGCCTTGCAGTTCGCCGCCGTCGCCGAAGTCACCCAGCAAGCGTTGGTGAAAAGTACGCCGCTGCCGGCACCGGCAGACCCGCGTCCGGTGCTGTCCGACTACGTACGCAGCAAGGAGGCCACGCCGCAATTGATCCCGGCCCTCGCCGCGCTTACCGGCCGTATCGGCGCCGAGGTCAAGGGGTACGGCTCGCTGTCCAAAGTGCCCGCCGAAGCCGTGAGTAACGTGCGTAACGACATGTACCTGACCAGCGAAACCATTCGCCTGATGGACAAGAACAAGGTCGGCAACTTCGACGCCGACACCCGCGACAAGCTGCAACTGTTCAAGCAGCAAATCGACAACTCGACGCGGTTTATCCCGCTGTGGGTGAAAATCGCGGTGGCGATTGCGCTGGGCCTGGGCACCATGGTCGGCTGGAAACGCATCGTGGTGACGGTCGGCGAGAAGATCGGCAAGAGTCACCTGACCTATGCGCAAGGCGCCTCGGCGGAGACCGTGGCCATGCTCACCATCGGCGCGGCGGACATGTTCGGGCTGCCCGTGTCGACTACCCATGTGCTGTCTTCGGGGGTGGCCGGGACCATGGTCGCCAACGGCGGCGGCTTGCAGATGAAGACCATCCGCAATCTGCTGATGGCCTGGGTGCTGACCCTGCCGGCGGCGATTATGCTGTCGGGCAGTTTGTATTGGTTGTTCACCCAAATCTTCTAGCCCCAACACACCCTGTGGGAGCGGGCTTGCTCGCGAAGAACGATAACGCGGTCACTTGGCCAGACCGCGTTATCGTTCTTCGCGAGCAAGCCCGCTCCCACAGGGATTTTTTTCGCCTGGAGAATGCTTTTCGTCGCAAATTCAGGGGATTGCGCTTTTATTGAGCCGCCGCTCACCGGATTGCACTTCAGTTTGCTAACGTGTGGCCGACTCTTAAGAGACTCGATGTATTCAGGAGAGGAACCGTGAATCTGTACATCAATCAGCTTCAACATAAAGCTGACTTCAAAGAAGCCATCTATGGCGGCGACATCTTCCTGAACACACAACTGCGCGCCGCCAAGGAGCTGTGCGCGTTCGCCCAGGAAAGCATCACCGCTGCCTTCGACGGCGAGACCAACCACCAGGCGCTGCATACGCTGATGCCGGTGGAAGAATTCGTAGTACTGGTGACTCGCCTCAAAGGCCAGTTCACCAACAGCCTGCGTGCCAAAGAACTGATTCGCAGCTTCACCGACGAGATCGGCGCAGCCCCCGAAGAATTCATCTTCGACGTACCGCGTATCCGCGTCGTGCCCAACTACGACTACCTGCACGCGGGCGTCAGCTATGCCTACAAGCCGCATCGCGATACCTGGTACGGCGGCGTCGATTGCCAGATCAATACCTGGATGCCGGTTTATACGATTCAGCCTGACCAGACCATGATGATCAATCCGGCCTACTTCGATGCCCCGGTGAAGAACACCTCGGCGCAATGGAGCCTGTCGGACTGGATTGACGTACAACGGCAACGCGCCAAGGACAACGTCAAGGAAGAGGCGCGCCAGCACCCGGTGCCCACCGAGGCGATCAATACCGCATCGGAAATACGCATCGCCGGCAACACCGCCGAGATGCTGATTTTCTCGGGCTCGCACCTGCACGGCACCGTTCCCAACTACACGCAACAGACCCGCTTCAGCGTGGACTTCCGCCTGATGCACCTCGACGACCTCAAGCACAAGCGCGGCGCGATCAACGTCGACAGCGCGTGCCCTGATGTCGGCGCCGGTTTCAAAGACTACTTCCACGCCCACGACTTCTCGAATTTTCAAGGAATCCAGCAATGACCAAGCGTCGCATCACGCCCGCCGAGGCCCAGTACAACGAAACCCGTACCAACGTTCTGAAACGGGTCGACGCCGAGTACGTGGCCGACGCGCCATTCGTCTTCGCCAACCGCATCGGCGTGACCGCTGCGCTGTCGCGTATGGAGTTGTTCAAGAAGGTGGCTGAAGTACCGGGCGCGATCATCGAGTGCGGCGTGTACAAGGGCAACTCGCTGATGCTGTACATGCACTTGTCGATGATTCTCGAACCGTACGCGATCAACCGTTCGATCGTCGGCTTCGATACCTTCGAAGGCTTCCAGAGCATCGACAAGAAAGAAGACCCGGCCGACGTCAACGAGACCATGTTCGCCGACACCGACCAGTCGCTGATCCAGGACATGATCGACGCCAACGACCTGCTGCGCCCGGTCAACCGCATCCCGCGTTGCGAGCTGGTCAAGGGCGACATCGTCAAGACCGTGCCGGAGTGGGTCAAGACCCGTCCGGACCTGGTCGTGGCCATGCTGATCCTCGACACCGACCTGTACGAATCGACCAAAGTCGCGCTGGAAACCTTCCTGCCGTACATGCCCAAAGGCGCCATCGTGGTGCTGGACGAAGTCGCCTACCGCAACTTCCCGGGCGAAACCAAGGCACTGCGTGAAGTGCTGGACCTGAACAAGATCGAGCTCAAGCGTTTGCCGTTTGATAGCTGCGTAGGTTACTTCCACGTCTAACGCCTAGCCCTGTAGGAGCCGGCTTGCTGGCGATCCAGACAACGCGGTGTGTCTGTTTCACCGCGTTGTCTGGATCGCCAGCAAGCCGGCTCCTACATGGAACGCGTCATGTTTGCATTTATCCTTCACACGCCTGGCGCAGAAGGACCCGCTCCCGCACCACGTCATACGCCCAGTGGTAAACGTAGGTATACGGCAGGAAAAACAGCAACACGCCGATATCCAGCAGGAACGCCTGCCACAGGCTGACCTTCAGCCACCAGGCAATCAGCGGCACGCCGACGGCGACCAGACCGCCTTCAAAGAGCAGCGCATGAACGACTCGCGTCCAAGCGTTGTGCGCGATGTCGAAACGCTGCAGCACACGATCGAAAATCCCGTTGAACACCACGTTCCATGCCAGCGCCAACGCTGCGATCACGACGGTGACGACGCCCATGTCGAGCATCGGTTTGTCCATGATCCATGCCAGCAACGGGGTGCAGATCAAAATGGCCAACAGCTCAAAGCCGATGGCCTGGAAAATACGTTCGGTGATGGATTTTTGCATGTTCATGAGCAGAGCTCCTGAGTGACTGTGGTTGCGATGATCCACTCTCACACCGATACTTCATAACCAATAACCATCGATCAAGGCGATAGTTCATGGCATCCCAGGAAGTGTTGCAGGCGTTTGTGCAAGCGGCGACCCAAGGCTCGTTTTCCGCAGCGGCGCGCAAACTCGGGCGCAGTCAGTCGACCATCAGCGCCGCGGTGGCGAGCCTGGAGATTGATCTGGATCTGATCCTGTTCGACCGCAGTAGCCGCAAGCCGACCCTGACACCGGCCGGGCATGTGATGCTGCAACGGGCCGAGGAGATCCTGGCGGCGACCAGCCGTCTGGAAATGACCGCCAGCCAGTTGGCTCAAGGGGTTGAACCGAAGCTGACCGTGGCGATTTCCGACACCTATCAATCCGACCGTTTCGAAGCGGCGCTCAGTGCGTTCGAGCAGCGCTATCCGGACCTGGAACTCGAATGCCTGATCGCTGAATGCGATGACCTGGTGGCGCTGGTGCAAAGCGGTCGGGCGCATGTGGCGTTCGCCGAGCAACAAGACAGTTACCCGCCGGACCTGGTCAGTTCGACGGTGCAGGAGCGTACGGAAATTGCCTTGTTCGTGTCCCGCGAGCATCCGTTGGCAGCACTGGCGAGCATCGATCAGGACACCTTGCAACAGCATCGGGAGTTGCGTCTGGCGACCATCGTAAATCCATATGAAAGCCGCGCCAAGGGGCGCGTCTGGTCGGCACCGAGTTATTTGATGTTGTTGGAAATGGCTCAGGGCGGGTTCGGTTGGGCACCGTTACCGCGATGGCTGGTGGGGCGGTTCGGCGCCGGGACATTGCAGGAGTTGAACGTGCGCGGGTGGCCGAAACCGCTGTTCGTCGATGCACTGTGGTCGCGGCTGCATCCGCCGGGGCCGGCGGGGAGTTGGTTGCTCAGCAAGATGTTGGAATAGTGGTGAGGCGTTCGCGAGCAAGCCCGCTCCCACATTCGATCCGGTTCATTTAGGAAGGACTCGGTCTAATGTGGGAGCGGGCTTGCTCGCGAAAAGGCCCGTCAGATCGCATCACTTTAACGCCTTGATCCGAGCCTCGATAAACCGCCGCTCCGGCACCTGCTGCGTCAATTCCAACGCCCTTTCATACGCCGTCCGCGCCTCCTCTACCCTGCCCAACTGCCGACAGAACTCCGCCCGAGCCGAATGCGCCAGGTGGTAATCGAGCAATTCGCCGCGATTCAGAATCCCTTCCACCAACGTCAACCCCGCCAACGGCCCATCGCGCTTGGAGATCGCCGCCGCACGGTTCAACTCGATCACCGGCGAAGGCACAGCCGCCAACAGCACGTCATACAGCCCCACAATCTGCAGCCAGTCGGTCTCCCCCGCCGTCGGCGCTTCGGCATGCACCGCGGCGATGGCCGCTTGCAAACAGTAAGGACCGAATCGCCGCGTACCCAGCGCCCGCTCGATCAACGCACAACCTTCGGCAATCAACCCGGCATCCCACAGCGAACGGTCCTGCTCATCCAGCAGGATCAGTTCACCACTCGAAGACGTCCGCGCCGGACGCCGTGATTCATGCAACAGCATCAGCGCCAGCAGGCCCATCACCTCGGGTTCGGGCAGCAGTTCCATCAGCAAACGCCCGAGCCGGATCGCCTCGCGGGTCAGGTCTTCCCGGGTGAGTTCGGTGCCGACGGACGCCGAGTAACCTTCGTTGAACACCAGGTAAATCACCCGCAGCACGCTGTCGAGCCGCTCGGGCAATTCCGCCAGGGTCGGCACTTGATAGGGAATTTTCGCGTCGCGGATTTTCGCTTTGGCCCGCACGATGCGCTGGGCAATGGTGGCCGGTGCGGATAGAAAGGCCCGGGCGATTTCTTCGGTGGTCAGGTCGCAGACTTCGCGCAAGGTCAGCGGCACTTGAGCATCCGCCGCCAGGGCTGGGTGACAACAGGTGAAGATCAGGCGCAAGCGATCGTCTTCCACGTCTTCGTCACTCCAGTCGGCCTGCTCCAGCGCCTCCAGTTGAGCGATCAACATCGGCCGGGACGCGGCAAACCGCGCACGGCGACGCAACACATCGATCGCCTTGAAGCGCCCGGTGGAGACCAGCCACGCCCGCGGGTTGTCCGGCACACCATCACGCTGCCAGCGCTCGACCGCGATAAAGAACGCCTCGTGCAAGGCCTCTTCGGCGAGGTCGAAATCGCCGAGCAAACGGATCAGGGTCGCCAGGATCCGCCGCGACTCCTCGCGGTAAACCTGCTCGACCCGAGCCTTGACCGACACCCCGGGCATCAGTCCTGCGTGCCTTCGGTCACCAGCGTCACCCGCCGATCCAGGCTTTGCCGCCGGCCATCATGGAGGGGCGACTCGAACTCGGCGGGCAGTTTCTTGCAAGGCTGCGAACTCATGGTGATCTCCCGGGTTGTGATTGTCATCAGGGGTTCAATTCACGGACAGGTCGCACCTCGACACAGCCGACCCGAGCCGCCGGAATGTTGCCGGCAACCTGGAGCGCTTCATTGAGGTCTTTGGCGTCGATCAGGTAGAAGCCCGCCAGCTGCTCCTTGGTTTCGGCGAACGGGCCGTCGGTGATCGACATTTTGCCGTTGCGCATGCGCACGGTGGTGGCGGTCTGCACCGACTCCAGCGCCTCGGCGGCGATCATGCGGCCGCTGCCCTGGATCGATTCGGCGTAGGCCATGCACTCGGCGTCGTTGGGACTTTCGGGCAGTGAGTGCAACGCCTGTTCGTTGCTGTAAACCAGGCATAAGTACTTCATGGGGCTCTCCGATCGAACTGATCAACTATGGCTGCAGTCTGGGGTTTTGGCGCTGCTTCCCGACGATCAGGGCTGCAGGTCGAACAGCGTGGTGCCACTCGTCATGTCGAACGGGGCCGACCAGTGTTCGTGGACGATGCGCCATTGCCCGGCCTCGCGACGATAGCAGGCGGTCACACGCATCCAGCAGGCCTGGGTTTCGCCCTTGTCGTTGGTGCCGCCGCAGTGGGCCAGCCAGTGGGCAAAGGCGATGTGCTCGTCCGCCACGACGTTCATGTGGTCGAAGTCGAACGTGTGCGCACCCTGGCACATTTCCATGCATTCCAGCCAATGCGCGCGGTAGGCGGCCTTGCCGCGGAATTGCAGGGCCTTGACCGCGTCGTAGGAGACGATGTCATCGCCATACAGGGCCATGATTTTCTCGACATCCTTGGCGATGACCGCCTGGCGATAGGTGTCGATCAGTGTCTCGATTTCGTGAGTAGCGTTCATGGTGGTTCTCCGTGTTTTTTTGTTTTGAAGACACCCTTAGTCGTTCGGCGAAATGCCGAATCGACAGTCGAAATAAAAATAATCCATGGGCGCAAACTCGCTAGAATCCAAGGCTCATTTGCGATGGAAAAAGGACCCTCCCGTGATAACCCGACTCGTGCCTTACGAAAGCCTGAACGCGCTCCAGCGCCAACAGGTCGAGGCCATCGAAGTTCACAAAGAACAAATCAAATTCTCCGGCGACATCCACGGTGCGTTGCACACCTTGCTGTCCAGACCCGGCCCCGGCGTCAAAGGATTTGCCCTGTTGGCCGATGACATCCCCGTTGCCTTCCTGCTGCTCAAACGCCCGCCGGTGCTGCCTGCCTGGGCCGATGAACACAGCGCGACGTTGCACGCGCTGCAAGTCGATCAGCGTCATCAAGGCAAAGGGCATGGCAAGGCCTGCCTGCAAGCCCTGCCCGAGGTGGCGCGTCAGGCGTTTCCCGAAATCAGGGCGCTGGAGTTGTCGGTGGACGCGGACAACGAGGCCGCCATTGCGCTGTATGCCAGATTCGGCTGGGTCGACAGCGGCGAAGCGTATAAGGGCCGGATCGGTTACGAACGGCGCATGGGACTGATTTTCTGAGGTGGTTATGCTCGACAGCATCGAAGCACTGGAAGCGATCTACGGCCAGCCCCACGACCGCGCCGTGCGCAAGCAAATCCCCTTTCTGAACGAGGACTATCAAGCGATGGTCCGCGCCTCGCCACTGGTGATCATCAGCTCGGTCGGCCCCGACGGCCTGGACGGCTCGCCGCGCGGTGACACGCCGGGTTTCGTGCGAATCATCGATGAGCGCACCCTGGCGATACCGGACCGCCCGGGCAACAACCGCATCGACACCCTGCGCAATGTGGTGCTCGATTCACGGGTGTCGCTGTTGTTCATCATCCCGGGGATAGGCGAGACGTTGCGGGTCAACGGCTCGGCGCAGATCAGCAATGAACCGGGGCTACTGGAAAGCTTCGCGGTCAACGGCAAACCGGCGCGTACGGTGATGCTGGTGACCGTGGAGGCGGCGTTTTTTCACTGCTCGAAAGCGATCGTACGGTCGGATTTGTGGAACCCCGAGAAGCACCTGGATCGCTCGGCGCTGCCGACGGCAGGGGCGTTTCACAAGCGGTTGAATGATGGGCAATTCGATGCGGAAACTTATGACCGGGAAGCGCCGGCCCGGGTGCGGGATAGCCTCTACTGATATCGCTCACACGATGACAATCCAATGTGGGAGCGGGCTTGCTCGCGAAGGCGGTGTGTCAGTCGACATCATTATTGACTGAGACACCGCCTTCGCGAGCAAGCCCGCTCCCACACTCGATCTTCGGTGTTCGATGGAATCTGGTTACAACGTCAGCACCATCTCATGCCACGCCATCCCGCCATGATCCGACGCGGAAGGCTTGACGTAGGCAAACCCGAACCCGGCATACAGCGGAATATGCCGCTCTTTGCACATCAGGTTGATGCTGGTCTTGCCCAGTGCACGCATCCGCTCGATGAACTCGCCCATCAAACGTTTCGCCAGGCCGTGCCCCTGATAATCCGGATGCACCACCACCGACATGATCACCACGTGCGGGCCGGCCGGGTCGTGGCCGATCAGTTCCTTGAACGCCTCGTCCGACATCTCCACCTCAAACGCCGCACCGGAATTGATGAAACCGGCTACGACGCCGTCCACTTCGGCGACGATAAAACCTTCAGGCCAGGTGGCGATGCGGGTGGCGATTTTCTCGCGGGTGGCAGCTTCGTCGCCTTCGTAGGCAACGGTTTCGATGGCGTAGCAGCGGTCCAGGTCAGCGGGGATGACGTGGCGGATGACGGTGTTCATGGCGGCTCGGAATCAGCGGGGGAAAGGCTGGGGATCATAAATCAGCGTCGGCACGACATCGAGAGGCGAATCGCTGATCCGCCTCTCGACCCAGACATTACGCCTTGATCGGCAACCAGATTTCCAGCTTGCCGGTGTTGAGCTTCGGGTTGAAGTCTTCGCTGTAGCGTTCGAATTCCGGGGCGTCCGCCGCTTCTTTACCGGACTGTGGCAGCCAGGTTTTCCAAATGTACTGAAACGTCGCGGGCAATTGGTCCAGCGCGCCTTTGTGCTCGAACACTGCGTAATGCTGGGGTTGAACTTCGACCCATCGGTACTTTTCGGGCAAGTCGTCCAGCTTGCTGATTTCAACGCCTGCGATGTATTCGAAGCCGCCCATGCCATCCGGATTGCAGCAGATGCCGTAGGTCACTTCGCTTTTCTGACCGGGAATCCTGCCGATTTCGGGAATGAATTTCTCCCAAAGATCGGGGATCTGTTTGGATGTGTCCTGAGTAAATCGACCACCAAGCCCCGCAATGAGCAGAAAGTGCCCGTGTTCAAAACGTGGTTCGTCCGGTTTTACTTCTGGTTGCTCATCCATGACTCGACTCCTGGGATCAAAAAAGTGGGTTCGGCTGGGAGTATAGAAGCCAAACCCCATTCGCCCAATTACAGTGCATGCAACGCCTCGACGGCGCCCGTGCCAACGAACTCGTTATAACCCGATAGAATCACGTACACCGCGAAATAGCAGAAGATCGCCGCCGATGCCATGTAGGAGTAACGCAGCAGTTTGTCACCGAGCAACTTGCCGCCATGGCTCGCTGCGAAGCACAAACCTACGCACCAGAGGATGCCGGCGCAGAGAAAACCGCCAAGAAACAGCGCCGAACTGAGGGCACCACCGCCGCCGGAACGCGCAATCAGTGTGCCGCCTACCGCGGCAAACCAGAGAATCGCGCTGGGTGACGACATCGCGAGGAAAATGCCGCGTAAAAATTCTTTGCGGTGGGAGTTGTGTCCGACCTCCGCGGTTTCTGCCAGCAGTGCCTCATGGTGAATGGCCGAATAGATCATCTTCGCCGCGAAGTACACCAGCAACGCCGAACCGCCGATCCACAGCACCCAGCGCACGGTTTCGTATTGCAGCAGGACGGTCATGCCGGCCAGTGCCAGCACCGCGTAAATCAGGTCGCCGACGCAGGTGCCCAACCCCAGCGCAAAGCCTTGAAAATAGCCGCGTTGCATCGCAAGGGTGATCATCGCAATATTGGCCACGCCAATGTCCAGGCACAAAGAAAGGCTCAGCAAGAAGCCGCTGCTAAATTCCATCGACCGATTTCCTTCGGAAAAATTTGTTTACACACTCGCTGGACAGTGTGCCATGCCACCCCTTATCTTCCGCAACAGGTCACCGCAGTGACCAGCGTCGCTCGGACGGTTCCGGGCGCTCACGTTATCCGAGGCAACAATGGCTAACCCAGGTTCGCCGCGCCGCTTTGCGCGCATAGATCGACTCCCCCCTTACGTTTTCAACATCACTGCCGAGCTGAAGATGGCCGCCCGTCGTCGTGGCGAAGACATCATCGACTTCAGCATGGGCAACCCCGACGGCCCGACGCCGCCGCACATTGTCGAAAAACTCGTCACCGTCGCCCAGCGCGAAGACACCCACGGCTACTCCACGTCCAAAGGGATTCCGCGCCTGCGTCGGGCGATTTCCAACTGGTACAAGGAACGCTACGAGGTCGATATCGACCCGGAAAGCGAAGCCATCGTGACCATCGGTTCCAAGGAAGGCCTGGCGCACTTGATGCTGGCCACCCTGGACCAGGGCGACACCGTGCTGGTGCCGAACCCGAGCTACCCGATTCACATTTACGGCGCGGTGATTGCCGGCGCCCAGGTGCGTTCGGTGCCGCTGATTCCGGGCGTGGACTTCTTCGCCGAACTGGAACGGGCGATTCGCGGGTCCATCCCGAAACCGAAAATGATGATCCTCGGCTTCCCGTCCAACCCGACCGCGCAGTGTGTGGAACTGGACTTCTTCGAGCGGGTGATTGCCCTCGCCAAACAGTACGACGTGCTGGTGGTGCATGACCTGGCCTACGCCGACATCGTCTACGACGGCTGGAAAGCCCCGTCGATCATGCAAGTGCCGGGCGCCAAGGACATCGCGGTGGAGTTTTTCACCCTGTCCAAAAGCTACAACATGGCGGGTTGGCGGATCGGTTTCATGGTCGGCAACCCGGAACTGGTCAACGCCCTGGCGCGGATCAAGAGTTACCACGACTACGGCACCTTCACCCCGCTGCAGGTTGCCGCCATTGCGGCGCTGGAAGGCGATCAGCAGTGCGTCAAGGACATCGCCGAGCAGTACCGGCAGCGTCGCAACGTGCTGGTCAAAGGCCTGCATGAACTGGGCTGGATGGTGGAAAACCCGAAAGCGTCGATGTACGTCTGGGCGAAGATCCCCGAGGCGTATGCGCACCTGGGCTCGCTGGAGTTCGCCAAGAAACTGCTGGCCGAAGCCAAGGTGTGCGTCTCGCCGGGCGTGGGGTTTGGTGAGTATGGGGATGATCATGTGCGCTTCGCGTTGATCGAAAACCAGGACCGGATTCGTCAGGCCGTGCGCGGGATTCGCGGGATGTTCCGCACGGATGGGCTGATCGCAAAAACCAACCCCTGACACCTGTAGGAGCCGGCTTGCTGGCGATGCAGACGACTCGGTTTAACGCCTGACCGAGTCGCTTCCATCGCCAGCAAGCCGGCTCCTACAAACGCGTTGCGGTAAAGCAGCAGAATGAAGCCCAGGCCTACAACGGACAGATTCGTCAGGCCGTGCGCGGGATTCGCCGGATGTTCCGGGCGGATGGGCTGATCGCAAAAACCAACGCCTGACACCTGTAGGAGCCGGCTTGCTGGCGATGCAGGCGACTCGGTTTAACGCCTAACCGAGTCGAT
>NZ_VIUK01000043.1:0-24546 GCF_007828295.1 Pseudomonas sp. SJZ080
GTTTCCCCATGTGAGAGTAGGTCATCGTCAAGATTAAATTCCGAAACCCCTATCTGCGTATGCAGGTAGGGGTTTTGTTTTGCCCGCAGGAAAGTTCGTACAGCAATGCCGGACGGCTCCCGGCTGTCACAGTCTCCCGACAATGCTAAGGTTCGGCCCTAGCTTTTGTATTTTTCCAAGGAAGCCTTTATGCCGGACGCAACGTCCCTCAGTGCTGGTTTTATGGTGGTTCACGGCAACCGCCTGGACGAGTTGCGCAGCCTGGTGGTCAGCTGGATGCGGCGCTACCCGCTGGCCCCCTTGGAAAATGAAATCGCTTTGGTACAGAGCAATGGTATCGCCCAGTGGTTGAAACTGGCACTGGCTGAGGACCCGAAAGAGGACGACATGGGCGGCTGCGGTATCGCGGCAGCGATCGATGTGCAGTTGCCGGGCAGCTTCATGTGGCAGCTCTATCGCATGGTCCTTGGACGAGATGAAATCCCGATCAAATCCCTGCTCGATAAAGCCCCGCTGACCTGGCGCCTCATGCGCTTGCTTCCGCAGTTGATCGATCATCCACACTTCGAACCTCTGCAACGTTTTCTTACCCATGACACCGATTTGCGCAAACGCTATCAACTGGCCGAGCGACTGGCCGACTTGTTTGACCAATACCAGGTGTACCGAGCCGACTGGCTCGAGGACTGGGCAGAAGGTCGTCATCAACTACGCAACGTTCGGGGTGAAGCGAAAGCCCTGACCCCTGCCAACTGCTGGCAGGCAGAATTGTGGCGTGCACTGTTGCTGGATGTCGGTGAACAAGGCATGGCGCAAAGCCGTGCCGGCGTCCATCAGCGATTTATCGAACGTATCAACAGCCTGGACACTGCGCCGGATGGACTTCCTTCACGAGTGATCGTTTTCGGTATTTCTTCGCTTCCCGCCCAGGCGCTGGAAGCGCTAGCCGGGCTGGCCCGTTTCAGTCAGGTTTTGCTGTGCGTTCATAACCCGTGTCGTCACCATTGGGCGGATATCGTCGCCGATAAAGACCTGTTACGGCATCAATACAAACGTCAGGCTCGCAAGAGTGGCATGCCGGTTGTCCTCGATCCGCAAACCCTGCATCAGCATGCCCACCCCCTGTTGGCTGCGTGGGGCAAACAGGGGCGGGACTACATCAATCTGCTCGATAGCTACGACGATCCCAATAGCTATCGTTCGGCATTTCGTGACGGGCGAATCGACCTGTTCAGTGATAGCCAGCCACTGAACATGCTCAATCAATTGCAGGATGACATTCTTGAATTACGTCCTCTGAATGAAACGCGTGAGCGCTGGCCGGCAGTCGATCCAAAAGTGGATCAATCAATCCGTTTTCACATCGCCCATAGCGCCCAACGCGAGGTGGAGATCCTTCACGATCAGTTGCTCTCCCGTTTCAGTGCAGATCCTGAGCTGAGGCCTCGCGACGTCATCGTGATGGTCCCGGATATCGACAGCTACGCCCCGCATATTCGTGCAGTATTCGGGCAGCTTGAACGCCATGATCCGCGCTTCATTCCCTTCACGCTCGCAGATCAGGGGCAACGAGGCCGTGATCCGTTGCTGATCGCTGTCGAACATTTGCTCAAACTGCCGGACAGTCGATTCCCCGTCAGCGAAATCCTCGACCTGTTGGATGTTCCGGCCCTGCGCGCTCGCTTTGGTGTGGAGGAGCGAGACTTGCCCACCCTGCATCGCTGGATTGAAGGCGCAGGCATCCGTTGGGGCATGAACGCCGGGCAACGAGCGGGTTTAGGCCTGCCTCAGGAACTGGAACAGAACAGTTGGCGTTTCGGGCTGCGACGGATGCTGCTCGGCTATGCAGTGGGAAGCGGCAGTGCCTGCGAAGGCATCGAGCCCTACGACGAGATTGGTGGTCTGGATGCCGCACTCATCGGTCCTCTGGTTGCTTTATTGGACGCGCTGGAGATTGCCCACCGGGAACTCTCGCAACCGGCGCCGCCCATGCAATGGGGCATGCGGTTGCAGGCGTTGGTGCAGTTGTTTTTCCAGGCCAGTAATGAACATGACGACTATCTGTTGGCCCAGCTCGAAGAGTTGCGTGAAACCTGGCTTGAGACCTGTGAGTCGGTCGGCTTGCACGACGAATTACCGTTGACTGTCGTTCGCGAAGCCTGGCTCGCCGGCCTTGATCAAGGTCGCTTGTCCCAGCGCTTTCTCGCCGGCGCAGTCAATTTCTGCACGTTGATGCCGATGCGCGCGATCCCGTTCAAACTGGTCTGTCTGCTTGGCATGAATGACGGCGATTACCCGCGCGCGCAACCGCCTTTGGACTTCGACCTCATGGGCAGCGATTACCGACCGGGTGACCGCTCGCGCCGGGAAGATGACCGCTATCTGCTGTTGGAGGCGCTGCTGTCGGCATGTGATCAGCTCTATATCAGTTGGGTCGGCCGGAGCATTCGCGATAACAGCGAGCGTCCCGCGTCCGTATTGATCGGCCAGTTGCGCGACCATCTGGCCAGTGGCTGGCGATTGCACAATGCAGATGAAGATCTGCTTGAGGCCCTGACTCAGGAGCATCCGTTGCAGCCGTTCAGTGCCCGTTATTTCCATGAAGGCGATGACCTGTTCAGCTTCGCCAACGAATGGCAGGTGCTTCATCAAGCTGTTGAGCCAACAAGCGAAACCAACATCCTGGCCCCTTACGTTCAGGAAGAGCCGCTGAGCCTCGGTCAGTTGCAGGACTTCCTGCGCAATCCTGTGCGACATTTCTTCAGCCAGCGATTGAAGGTGTTCTTCGAAGCCGCTGAAGTGCCGCTGGCCGATGAAGAGCCCTTTGTACTTGATGCGCTGCAACGCTATAGCCTCAGCGACAGTTTGCTTGGTGCCGCGCTGGCACAGCTTGAGCGTGCGGATGAGGTGTTGGACGCGCATGCCAAACGCCTGCAAAACAGCGGGCTACTGCCCATGGCCGGTTTCGGCGAATGCCTGCAACGAGAGTTGATCGAACCGTTGCCGGATCTGCTGCAACGCTATCAACAGCTTCTGACGTTATGGCCCACGCCACTCGCCAGCGCTCTGCCAGTCAATCTTGAACTTCAAGGTCTGCGCCTTGAAGGTTGGCTCAGCGGTCTGCATCAACGCGCAGACGGTGGATTGCTGTCGATCACCACGATCCCCAACAGCATCGGCTCAATCAAATCCCGCAAGTGGCATCGTCTGACACGACCATGGATCAATCATCTGGTTGCTTGTGCCAGTGGCATGGAGATGACCACTGCACTTGTGGCCAGTGACGACAGTCTGTTACTGGGGCCGATTGAAAAAAATACCGCATCCCTAATCCTGAGCGACCTGTTGATGGCCTGGCAAACGGGCATGCGTCAGCCTCTGCCCATTGCGGTGAAAACAGCGTTTGCCTGGCTCGCTCAGACAGATCCGGTCAAAGCCGATGCCGCTGGCCGCAAAGCCTATGAAGGCGACGGCATCACCTCGGATGGCGAGCGCCGGGAAAGTCCCGCGCTTGCCCGGCAGTTTGCCGACTACGACGCACTGATTGCCGATGAGACCTTCCCTGATTGGTGCAACGCTTTGTACAAACCGATGCTTGAAGCGCCGTGGCGTTCATTGAGCAGCGAGGAGGCGCGCTCATGACCGCGAAAACACCGCTGGCCCTGGCATTCCCGCTGCGCGGCAGTCAACTGATTGAAGCCAGTGCGGGGACCGGAAAAACCTTCACTATTTCTGCGCTGTATCTGCGCCTGGTCCTCGGCCACGGTGGCGAATCGAGTGGCTTCGGGCGTGAATTGTTGCCGCCGCAAATCCTCGTTGTGACCTTCACTGACGCCGCGACCAAGGAGCTGCGCGAACGTATTCGAACGCGCCTGGCAGAAGCCGCGCGGTTTTTCCGCGATGAAACACCGCCGCCGGATGCCCTGATTGCGGAGCTGCGCGATCAGTACCTTCCGGAGCAGTGGCCCGGATGCGCGAACCGTCTGGACATCGCTGCCCAGTGGATGGATGAAGCGGCTGTCTCGACCATCCACAGCTGGTGTCAGCGAATGTTGCGCGAGCATGCGTTCGACAGTGGCAGCCTGTTTACCCAGACCCTGGAAACCGATCACAGTGATTTGCTGGGCGAAGTCCTGCGCGATTACTGGCGATTGTTCTGCTACCCGATGCAAGGCGATGCGCTGAACTGGGTGCGCGGTAATTGGGGCGGTCCGGCGGCCCTGTTGCCACGAGTTCGTGGGTTGTTCGCCAGTGAACGCGACAGTGTCGCAGGCAAAGAGCCTGCCGAGCTGATCATTGAATGTCTGCAGGAACGACGGGCAGCTTTGATCGAACTCAAAATGCCCTGGCGTCAGTGGGCAGACGAGTTGCTTGCGATCTGTCACGAGGGTGTTGCCAGCAAAAGCGTCGATGGGCGCAAGATGCAGGCGCGCTACTTCGAACCCTGGTTCGAAAAGTTGAAGGCCTGGGCCGAAGACGAATTGCTTGAGCAGTTGGATATCGGCACTGGCTTCACTCGCCTGACCCCCGAGGGTATGGCTGAAGCGTGGAAAAAAAGCGAAGTCCCCAATCATCCGGGACTGGACGCCATGCCTGGCCTCAAGGTCAGTCTCGATGGATTACCGACTCCCGATGCCGCGGTTCTGCAACACGCCGCCCAATGGGTGGGTGCACGGTTCGAGGCAGAAAAACGTCGTCGCGCGGAAATGGGTTTCGATGACATGTTGCTGCGCCTTGATGCCGCGCTGCAATCCGAGGGAGGCGAGCGCCTGGCGACCTTGATTCGCGAACAGTTTCCGGTGGCGTTGATCGATGAGTTCCAGGACACCGACCCGGTACAGTACCGGATTTTCGAAAGCATCTATCGCATCGAAGACAACAACCCCGAATGCGGCCTGTTCCTGATCGGAGACCCAAAGCAGGCGATCTATGCCTTTCGTGGTGCCGATATCTATACCTACCTGCGCGCTCGCCAGGCCACCGCTGGCCGACTGCATACATTGGGCACCAACTTCCGCTCCAGCCATGGCATGGTCGGTGCGGTAAACCATGTATTTGAGCGCGCCGAATCGCGCGAGGCAGGGCGTGGCGCCTTCCTGTTTCGCGAAAAGAATGGCGAAAATCCCGTGCCGTTTCTGCCGGTCGCCTCCCAGGGACGCAAAGAAATTCTGAGCATCGAGGGGCAGGTTGTACCCGCGCTGAACATCTGGCACCTGTCCGCCGATCAACCGCTGTCCGGCGCGGTTTACCGACAGCAATTGGCTGCCGCCTGCGCCAGTGAAATCACCACGTTGCTTAACGGCGGACAGCAAGGCAAGGCCGGTTTCCTCCAGGACGGCAAGGGCTTCAGAGGTCTGTTACCGGCGGATATCGCGATCCTGGTGCGCGACGGCAAAGAAGCTCAGGCCGTACGCGCCGAACTCTCCGCTCGTGGTGTGCGCAGCGTTTATCTGTCGGACAAGGACTCGGTGTTCGCCGCCCAGGAAGCCCACGATCTGCTCACCTGGCTCAAGGCCTGTGCCGAGCCGGATGTCGAGCGTCCGTTGCGGGCAGCGCTGGCGAGCATCACCTTGAACCTGTCGCTGGCCGAGCTTGAGCGGTTGAATCAGGACGAGCTTGCCTGGGAAGCGCGGGTCATGCAGTTCCGTGGTTATCGCGAGCTCTGGCGCAAGCAAGGCGTGCTGCCCATGCTGCGTCGTTTGCTGCATGACTTCCAGCTGCCTCAGGCATTGATTGCGCGCAGTGACGGCGAGCGGGTGCTGACCAACTTGCTGCATCTGTCGGAGTTGCTGCAACAGGCGGCCGCCGAACTTGACGGCGAGCAAGCTTTGATCCGGCACTTGTCCGAACATCTGGCGCTGTCCGGTCAGGCGGGTGAGGAGCAGATCCTGCGCCTGGAGAGTGACGAGCAACTGGTCAAGGTCGTGACTATTCACAAGTCCAAGGGGCTTGAGTATCCCTTGGTGTTTCTGCCGTTCGTGTGTTCGGCGAAACCGGTGGACGGCAGCCGTTTGCCGCTGCATTACCACGATGAGTCGGGCAATGCTCGAGTCACCCTGAAGCCCACGCCCGAGTTGATCGCACTGGCGGATGATGAACGCCTGGCCGAGGATCTGCGTTTGCTTTATGTGGCGCTGACCCGGGCTCAACACGCCTGCTGGCTCGGCGTCACTGACCTCAAGCGCGGTAATAACAACAGCTCGGTGTTGCACCTTTCTGCGTTGGGTTACCTGTTGGGCGGCGGTGCTCCATTAGCGGAGTCGCAAGGCTTGAGGCGTTGGCTGGAAGACCTGCAGCAGGATTGTCCCGCGCTGAATTACAGTGAGATGCCTGAAAAGACGGATGAGCATTACCATCCGCCGCAGAACGATGCGACGTTGCTCGCTCCCCTGATCCCCAAGCGCAAGGCCAGCGAAAACTGGTGGATTGCTTCCTACAGCGCCCTGCGCATTGGCGAAACCCTGAGCATGGGCAGTGACGAGGCACCGGAAAACTCGCAGGCGCAAAAGTTGTTCGACGACGAGCGCCTCGATCCCGAAGCGCCGCGCGAAGTGATCGCCGGCGGTGCCGATATCCATCGATTCCCTCGCGGTCCGAATCCCGGCACCTTTCTCCATGGTTTGCTTGAGTGGGCCGGTGACGAAGGTTTTGCCGCCACGCCGCAAGCCGTGGAAGACGCGATTGCCCGTCGCTGCAACCGTCGTGGCTGGGAAGGCTGGATCACCACGCTGAGCGATTGGCTGCAGCACTTGCTCAAATCCCCGCTGCACATCGGCGCGGGACAGGCGCCCGTGATTCTTGGGCAACTGAAGCAATACCGTGTCGAGATGGAGTTCTGGTTCGCCAGCCACAAGGTCGATGTACTCAAGCTCGACGAGTTGGTCCGCCAATACACTCACAATGGTGTTGCCCGTGTCGCGGCCGAACCGGTGCTGCTCAATGGCATGTTCAAAGGCTTCATCGACCTGACGTTCGAGCACGATGGTCGTTATTACGTCGCCGATTACAAATCCAACTGGCTGGGCGTCGATGACATGGCCTACACCGAACAGGCCATGGAGCAGTCGATTCTGGACAATCGCTACGACCTGCAATACGTGTTGTACCTGTTGGCCCTGCATCGTCAGCTCAAGGCGCGGCTGGCCGATTACGATTACGACCGGCATGTCGGAGGGGCGTTGTATCTGTTCCTGCGCGGAACGCGCGCGTCCAGTCAGGGCGTGTATTTTGCCCGTCCTCCCAGAGAGCTGATTGAGCGTCTGGACCGGCTGTTCCAGGGTAAGCCGGAACCCAAGGCCGAACCGGCCTGGGAACAGGGAGTATTGCTATGAGCCGCACCTTCGCCGATTTGTTGCCCACACCGTTGGCAGCCGAAAGCCTGGCAGGTCTGGCGCCGTTGAGCCGTGCCGATGATTTGCTGTTGTTGCTCACGCGCTGGGTCGAGCGCGGCTGGTTGCGGGCGCTGGACAAAGCCTTCGTTGCCTTTTTGCACGAGCTTGCTCCAGACGGTGATCCATTGGTGCTGCTGGCGGCGGCGTTGACCAGTCATCAACTGGGTCACGGTCACGTCTGCCTGGATCTGTTCGAGACGCTCAAGGCACCGGATTTCGCCCTCTCCTTGCCACCGGAAGGCGACCTGCAAAGTGGCGCGATGCTGCTGCCTTCGCAATTGCTTGAGACGCTGGACGGCGCCCACTGGTGCAAGGTCCTGGCTGCCAGCAGTCTGGTTGCATTGGCGGCCGATAGCAGCGAAACGGCACAGCAAAGACCGTTGGTGTTATCGGGAAAACGTTTGTACCTGCGCCGTTACTGGGGGTACGAGCGACGTATCGATGACGCGCTGCGCCTGCGTCTGGCGGAGCACGAATCCACACCGAATGATTTGTCCCAACGTCTCACCGGTCTGTTCGGCCCGGCTCGGCCCGGCGAGGTGATCGACTGGCAGAAACTCGCGTGTGCCTTGGCGACCCGCAGTGCATTCAGCATCGTCACCGGCGGTCCCGGGACCGGCAAGACCACCACGGTCGTACGTTTGCTGGCGCTGTTGCAGGCACCGGCGGTGGAGGCAGGCAAACCACTGCGCATCCGTCTCGCCGCCCCCACCGGTAAAGCGGCGGCACGGCTGACGGAGTCCATCAGCCAGCAAGTCCGGACGCTGGAAGTGGCCGAGGCCGTGCGAGAAAAAATTCCGTCAGACGTCACCACTGTGCACCGCCTGCTCGGCAGCCGTCCCGGAACCCGACACTTTCGGCACCACGCCGGTAATCGTTTGCCATTGGATGTTCTGGTGGTCGACGAAGCCTCGATGATCGACCTGGAAATGATGGCCAATCTGCTCGACGCGATGCCGGCCCATGCCCGACTGGTGCTGCTCGGTGACAAGGATCAACTGGCATCGGTGGAAGCCGGCGCCGTGCTGGGCGATTTGTGTCGCGACGCCGAGGCAGGCTGGTACAGCCCACAGACGCGCCAGTGGCTGGAAGCGATCAGTGGTGAAAACCTCGAGACCAGTGGTTTGCAGGAAGACACCCACGGGACTCATCCGTTGGCCCAGCAGGTCGTGATGCTGCGCCACTCTCGTCGGTTCGGCGAGGGCAGCGGCATTGGCCAACTGGCTCGCTGGGTCAATCGGCAGCAACCGGAAGAAGCTCGCAAGTTATTGGCGGCTGGAAACCATGATGATGTGTTTTCCCTGCCTCTCAAAGGTGAGCACGACAGGGCGCTGGAGCGCTTGTTGCTCGAAGGCCACGGCGACGGGCCGCAAGGGTATCGGCATTACCTGAGCCTGTTGCGCGATCGGCGACCGTCGCTCGACAGCACCCTTGATGATCCGCGCTGGACCGATTGGGCTCGCGACGTGCTGCAGGCCTTCGATGCCTTCCAGTTGCTGTGCGCCGTGCGCAAGGGGCCATGGGGCGTGGAAGGCCTGAATCAGCGAGTGACTGACGCGCTGCTCAAGGCCCGACTGATCGACAGCAACCAGCCGTGGTACGAAGGTCGGCCAGTGCTGATGACCCGCAACGACTATGGCCTGGGCTTGATGAACGGTGACATCGGCATTGCTCTCAAGCTGCCGGAACGCGAGGGGCCCGACGCAGGGCGCCAGGTGCTGCGCGTTGCCTTCCCGCGCAACGACGGCCAGGGCGGTGTGCGCTTTGTCCTGCCGAGCCGGCTGAATGATGTCGAAACGGTGTACGCCATGACCGTGCACAAGTCCCAGGGCTCCGAGTTCGCCCACACGGCGCTGATTTTGCCGGACGCCCTGAACCCGGTTCTGACCAAGGAGCTGATCTATACCGGCATCACCCGCGCCAAGCACTGGTTTACCTTGATCGAACCGCGAGCCGGCGTGTTTGAAGAGGCGGTGCGACGCAAGGTCAAGCGCCTGAGCGGGCTGATGCTGGAATTGGAAGAGGCCATGTCGCCGGGGGATTGAAGAAGGCAGCGCCTGACGACGGAAACTGTCCGAAGTGCCGTCTTGTGCCGCCTCGCGAGCGTTTCGACGCTATGCTATCGTTGCGGCATCATCCTGATACGATCGAAGAGAATCCCTGCATGAAGGTGGCTGTCTGGACGACAGAGCGCATTGTTGTCTGCAAGCGAGTCATGCTGGCAGGCCTTCTCTGTTTGCTCAGTGGCTTCGTTTTCGCGCAAGTGCAGACGCTACCCGGCATGGCCGATCAACGCGCCCAAGCCGTTACGCAGGTAGTACTCGGCATCCTCAGTTATGCCCGTTGGCCTGTTGAGCCAGCACAACTGCGTTTGTGCATAGTCGGTCCCACCGAATACACCGACGATCTGGTCAAAGGCACGACCCAGGCCACCGGCCGTCCCGTTACCGTGCGCCGTTTGCTGGCCGACAACCCGTCCATTGTCGGTGAGTGCGACGCAGTGTACATCGGCAAACTGACCAGCGAGGAACGCAGCCGGCTCTTCGCTTCGCTGGCGGGGCGTCCGGTGCTGAGCATCAGCGAAAGCGATGACCAATGCACCGTCGGCAGCCTGTTCTGCCTGCGAGTCGGCGATGAGCAGGTGTCTTTTGAGGTCAATCTGGATTCCGTCGCCCGTAGCGGCGTGAGAATCCACCCCAGCGTGCTGCAACTGTCCCGCCGCAAGCCGGCGGCACCATGACGCTATTCAAACCGGATAGCCGCCCGACCTTGCGCTCGGTCATCGGTCGCGGTCATTTGATCGTCGCGCTGGTGGGCGTGGCCATGGCCAGCGTCTCGCTGACGTTGCTGGGTGTACTGGCCTTGCGGGTTTACGCCGACCACAACCTGCACCTGATTGCACGCTCCATCAACTACACCGTGGAAGCAGCGGTGGTGTTCAACGACAAGGCGGCCGCCACGGAGGCCCTGGCATTGATCGCGTCCACCGAAGAAGTGGCTGATGCCCAGGTGTTGGACGAGCAGGGCAAGTTGTTGGCCCGTTGGCAGCGACCGGAAACCGGGTTTTTCTCGGACCTGGAAATGCAGATGGCCAAGGCGTTTCTGGAAAAACCGATCAGCATGCCGATTGTCCATCAGGGCCAGGAAATCGGCAGTGTCCAGCTCACCGGTCACGGTGGCAGCCTGATGCGCTTTTTGCTCAGTGGACTGGTGGGTATCATTCTGTGCACCGCTGTCAGCGCCTGGATGGCGCTGTATCTCGCACGCCGACAACTTCGCGGGATCACGGGCCCCCTGCGCAGCCTGGCTTCCGTGGCTCATGCTGCACGCAGTGACCGTGCCTTCGACCGGCGTGTGCCGCCGGCCGCCATTGCCGAACTCGACAACCTGGGCAACGACTTCAATGCCTTGCTCGACGAACTCGAATCCTGGCAGACCCACCTGCAAAGCGAAAACGAAACACTGGCCCACCAGGCGAGCCATGACAGCCTCACCGGGCTGCCGAACCGGGCGTTTTTCGAAGGCCGATTGATTCGTTCTCTGCGCAACGCCAGCAAGCTCAACGAACGCGTGGCAGTGCTGTTTCTCGACAGCGACCGGTTCAAGGAGATCAACGATAACTTCGGTCACGCCGCCGGCGATGCGGTGCTGGTGGCCGTGGCCAATCGGGTTCGTGCGCAACTGCGCGAAGACGATCTGGTAGCGCGTCTGGGGGGCGATGAATTTGCCGTCCTGCTGACCCCGCTGCACAAGACCGAAGACGCCGAGCGGATCGCCGACAAAATCCTTGAAAGCATGGAAATGCCGATCCCGTTGCCGGGGACCAGCCAAGTGTTGACCTCTCTCAGTATCGGCATCGCCGTGTACCCCGATCATGGGACGACACCGGGGGCTTTGCTCCACGCTGCCGATGCGGCCATGTACCAAGCCAAGCGCCTCGCCAGAGGTGCTCAGCACACGTCAGGGGCGGAGCACCCTGTCGCCGATGTTCAAACCAGGAGCTAATACCCGTGTTCTCACTCCCCCTGCGATTCTTCACGATCCCCCTGTTCATGGCCGTGCTGGCATTGTCCGGTTGCCAGACGGCACCGCAAAAAGGCCTGACCCCGGCGCAGGTCACGATGCTCAAACAGCAAGGTTTCGAGTTGACCGACGAGGGCTGGGCATTCGGGTTGTCTGGCAAAGTGTTGTTTGGCAGTGACGTCGAAACGCTCAATCTGCAGAGCACCGAGATCGTCGAACGCATTGGCAAGGCATTGCTGAGTGTCGGGATCGAGCGAGTGCGGGTCGATGGTCACACCGACACCTCGGGCAAAGAACCGTATAACGAACAGCTGTCCCTGCGCCGCGCGAAAAGCGTTGGCAAGGTTCTGACCACAGCGGGCATGAAGGAACAAAACATCCAGCTACGCGGCCTCGGCAGCAGTCAGCCCGTCACCTCCAACGACACCGCCGCCGGCCGAACCGAGAACCGCCGGGTGTCGATCGTGGTCAGCGCCGATTAATCGGCGAACACCATGTCCCGCCGCTCACCCATCAACAGCCCTTGATTCTGCTCGGTGACCGTACGGATGTAATCCCACAACAGGGTGATCCGCTTGAGCTTGCGCAAGTCCTCCCGGCAGTACATCCAGAATTGCCGGGTGATGTTGATCTCCTCCGGCAACACCGGCAGCAGACGCGGGTCCTGCGCGGCGAGGAAACACGGCAGGATCGCCAGTGACCGCCCCTGCTGCGCGGCCACGAATTGCGCGATTACGCTGGTGCTGCGCAGATTGGCACTGGCGCCGGGCAGCACGTTTGCCAGGTACAACAGCTCCGAACTGAACGCCAGGTCGTCGACATAACTGATGAATGAATGTTTGCCCAAGTCTGCCGGGCGGTGGATGGGCGGGTGTTTGTCCAGATAGTCCAGGGTCGCGTACAGCTGCAATTTGTAGTCGCAGAGTTTGCAGCAGACGTAGGGGCCATGCTCGGGGCGCTCCAGCGCAATGACGATGTCCGCCTCGCGCTTGGACAGGCTGATGAAGTGCGGCAGTGGAAGGATGTCCACCGAGATCGCCGGGTAGGCATCGACGAAATGGCTCAGTTGCGGGGTGATGAAAAAGCTGCCGAATCCTTCCGTGCACCCCATCCGCACGTGCCCCGACAGCGCCACGCCGGAACCTGAAACCTGCTCGCAGGCCATGTGCAATGTGCTTTCGATCGACTCGGCATAACCGAGCAATCGCTGGCCTTCGGCGGTCAGGACGAAACCGCTGGTCCGGGATTTCTCGAACAGCAGCGTGCCCAGCGACGCTTCCAGCGAACTGATGCGCCGGGACACAGTGGTGTAGTCCACCGCCAGGCGCTTGGCCGCGGTGCTGGCCTTGCGGGTGCGGGCGACTTCAAGGAAAAACTTGAGGTCATCCCAGTTCAGTGAACCTAAAGACGTGATGTTTTTTTGCATGATGGACCGGCTTTTATGTGCGTTCTTATTAGAAGTTTGCACATCTATACTCCAAAAACAGTCCGACAACCAAATCGCGACAGCCGTCTCATCCCCAGGCGAGTTTCTCCCCTGAAAGCTCTCTGTATAAGAACAATGTCCAGGAGACCAGCATGAACGTATCGCTCACGCCCAACGAAACCACTGTGCAAAAGGTCAAGCTGTTGATCGACGGCGAGTGGGTCGAATCCCAGACCTCCGAATGGCACGACATCGTCAACCCGGCGACCCAGCAAGTACTGGCCAAGGTTCCGTTCGCCACGGCGCAGGAAGTCGACGCCGCGATCAGTGCCGCCCATCGTGCCTTCCAGACCTGGAAGCTGACCCCGATCGGCGCGCGCATGCGCATCATGCTCAAGCTTCAGGCGCTGATCCGTGAGCACTCCAAACGCATCGCCGTGGTGCTCAGCAACGAGCAGGGCAAAACCATAGCCGACGCTGAAGGCGATATTTTCCGCGGCCTGGAAGTGGTCGAACACGCCTGCTCCATCGGCAGTCTGCAAATGGGCGAATTCGCCGAGAACGTCGCGGGCGGCGTCGATACCTACACCCTGCGTCAGCCTATCGGCGTCTGCGCCGGCATCACCCCGTTCAACTTCCCGGCGATGATTCCGCTGTGGATGTTCCCGATGGCCATCGCCTGCGGCAACACCTTCGTGCTCAAGCCGTCCGAACAGGACCCGATGTCAACCATGCTGCTGGTGGAGCTGGCGATCGAGGCCGGCGTTCCGGCAGGCGTGCTTAACGTCGTTCATGGCGGCAAGGACGTGGTGGACGCGCTCTGCACGCATAAAGATATCAAGGCCGTTTCCTTCGTCGGTTCGACCGCCGTTGGTACTCACGTCTACGACCTGGCCGGCAAACACGGCAAGCGCGTGCAATCGATGATGGGTGCGAAAAACCACGCCGTTGTGCTGCCGGATGCCAACCGCGAACAAGCGCTGAATGCGCTGGTCGGTGCCGGTTTCGGTGCGGCCGGTCAGCGTTGCATGGCCACCTCCGTGGTGGTGCTGGTGGGCGCGGCCAAGCAATGGCTGCCAGACCTGAAGGCGCTGGCGCAGAAACTCAAGGTCAATGCCGGCAGCGAGCCGGGCACTGATGTGGGCCCGGTGATCTCCAAAAAAGCCAAGGCGCGGATCCTCGATCTGATCGAAAGCGGCATCAAGGAAGGCGCCAAGCTTGAGCTGGATGGTCGCGACATCACGGTTCCTGGCTATGAGAAGGGCAACTTTGTGGGCCCAACCCTGTTCTCCGGCGTGACGCCCGATATGCAGATCTATACCCAGGAAATCTTCGGCCCGGTGCTGGTGGTGCTGGAAGTGAACACGCTCGACGAGGCCATCGCCCTGGTCAACGCCAACCCATTCGGTAACGGCACCGGCCTGTTCACCCAGAGCGGTGCGGCGGCGCGCAAATTCCAGAGCGAAATCGACGTGGGTCAGGTCGGCATCAACATTCCAATTCCGGTGCCGGTCCCGTTCTTCAGCTTCACCGGTTCACGCGGTTCCAAGCTCGGCGACCTCGGCCCGTATGGCAAGCAAGTGGTGCAGTTCTACACTCAGACCAAGACCGTCACCAGTCGCTGGTTCGATGACGACAGCGTCAATGACGGTGTGAACACCACCATCAACTTGCGTTAAGGAGCCGGACATGAAAATTGCTTTTATCGGTCTCGGCAACATGGGCGCGCCGATGGCGCGCAACCTGATCAAGGCCGGCCATTCGCTGCGGCTGGTCGACCTGAACAAAACCGTTCTGGCCGAGCTGGAACAACTGGGCGGCAGCATCAGCCCGACGGCCCGTGAAGCGGCTCAAGGTGCAGAACTGGTGATCACCATGCTGCCCGCCGCGGTGCATGTGCGCAGCGTGTGGCTGGGTGAAGACGGCGTGCTGGCGGGAATTGCCAAAGGCGTGCCGGCCGTGGATTGCAGCACCATCGATCCGCAAACGGCGCGTGATGTCGCGGCAGCCGCTGCCAAGCAAGGCGTGGCCATGGCCGATGCGCCAGTGTCGGGTGGCACTGGCGGCGCGGCGGCCGGGACGCTGACCTTCATGGTCGGCGCCACGCCGGAGCTGTTCGCCACCCTGCAACCGGTGCTGGCGCAGATGGGCCGCAACATCGTCCACTGTGGCGAAGTCGGCACCGGGCAAATCGCCAAGATCTGCAACAACCTTCTTCTCGCGATTTCCATGGTTGGCGTCAGCGAAGCCATGGCGCTGGGTGATGCGCTCGGGATCGACACCACGGTGCTCGCCGGGATCATCAACAGTTCCACGGGGCGTTGCTGGAGTTCGGAGATGTACAACCCGTGGCCGGGCATCGTCGAAACGGCGCCGGCCTCGCGCGGCTACACCGGCGGTTTCGGTGCCGAACTGATGCTCAAGGATCTGGGACTGGCCACGGAAGCGGCACGTCAGGCGCACCAACCGGTGGTGCTCGGCGCGGTGGCCCAGCAGTTGTATCAGGCGATGAGTCAGCGTGGGGAAGGTGGCAAGGACTTCTCGGCGATCATCAACAGCTATCGCAAACCACTGTAGGAGCCCGGCTTGCTGGCGATGGCGGCGGATCAGTCACCATCAATGTTGAATGTGCCGGCCCCATCGCCAGCAAGCCGGCTCCTACAGGTATTGCATGTGCGCATCGACATTTACCGGGAAATCACGTCGGGTGATTTCCCGGTTTTTTTGCATCAGGCAAACACGAAATACTTGCGCACGGTTTCAACCACTTCCCACGTGCCTTTCATCCCCGGCTCAATGACGAAAATGTCACCGGCACGCAGATGGATCGGCTCTTTTCCTTCCGGGGTGATGATGCAGTAGCCCTCGCGGAAGTCGCAGTATTCCCACTTCACGTATTCCACATACCATTTGCCCGGCGTGCAGATCCAGGTGCCCATGATCTTGCTGCCGTCTTCGCTGGTGTAGGCGTTGAGGTTGACGGTGTGCGGATCGCCTTCGAGCTTTTCCCATTTGCAGGCGTCGAGGACGGGCAGTGGGTGAGTGTCGCGAAGAACGGTAATCGGTGCGGACATGATGACTCCGAGCGTGAGGGATAACTGAAGTCGCACCCTATCGGGCTTGGTGCGGCATCAGTTGTCTGTGCTCGACATCGGGGTGTCCAGAAACGCTCGGTCATGGACGTATCCCATAAAAAAACGCCCCGGTATTCATCGAATGCCGGGGCGTTTTTTTATTCAGTGTTTATTGAGCCACTGGCAGCTTTCGATGCCGGGCGATGCGCAACCGGTAGCACCCGTAGATGACCAATACCCACACCGGCATGGCGTACACCGAAGCGCGCACCGGCGGAATCATCCAGATGACGCCGATGATCACGGCCATGAACGCCAGGCACAGGTAATTGGTGTACGGCGACCAGAAGGCCTTGAAGCCTGGCACGATGCCGCGCTGCACCATGGCCTTGCGAAACTTCAGATGCGTCAGGCTGATCAGCGCCCAGTTGATCATCAGCGAGGCAACCACCAAGGCGAAGAGCAACTCAAGCGCTTCATGCGGGGCAACGTAGTTGACCAGCACCGCCAGCATCGTGATCAACGCTGAAACGCCCAGTGCCAGCAACGGAACGCCTTGCTTGTTCAGCTTCATCAGCACCTTGGGTGCATCGCCTTGTTCGGCCAGGCCGTAGAGCATGCGGCTGTTGCAGTAGACGCCGCTGTTGTAGACCGAGAGCGCGGCGGTGAGTACCACGAAGTTGAGGATTTGCGCGGCGGTGTCGCTGCCGATCAAGGCAAAAATCTGCACGAACGGACTGCCGCTGTAGGCATCGCCCGAGGCGCCCAGTGTCTGCAGCAGTTGGTCCCAGGGATACAACGACAGCAACACGGTGAGAGCACCGACGTAGAAGATCAACACCCGATAAACCACTTGGTTGATGGCCTTGGGAATGACCTTCCGCGGTTCGCTGGCTTCGGCGGCGGTGATGCCGACCAGTTCCAGGCCGCCGAAGGAGAACATGATGAACGCCATCGCCATCAGCAGACCGGTGGTGCCGTTGGGGAAGAAACCGCCGTGGCTCCACAGGTTGCTCACCGATGCTTGCGGGCCGCCGGTGCCGCTGAACAGCATGTAGCAGCCGAGGAGGATCATGCCGATGATGGCCACGACCTTGATGATTGCGAACCAGAACTCCATCTCGCCGAAGACTTTGACGTTCAGCGTATTGATCAGGTTGACCAGCACGAAGAACACCGCCGCGCTGACCCAGGTGGGAACCTCCGGCCACCAGAACTGCACGTACTTGCCGACGGCGGTCAGCTCGGCCATGCCCACCAGCACATACAGCACCCAGTAGTTCCAGCCGGACAGGAAACCGGCAAAACCGCCCCAGTAGTTGTGAGCGAAGTGGCTGAACGAGCCGGCCACCGGTTCTTCGACAATCATCTCGCCCAGTTGGCGCATGATCAGGAACGCGATGAAACCGGCAATCGCATAGCCGAGGATCATCGACGGTCCGGCGGACTTGAGCACTCCGGCGGAGCCCAGGAACAGCCCCGTACCAATGGCGCCGCCCAATGCGATCAGTTGAATGTGACGATTTTTCAACCTCCGCTTGAGCGTTGCCGGTTGCAAGATTTCATCCGCCATCTGGTTCCCTTTTTGGTTGTTGTGGCCAGGCCTGATTTGAAGGGGCAGATATTACTCTGCGTGGCCTTCGTCATACAGGTGCCAGTTGGGCCAAACACTGGTGTTCAAGGCGCGCGCAACGCGTCGAGCAAGGCTCTGGCGTAACCGGGCAGGCCAGTGAATGAGCGGGCGCACAGCAGCAGTTTGCGCTGTGCCCATTCTTCCTTCAGGGCGAAGCACTTGAACGGATGACCGACGGCCCGGCGCTGGATCGCCGCCAGCGGCACAATCGCCAGCCCGGCACCGTGAGCGACCATGCGCATCACGCCGTCGAAGCCTTCCGCACGGATGCGGATTTGCAGGCGCATCCCCGCGTGCAGCGCCTGTTCTTCGAGGTACACCGCCAGTGCACTGTTGGCGCTCAGGCCAACGTAATCGTGATGCAGGGTGTCGCTGAAATTCGGGGGCGCGCCGTTCGCCAGTGAATGGTCGGGCGGCATGATCAGCACCAGCGGATCATCGCGAAAGGGCAGGGTTTCGAGGGCTTGGGTGTCCACGGCATCGGAGACGATGCCAAGGTCTGCAGCGCCCTGGCGCAGGGCGTGAGTGATACGGGCGCTGGGCAACTCTTGCAGGTCAATGTCGAGGTTGGGATGGTGGCACAGGAAGTCCGCCAGCACTTCCGGCAGGTGCTCGGTGATTGCTGTGGTGTTGCACAACAAGCGCACCTGACCTTTGACGCCTTTGGCATATTCGGCCAGGTCCTGCTGCATGCGTTCGGCCTGTTGCAACAGGAGCCGGGCGTGTTGCGCCAGGGCTTTTCCCGCAGGCGTGGGGGTGACACCGCGCCGACCGCGTTCGAGAAAATCGGTTCCCAGAGAGGATTCCATCGCACGGATTCGCGCGCTCGCCGCCGCCAGGGATAAATGGCTGCGAGCGGCGCCGGCGGTGATGTTGCCGGTATCGAGGATGTTCAGGTAGAGGCGCAGGTCGGTCAGGTCGAAGTGCATTAGAACGGCCTTCTGGTATGTGTTGTCTGGTCGGACGCCTTCGCGAGCAAGCCCGCTCCCACATTTGAAATACATTCCCCTGTGGGAGCGGGCTTGCTCGCGAAGGCGTCAGTTGCATCTACAATTTCCTATGCCTCTACCAAAACAAGAGGCAACCTCAGTATATGGCAGATTTTCACCCGACCATTCCGGGCTCAGGATAGCCCCATGAATACACTCGCCGCGTTCTACCAAAACCTTGGTCTGGCCCTTTCACTGCTGGTCATTGCGACGTTCTTGCTGGCCGGGATGATCAAAGGCGTCATCGGGCTCGGCCTGCCGACCATCGCCATGGGCCTGCTCGGTCTGGCTATGGCGCCGTCGCAGGCTGCGGCGCTACTGATCATTCCCGCGACCCTGACCAACGTCTGGCAACTGGCATTCGGCGGGCATTTGCGCGGGTTGGTCAAACGGCTGTGGCCGATGCTGCTGGCGATCTTCATCGGTACCGGCGCCGGCACGCTGTGGATCGGCATGGCCGGCGGTCACTGGGTGGTGCGAGGGTTGGGCGCGGCGTTGCTGCTCTACGCGCTGAGCGGGTTGTTCCTGCCGACCTTGCGCGTCGGCAACCCGACCGAACGCTGGCTCGGGCCGATGTGCGGTGTGCTGACCGGCGTCATCACCTCGGCCACCGGCGTCTTCGTGATTCCGGCGGTGCCGTACCTGCAAGCACTGGGCTTGAGCAAGGATGAACTGGTGCAGGCGCTGGGCTTGTCGTTCACCGTGTCGACCCTCGCACTCGCCGCCGGCCTGTTGTGGCGCGGGGCGTTGGGCGGTGGCGAGTTGAGCGCGTCATTGCTGGCGCTGATCCCGGCAGTGCTGGGCATGTTGCTTGGGCAATGGCTGCGTCAGCGGATCAGCGCGCCCTTGTTCAAACGCGTGTTTTTCATCGGCCTGGGCGCACTCGGCGGCCACTTGCTGATCAGCGGGTAGCGGACGACGGGCTAAGCATCTCGATGTCGCGGATCTCGAAATCCTGCTCCAGATATTCTTCGCGCTGCTCGAGGAACTGCTTCATGTGCGGCAGGTTCGAGTGGACGTCGAGGTGGGCCTGGGATTGCCAGATCTCGAAGAAGATAAACAGGGTCGGATCCTGTTTGTCGCGCAGCATGTGGTACTCGATGCAGCCGGGTTCGGCACGGCTGGCTTGCACATAGCCACGGAAAAACGCTTCGAAGGCATCGGATTTTTCCGGGCGGGTCTTGGCGTGCAGGATGAAGCCTTGCATTTCACTCATCAGAAAACCTCCTCAAGTTCAGAATCGGCGCAAGTCTATGGCAACAATCGCGTGTTGATTCGTGCGTATGAGTCAAATGAGTTTTGTGAATTCAGGGCTTATTCCGCGCGAGGCGGGCCATTAACCTGCCGCCATCCAATTTCTGACCCTTCCGAGATTTTTCATGAAAAAAGTCCTGTTGCTCAATGGCGGCAAAAAGTTTGCTCACTCCGACGGCCGCTACAACGCCACCCTGCATGAAGCCGCGTTGAGCGTGCTGGATCGCGGCGGCATTGACGTGAAAGGCACCTTCATCGACGAGGGTTACGACGTCGCCGAAGAAGTCGCCAAATTCCTCTGGGCCGACGTGATCATTTATCAGATGCCCGGCTGGTGGATGGGCGCGCCATGGACCGTGAAGAAGTACATCGACGAAGTCTTCACCGAAGGCCACGGCAGCCTCTACGCCAGCGACGGTCGCACCCGTTCCGACGCCTCGCAAAAGTACGGCAGCGGTGGTCTGGTGCAGGGCAAGCAATACATGTTGTCGCTGACCTGGAACGCGCCGCAGCAAGCCTTCGACGACCCGACCGACTTCTTCGAAGCCAAGGGCGTGGACGCGGTGTACTTCCCGTTCCACAAGGCCAACGAGTTTATCGGCATGACCGGTTTGCCGACGTTCCTGTGCGTTGACGTGATGAAGCGTCCGAACATCGAAGCCGACGTGGCGCGCTATGAGCAGCACCTGAATGAGGTGTTCAACCTCAAAGCCTGAGGCTCGGCTACTATCGTCATCTGGAATCCCAAACTGTAGGAGCCGGCTTGCTGGCGATGGCGTCTTCGAAAACGCTATCGCCAGCAAGCCGGCTCCTACAGTAAAAGCGGCGGTGAATTATCGATAAGGGCCACACGTGAAAGCCAGATCCGATGAGTTGCAGATTTTCGTCTGCGTGATTGAGTGCGGGTCCATTTCCGCTGCTGCCGAGCAGGTCGGGCAAACACCTTCGGCGGTCAGCCGTACGCTGTCGCGGCTGGAGGCCAAGCTCGACACCACACTGATCAACCGCACCACGCGCCGCATGGACCTGACCGAGGAGGGCAAGTATTTCTTCGAGCACGCCAAGCTGATTCTCGATCAGATGGACGAGCTCGAAGAACGCCTCAATTCGCGCCAGCAAACCCCGTCCGGGCGCCTGCGGATCAACGCCGCCTCGCCGTTCATGCTGCACGCCATCGTGCCGTACATCGACGAATTCCGTCGGCTCTACCCGGACATTCAGCTCGAACTCAACAGCAACGACCTGATCATCGACCTGCTCGAACAGAGCACCGACATCGCCATCCGCATCGGCACTTTGGCCGACTCGACCCTGCACGCCCGTTCGCTGGGTTGCAGTCCGCTGCACATCGTCGCCAGCCCGGCCTACCTTGAGCAACACGGCACACCGATGGTGGTCGAGGACCTGACCGGGCACGCACTGCTGGGCTTTACGAACAACGAAGGCCTCAACCAGTGGCCATTGCGCTATGTGCACGGTGATCGCTGGCCGATTCAGGCGTCGATCAGCGCGTCCAGCGGCGAGACGATCAGGCACCTGGCGCTGGAAGGCCAGGGCATTGCCAGCCTGTCGCATTTCATGACCATCGACGACATCCGCGCCGGGCGTCTGAAGGTGCTGCTGGCGGATTTCAACAGCGGCTACCGTCAGCCGATCAACGCGGTGTACTACCGCAACTCGCAACTGGCCCTGCGGATTCAGTGCTTTCTGGACTTTATCCAGGGCAAATTGGCGGTTTACGCAAACTCGGATTTCAAGGGCTGATTCGTGATCCCTGCGCAAGAGTGAATTGGGTCAACGGGGATTTTTCGTCAGTGATGACTGCTTGATACTCGTTGCATCACTTATTCACGCAGGGAGTTTCTCCATGAACGTATTCGTTACCGGCGCTGCCGGTTTTATTGGCGGCTCCATCGCCACGGGCCTGGTCCGCGCTGGCCACACGGTCACCGGCCTGGTGCGCAGCACCGAACAGGCCAATGAGTTGAGCGCTTTGGGCATCACCCCGGTCATCGGTACTCTTGACGACAGTGCACTACTGGCCGAACAGGCTCGCGCTGCCGACGCCGTGATCAACGCCGCCAGCAGCGACCATCGCGGTGCAGTGGAAGCCTTGCTCAATGCCTTGCGCGGTTCCGGCAAAGTGTTCCTGCACACCAGCGGTTCGAGCATCGTCGGCGATGCGTCGGGCGGTAAATCCAGCGACGTCATCTATCAGGAAGACAGCCTGCCAGAACCGACGGTCGACAAGGCTGCTCGCGTGGCCATCGACAACCTGATCCTCGCTGCGGCAAAAGACGGGGTGAACTCGGCGGTGATCTGCAACACCCTGATCTACGGCCACAGCCTGGGCGTCAAACGAGACAGCGTGCAGTTGCCGCGCTTGCTGAAACAGGCGCGCAAAAGTGGCGTGGTGCGTCATGTCGGCACCGGCCAGAACATCTGGTCCAATGTGCACATCGAAGACGTGGTGTCGCTGTACCTGCTGGCGCTGACCAAAAACGTACCGGGCACGTTCTACTTCGTTGAAAGTGGTGAAGCGTCGTTCATCGACATGACCACGGCGATTGCCGAGGCGTTGAATCTGGGCGAGCCGCAAGACTGGCCGCTGAAAGATGCCGAGGCCGAGTGGGGTTATGAGATGGCCAACTATGGTTTGGGTTCCAACAGCCGGGTTCGCGGCAAGCATGCGCGTGAGTTGTTGGGCTGGGTGCCGAAGCGGACGTCGGTGGTTGAATGGATTCGGGACGAGATGGTGTGAGTTCGCTCTAGACCGCGTCGCTTCCTTCGCGAGCAAGCCCGCTCCCAGATTCGACCGTATTCCTCCAGATGGAATGCGCTCGAATGTGGGAGCGGGCTTGCTCGCGAAGGCGTTTCCCGCAGCCCTACAACTGGCCGGGTTTCCCTCAATTCCGTAACATCCGCCTCCTCTTTCCCTGCTGTGTCCGATCCCCCATGAAACCAATCCGTCTGCGCGCCGATGTCCTGGCCGGACTCACTACCTCATTCGCCCTGCTTCCCGAATGCATTGCTTTCGCGCTCGTCGCCCACCTCAATCCGTTGATGGGGCTTTACGGCGCGTTCATCATTTGCACCCTGACCGCGCTCTTCGGCGGACGGCCGGGGATGGTCTCCGGTGCGGCCGGTTCGATGGCAGTGGTCATTGTCGCGTTGGTGGTGCAGCACGGTGTGCAGTACTTACTCGCGACGGTGTTGCTGGGTGGCCTGATCATGCTGGCGTTCGGGTTGCTGAAACTGGGAAAACTGGTGCGCATGGTGCCGCACCCGGTAATGCTCGGCTTCGTCAACGGCCTGGCGATTATCATCGCGCTGGCGCAACTCGAACACTTCAAGAGCGGTGACGCCTGGCTCAGCGGCACACCGCTTTATGTGATGAGCGGATTGGTGGCGCTGACGATGGCGATTGTCTATCTGCTGCCGCGCCTGACGCGTGCCGTACCTCCGGCATTGGTGGCGATTCTGGGGGGGGGCTGGCGGTGTATCTGCTCGGCCTGCCGACCCGCACGCTGGGCGACATGGCGCACATCGCCGGTGGCTTGCCGACGTTTGCATTGCCGGACATTCCATGGACGCTGGACACCCTGCGCATCATCGCGCCTTACGCGATCCTGATGGCGCTGGTCGGTCTGCTGGAAACCCTGCTGACCCTGAACCTGACCGACGAAATCACCGAAAGCCGTGGCTTCCCGGATCGCGAGTGCGTGGCGCTGGGCGCGGCCAACATGGTGTCCGGTGTGTTTGGCGGCATGGGCGGCTGCGCGATGATCGGCCAGACGGTGATCAACCTCAGCTCCGGGGGGCGTGGCCGATTGTCCGGCGTGGTGGCCGGCGTGCTGATTCTGCTGTTCATCCTGTTTTTATCACCGTTGATCGAGCGTATCCCGCTGGCTGCATTGGTTGGAGTGATGTTCGTGGTGTCGCAGCAAACCTTCGCCTGGGCTTCGTTGCGGGTGGTGAACAAAGTGCCGCTGAACGACGTGCTGGTGATCGTCGCGGTGACGGTCATTACCGTGTTCACCGATCTGGCGACGGCTGTGCTGTGCGGGATCATTATTGCCGCGCTGAACTTCGCCTGGCAGCAGGCTCGCGAGTTGTACGCCGACAGTCACCTCGAAGCGGATGGCAGCAAGCTTTACCTGCTGCATGGCACGTTGTTCTTTGCCTCGACGACGCCTTTTCTCAACCAGTTCGATCCTGCCAATGACCCGTCCGTGGTGACGATCGATTGTCGTCACCTGAGCTTCGTCGACTACTCGGCCATCGCCGCGCTCAAGACTTTGCGTGAGCGCTACGCCAAGGCCGGCAAGCACCTGCGTGTGCTGCATCTGTCTGAGCGCTGCAAGAAACTGCTTAAGCGCGCGCGGGTGAATCACGACTGAGGCCCCAACCCTGTGGGAGCGGGCTTGCTCGCGAAGAGGGAGTGTCAGTCGCCATAGGTGTTGGCTGACCTACCGCTTTCGTCGTAACGCTGCCCGGAGCAAGCCCGCTCCCACAGGAAAGCGGATGAAAGTTCGCGTGCCTGATTTTCATATTCACCGACCCCGCATACCTCTGCGCGACAACCCTTACCCCTCTACGAAAATTACTTTCACCTCGTTTGAATATCGCGTCTCGAAATGTTTTAAGAGTTTCACAAAACTTTCGACGTGACCCTTTCGAGGAGTACCGCATGACCCTGTCCTTCGGCTATTGGCTGCTGGTGTATGCCGCCATTGCCATCATTGCCCTGATCGTT
>NZ_VIUK01000044.1:0-23762 GCF_007828295.1 Pseudomonas sp. SJZ080
GCCTTGAAATATCGTTCACCGAGGGAGTTCAGGCGCTTAGCGGGAACATCAATTTAACGGGGAGTTGGTGTCCGGTTTGGTAGGGGCAAGTCCACTTCAAGCATTTATCAGTCACCCAAACCTGTACGATGCCGCCAGGGGCAAGTCCGAGGTAAACCATGGTTATGAAGTTGGCAGGCTCGTTGGGCGTTGCCGGACAGCGCTCATTTACCGAGGAGTGCATGATCTGCCGTGCTTCTTCGGGTATATCGATCCACGCACGATAGGTCTTCGACTCGACAACCGACTGCCATCGAACAAAGATACGTTTCGGTAGATCTGCACCGACTACGCCACGAATACCACTGCTGATATTTTTACTCCATCCACGAGCAGCTTCGGTGCCGTCTTCGGAATCATGGCTACCAGCAGTACCTCCTCCGGTACGATTAAATAGCTTTCCGTTGATATCTTCTACGGCAGAGTCTTCCACCCATACCTTCATATAGGCCGGCTCAACGAAGCTGAGGCTCCACCATTGGTCTTTAGGGTCGCTTTTGCCGGAAAGTGGGTCGGCTGCCTGACAATCGTAGATAAAAAATGCGATCAACAAAATAACTGACATACGCATGAAACTATCCCGATACCAGTTCAGGCCATCACCAACTACCGTAAGGAATGCCGTACTTGGCGACGTAGCTTTTGGACTTCTCGGGTTGCGGATAGTAGTTACCGTTAGATTTTCCAAGGTGCGGCCCCAAAGGTTCGATCTCCGCTTGAGCCCGGGCAACTTTGATCGATTTCATGCAGTTGTCCAATACCCACACCTGCACGATGCCGCCAGGCGCAAGTCCGAGATAAACCTTGGCTCTGTAATTGGCAGTTTCGGCAGGTCGGTTGGGGCAGCGCTCATTCACTGAGGCGTGCAAAATCTGCCGGGCTTCTTCAGGAATTTCGACCCACGCACGATATGTTTGCGGCTCGACTACTGACTGCCAGCGAACATAAATCCGCTTGGGTAAATCCGCACCGACCACGCCACGGGAGCTACTGCTAATTTTTTCACTCCAGCCGCGAGCAAACTCAGCGTCACCTGCGGGCTCATCACTTGCTGCTGTACCGCCGCCGGTACGGCGAAACAGCTTCCCGTTTATGTCCTCAACGGCAGTATCTTCCACCCAGACTTTCATGTAGGTGGGTTCAACAAAACTGAGGCTCCACCATGGATTTTTCGGGTCATTTTTGCCTGATCGTGGTTCTGCTGCCTGGCAACCTGAGACCACCAACGCGACCAGCAAAAAATAGTATGCACGCATCAAAATGTTCTCCACACGGAATCTGCCACGTGAGGATGACGCACTCGCATACCGTCGTCAGTCGGTGCATTGGTATATCGGAGGGTTACGCCCTGTTCACGACTTGCACCGATCGGGTTGTTCCAGTTGGCGGACATGTGCACGTATTTCAACCTCAACAACTGTTCTTCGGCAGGTTCTGGTTTGTACTCACCAGCGAGCACTCTGTCACAAAATGGCTGAAGTTCAGAGGGCACACTGTAAGCCGGATCACTCTCGTCAATAACCTCAAACTGCACGCCTTTCTCCTTGGCCAATTTATGCATCAAGCGCAAGTAAACCACAGCCAATTTCCCACTGACTGATCGTTTTAGTTGTAAACCTGCATACACCCGAAGTTTTTTCGGCCCTGTTTTATCCTGTTCCCAATCAGGCGCCATACTTGGCGTCGGCGTCACAATGTCCAACATTGATTCAGGCCATCCATCAGCCACCATGTTTGCTTTTTGCTTCTGGGTATCCAAGTAGATGGAAGTGGTCTGGATATTCGTACCCTGCGGAACCGTTAGTGCCTGCATTGGGTTAACCAGCACACACTCCTCGACGACTTCGCGGTAGCCACCTCCAAGATCGGAGTGCACACCGGGCAATGATATTTCCCGGTGAGCCGGCACAACTGTACTCAATGCGAAATTCGCACGGCGCTCGTCACGTGCGACAAGCTGGACAACATCGGAAACGAATCGACGATCTAAATAGAGTTTGATCCCAGGAGCGACCGCACTTTGGATATTTCCGAGATTTGTCACGCCGGCCACGGAAGGTACGGTATCGAACAAGCCGACAAAGCCCATGATGACATCGCTGTTGAACTGGTTGCCGAAGCTGGAACTAAATCCCTTAGGGTTGCGGCGGAGCACTTCCCCTAGAGGACCCTGCTTGCAACGCACTATCTCGTTCGCAAAATGCCGGGCCGCTGCGGCACCCCGACTGAAGCCAAACGTATCGAAGGTCAGTGAAGTGATTTCACAACCGGGACTCCTATCAATCAGCTCTTTTATCGAATCGTTCAGGTCGGAAAACGCCTGCTGAACTTTGGCCGCGACACCGGTATCACCACGGCCGGTGGCGGCATTAAGCAATTTGTCTTCTGCGCCTCCGGCCGTACCAATTCCATCAATGTAGAGGCTGCGAAGAGAGAGTCTTACGGAGCCTTCGCCCTCGACATCTTTAGCTGATGGATAGAGATCAAACAGCTTGGAAACATTACTCACATCATTCCCATAACTCCCCTCCGGATCCGCCATATACGGCTTGCAGCTCGCATCGACGTCTTCCGGGCGAATCGGGTGATGGGCGCCACACAGTAATCCTGACGCAGAGTTGCCCGCATTGTTCAGCGTCCCATCGAAGAACACGCCAATGCGCAACGCGACCCGGACTTTCTCCTTCGCAGCCGCCGGTGCCTTGCCGTATTTCTCATACTCGGCCCAGCGCTTGGCGTGGATGTCGACGGGTTTGGCTTCGTCGTAGCGGACGTTTTTCGGGGGGTTGGGGACGTATCCACTCATTCCTTGATCACCTGCTCCTTGGTGCAACGGGCGCTGAGGGTGCCACCGTGGATCCAATCAAGCAACGCGTAGCCAGATGCCATCACTCGGACAACATGGACCTTCATCCATGTATTGCTTTCGTCAATGGTCACCATTAATTCAATGAAGTTCTCTTAAAAATTCCGCGGCGTAACATCGCCTCCATACCAAACAACTACACCCCGGAGCACACACTCATGAAACGCCAACTCTTCCTCAGCATCGCTTTCTCGGTTTTTGCAGTTAACGCTTTTGCCGCTTCTTCTGCTCACCCGGTTGTCGCTGAAGGCGGCTCGGATCGTCTGATTGAAAGCCGTGTGGCTGAGGGTGGTTCGGATCGCTTGATCGAGAATCGTGTTGCCGAAGGTGGTTCGGATCGTCTGATCGAAAACCGCGTTGCCGAGGGTGGCTCTGACCGCCTGATCGAAAACCGCGTCGCCGAAGGTGGTTCTGACCGCCTGATCGAAAACCGCGTTGCCGAAGGTGGTTCTGACCGCCTGATCGAAAACCGCGTTGCCGAAGGTGGTTCTGACCGCCTGATCGAAAACCGCGTCGCCGAAGGTGGTTCCGACCGCCTGATCGAAAGCCGCGCTGTTTGAATGAATGGCTCTACCGCAGTACTCAACGAGAAGCCCGGCCTGATCAGCCGGGCTTTTTCTTGCTCAAAATAATGGCCCCTCCGGCAGCCAGAACCAGGACGACGGCGACGCACAGTTAACGGCCGGTCATTTTTTTCTTGCCTCGGCGCTTCACGGCGACAGGGATTTCGGCGCTTGCGCCGGCGGCAATGGCCTGCCGCCCGCTGTCTGTTCGATTCACTTCCCGATGGGCGTGACGAGCACTTTTTCATTGGAATCGAGGACGAACACGGCCAGCAGGCGTGCCGGTTGGGTATCGCTGGCGTTGGCGCTGACTTCATGCACGGAACCCGGCTCCTCAACGAAGTTTTCGCCTACGTTGTAGATCTTTTCCGGCTCGCCTTTGATTTTGATGCGAAACGAGCCCTCCAGAACCGTTGCATAAATGAAGGCCGTTTTCGGATGGGTGTGAGATGGCGACGCGGCGCCCGGCCCATACTCGACGAGCACGCCCCTCATGCTCTTGCCAGGGATGTTCGGAATGGGACGGTCGAACACCATCGTCACCTTGCCTGCGGGTTTGTCGGCGGCCGACGCGGTCATCGAGAGCGCTGCGAAAGCAGCGGCCAGAAGCAATCGGGAAAACATGGCGAATCTCCTTGTGGGTCTGTTTGATGAGGGCGCGACGGCGTCGGGTCAGCGCCTTGTCGATTTAGCCTCAGCGCCCCGTTTGGGTTGTCGACCGAGCGAGCCAGTCTTCGAAACGGATAGCGCCAAGGCGCGCGTTCTTGCCGGCGGTCAGCGATTGATCGTCGAGCGCGGCGCCGAAGTAGCGCGCGTTGACGTCCGGCTCGACCTTACGGTTGTTCTGGGTTACTCGCAGAAAGCGTCTGGCCAGTTCGTCGAGGGGTATGGCTTCAGGACCTGCGACTTCGACCGTGCCATTGACCGGCGCCGCCAGTACGACATTGGCCAGCGCCGCCACTACATCGTCGGACGCTACCGGCTGGATCAGCGCGGGCGAAACGCGAAACTCCTCACCGACGGCGAACGACTGGACAATGCCGTCGACAAACTCGAAGAACTGCGTAGCCCGCAGGATGGTGTAAGGAATGCCGGACGCCTTGATAAGGTTTTCCTGCGCGACCTTGGCCCGGAAGTAACCGGAATCGGGCAGCCGCTCGCTGCCAACAATCGACAGCGCCACATGATGACGAACCCCGGCAGCCGCTTCGGCGGCCAGCAGGTTACGGCTCGACGTTTCAAAAAAATCGAGCACGGCCTGGTCCTCCCACGACGGCGCGTTTGCCACGTCGACGACCACATCAGTGCCATCCATCGCTGCGGCCAGGCCCTCGCGGGTGATGCTGTTGATGCCCGTACTGGGGGCAGCTGCGAGCACGTCATGGCCGCGCTCGCGGAGGTTGTTCACAAGTTTCGATCCAATGAGGCCGGTGCCTCCGATGACGACGATCTTCATGGGCTCTCTCCGCTTCAGCTTCTCGACGGCAACCATTGCTGTCGATGTGGAACCAGAGTGCCCGCGCGCGCAAGGGAAGTCCTTGCACCGGTCTTGGATTTGCCTTGGGTCAGCCTTGGTTTTTCGTCCAAGGAAACCCGCGTTTGAATGTCATCCCTGCTCGACGGTGCAGCCGGTTTCGCGCTGCCGTATTATCGACTTCTCGCACTACTCACCCGCTCGGACCCGGAGTCGAGGGCGCTCTCCCAGGGGATATTCAACTTGCCATTCGTGTTTGAAGACTATGTGCTCGATCAAGAGCGCCGGGAACTCACCTTGCGCGGGCACGTCGTGCCCATCGGGCCACAGGTCTTCGATTTGTTGCTGCAGCTCATCAGCCACCGCGATCGCGTCGTCAGCAAGGATGACCTGCTCAAGGCGGTGTGGAGCGGCCGGGTCGTGTCGGAATCGACGATTACCAGCCACATCAATGCGGTGCGCAAGGCCATCGGCGATACCGGCGAGGAACAGCGCCTGGTTCGCACGGTCGCTCGCAAGGGTTACCGCTTCATTGGCGAGGTCGAAGATGACGAAACCGCAGAGGCAAAACAGCCTGACGCACAGGGTATCGGCGCATGTATGCCCGCCAACCAGGCTGAATCTGCCCCCTATCCCCTCACGCTTCCGGACAACCCCTCGATCACCGTCCTGCCCTTCCAGAACCTGAGCGGCGATCCGGAACAGGATTATTTCGCCGACGGCGTGGTTGAGGACATCATCGCCGCCCTGTCGCGTATCCGTTGGCTGTTCGTGATCGCGCGCAATTCGAGCTTCACGTACAAAGGCCGGGCGGTGGACGTCAAAGGCATCAGCCAGGAACTCGGCGTGCGCTACGTGCTGGAAGGCAGTGTGCGCAGGTCCGGTGACAAGGTACGCATTACCGGGCAACTGATTGATGCGACGACCGGCACGCATCTCTGGGCGGAGCGCTTCGAAGGCACGCTCCACGACATTTTCGAGTTGCAGGATCAGATCGCTGAAAGCGTCGTCGGCGCTATCGCGCCGCAACTCGAGCGGGCGGAAATCGAGCGGGCCAAGCGCAAGCCGACGGAAAGCCTGTGCGCCTACGACTATTACCTGCGCGGAATGGCGAAATTGCACAGCGGCACTCGGGAAGCCATCGAGGAGGCGCTGCCATTGTTCTACAAGGCCATCGAACTCGACACGGAGTTTGCGTCGGCTTACGGCATGGCGGCGTGGTGTCATTTCTGGCGCAAGTTGAATGGCTGGATGACGGATCCACCTCAAGAGATCGCCGAAGGCGCACGGCTTGCGCGTCTGGCCATGACGCTCGGGCGGGACGACGCGGTGGCGTTGACGCGAAGCGGGCATGCGCTGGCCCATCTCACCGGCGATGTCGATGGCGGCATTGCCCTGCTCGACAGGGCACGTCTGCTCAATCCCAACCTCGCTCCCGCTTGGTACCTGGGCGGTGTTTTGCGTGCATTGCGCGGTGAAACAGACGCTGCCATCGAGTTTTTGACCCATGCGGTTCGCTTGAGCCCGCTGGACCCGGAGATGTTCAGGATGCAGGTGGGCATGGCGCTCGCGCACTTCTTTGCCGGGCGCTACGACTGTGCGACGGACTGGGCGGAGAAGGCATTGCGTAACCTTCCCACTCTGTTGCCCCCGGTCGCGCTGCTGGCGGCCAGTCATGCGCTGAGGGGACAAACGGATAATGCGAAACAGGCAATGCAGCGCTTGCGAGAGCTGGACCCTGCATTGCGTGTTTCCAATTTGAAAGAATGGCTGCCTATTCAGCGGCCAGAGGATCTTGCTCGTTTTGCGCAGGGGCTGCGGATGGCCGGGTTGCCTGAGTGAGTGTGGTGCGTGTCACTTAAGTCGAGTGTTTGAGCGATTGGGCGTATATCCGTTACCGCAGAAACGGAGATGTACACCATTCCCAAGTCCAATTCCGCCGCAGGCTAAAAAACGCGGCTCAGTTATTGCGCAACAGCACGTACGCCTCACCACCATTACGGTCATGCTGAAGAATGAAGTTTGCGCCCTGGAGGCTAACCTTCGACGGCACACGATCCGCCACCGCTGTCTGCGAATAAGGCTGCACAGCGCTCAACAATTGTCGGGTCAGGCTGTTGTCGGACTGGCTCGGGGTCGTGACGACACACTCTTTCGCAGACAACTGCACCGCAAGGTTTTTGTCAGCCGTGAAGCCGATACGGGTAAAGCCCATATCCTGCAGATCGTCGATACCGTAACGCTTGGCTGCTTCGGCCGAACCGGCGAACGATGGCGCAGTCTTCAGGCAGATGTCGGTGAAGGCTTCAATGGCCTTGGACTTGACGGGAACCGGAGCATTTGGGGTTGATGCAGCGCAACCGGCGAGCAAGAGAAGGCTGGACAAGGCGAGCTTGCGAAACAACAAATTGGACATGGCGCGGGGATCCTTCCATTTGAATACGGCGCGCAACCATCGGGTCGCGTACCACTTGAGCAGGTGAGCCCGAATGGTAAAACAAGCCCTGCCTCCACCGCGAGAGGGTTAGCGCCGACTCGCGAGCCGAATACGGCCCATCGCAGCAACGAAAGCCACCCTACTCAATCAGGGCCGGCAACGAGTCAAGACGATCTGCATCGGACTCAATACGTTCAGAACCCAATAGCGCGGCATCAAAGGCAACACTGTCTCCACTCCCCGCGCACACCGCGTTGGGGTGTGAAAGGTACCGTCACCCCCTATTGGAAGCCTGACTCATGAAAACCTTAAGCATCGAGAACTACAAAACCAATACTGCCTCTGGAAAATCATCGCTCGGGAGCAAAACCACAGCGATTGGAACCTACGGTGCGTACTTTGCCCTCGCCGTGATCTACTTCTGGTTCGGCGGCATGAAATTCACTCACTACGAAGCACAAGGCCTGGTTCCGCTGGTGAGCAACAGCCCCTTCCTGGGCTGGGTCTACAACATTTTCAGCGTCGATACCTTCTCCAGTTTACTCGGCGTCCTGGAAGTCTCGATCGGCGCTCTTATTGCAGGTCGACTGCTGTCACCCAAACTTTCCTTGATCGGTGGCGCGTTGTCAGCCGGGCTGTTTTTCACGACGTTGAGCTTTATGTTGTCGACACCTGGAGTGATCGAACCCAGCCTCGGCTTCCCGGCCATTTCGGTTGCACCGGGCCAGTTTCTCCTGAAAGACATCGGTTTGCTTGCCGCGTCCATCTTCGTGGCCGGCCATTCTTTAACCGCGCTGGAAACCCGCTGAACCGATGAGCCTTCTCTTGGGATGGCCTGAAGCAATTCGATGTTTTCAGGCCATGCCCCATCAAGAAAGTCCGTCCCCCTCTCCCGCCAAATCTTTCAGCCAGTCCCGAGGGCTGTAGCCCGTCTTGCGCCGAAACGCGCGCGCAAGTGCCGAAGGGCTTTCATAACCGACTTCCGCTGCGATCAGCGTAATCGGCCGCCCTTCACGCAAACGCTTCTGCGCCAGGCTGATACGCCAGCTCAACAGATAGTCCGCCGGTGTCTGCCCTAACACTGACCGGAAGTGCACGGCATAGGCCGCACGCGACATGTTCGACTCGCTCGCCAGTTCCGCCACCGACCAGGCACGGTCAGGTGCGTTGTGCATTTGCACCAGCGAGCGCGCCAGTCGCGAATCCGCGAGCCCGGCCATCATGCCGGTACTCAGTTGGTGATGATCGAGCAGATGTCGAAACAGCAGGATGATCAGTAATTCGAACAAACGATCCAGCGCCGCTTCCCTGCCACAATGTCCGGCTGCCGCCTCGACGAACATCCATCGCAGCGTATCGGCCAGCAGCGGCAACTCCTCCAGGGACAGCACCAGGCAATCGGGTAACGAGGCCGACAATGGGTTATCGACCCCGCCCTCAAACTCCATCGACGCACACAGGAGTTGAGCGCCATCGGGCTCACCGGCGAACAGTTGATGCCGGCTTGGGCGTGGCAGAAAAATCAGACTGGGTTGCGTCAGCAGCACGTCCTTGCGGTCGCCTCCGCGCAAAGTGACGGTACCGGCCTGCAGCAGGTGAATATGACCACGCGGGTCGGCGCCGTCATACGACGCCATACCGCACAGCCTGCCGTTGTAAAACAGGTGTGCGCGTACGCCAAACTGCGACAACAACGTAGACAAGCGATCCATGGGCATTCTCTTGGAGTGGTTTTGACTGGGTGTATATCCGTTGCTGCGGTAACGGCCGCTTAGTCTGGTGATGGCAATTTTTTGATGGTGTACATATCCATTCCTGCGGTAACGGCGGCTATTGGTTCCGCCCTTACGGCGGGTCACTTGGAGAAGCGCCAAGTAACCAAGCGCCCGCGCCCCTGACGTACGGTGGCTCGCCAGCCGACCTGGCTCTATGATCGTACGCATTCCCCTTGTAGGAGCGAGACCGGCTTGCTGGCGATGGACGTCAACGATAACGCGGGTTGTCTGAATGAACGCGTCGCCCAGACGCTTTTCGCCAGCAAGCCGGCTCCTACAGGGAATCCCATACGCTTTTGATTCCCACCACTCATCAGGCCGAGCGTTAGCTCGCCTTCAGCTTTTGATCTGAACGCCCCCTCGAGAGGCCGAGCGCAGGTTCTGCGCAGTGGGCAACCCGGCATGGATGCCGGGTTAGCCGCCCCCGGCCATGGATGGCCGATGGCGGCGGGCCCACGGAGCAGGACCGGAGCGAGGGCATGCCGAGCCATAGCGAGGCACCGAACGAAAGGGGCAAGAGCCCTTGGTTACTTGGGGCTTTTCCAAGTGACTCGCCGTAAGGGCGAAACCAATAGCGGCCATCACCGCAGCAACGGATATGCCCCCACCCAATCCCAAAAACCTTCCCAACCCCAACCCTAGGTGTGATGAATCTCCCGATCCTTGGTTTCCGGCAAGAAGAACGTCCCAAGAATAGCCGTCATCACCGCAATCACGATCGGATACCAAAGCCCATAGTAGATATCCCCCGTGGCCGCGACCATGGCGAAGGCAACCGTCGGCAGGAAGCCGCCGAACCAGCCGTTGCCAATGTGGTACGGCAGCGACATCGAGGTGTAGCGGATGCGCGCCGGGAACAGTTCCACCAGCCAGGCAGCGATCGGGCCGTAGACCATGGTCACGTAGATCACCAGGATGGTCAGCAGTAACAACACCATCGGGTAATTGGTCTTGGCCGGGTCAGCCTTCTCGGGGTAGCCGGCGTCCTTGAGGGCGGTGCCGAGGGTGGCGGCGAAGGCGTCGTTGCGAGCCTTGAAGTCGGCGGCCGGCATGCCGGTGCCCTCGAAGCTCGGGATCACCTTATCGCCGATGCGCACTTGCGCGACGGTACCCGGTTCGGCCTTCTCGTTCTTGTAGGGGATCGCTCGTTTCGCCAGCACCGTCTTGGCGAGGTCGCAGGAACTGGTGAATCTGGCTTTACCCACCGGGTCGAACTGGAACGAGCACTGGTCTGGATCAGCAACCACCGTGACCGGATTTTTCTCCTGGGCGATGAACACGTCGGGGTTACCGTACTGGGTCAACGCATGGAAGATCGGGAAGTAAGTCACCGCCGCCAGGATACAGCCGGCCATGATGATGCCCTTGCGACCGATTCGGTCGGACAGGCTACCGAAAATCACGAAAAACGGCGTGCCGATCAACAGGGAACCGGCAATCAGCAAGTTGGCAGTCTGCGCGTCGATTTTCAGAGTCTGCAGCAGGAAGAACAGCGCGTAGAACTGCCCGGTGTACCAGACAACCGCCTGACCAGCGGTGCCGCCGAGCAGCGCCATGATCACTATTTTCAGGTTGCCCCAGCGAACGAAGGATTCGGTCAGCGGCGCCTTGGAAGCCTTGCCCTCGGCCTTCATTTTCAGGAACACCGGCGACTCACTGAGTTGCAGACGGATGTACACCGAGACGATCAGCAACAGGATCGACAGCAGGAAGGGAATCCGCCAGCCCCAGGCCTCGAAAGCTTCAGTGCCGAGGATCGTGCGGCAAGCGAGGATCACCAGCAACGACAGAAACAGACCGAGGGTCGCCGTGGTTTGAATCCACGAGGTGAAATAACCACGCCTGCCCTTCGGTGCATGCTCGGCCACGTAGGTCGCCGCCCCGCCGTACTCACCACCCAGCGCCAGGCCTTGAAGCAGGCGCAGCGTGATCAGGATGATCGGCGCCGCCACACCGATGGTCGCGTAGCCGGGTAGAAAACCGACGATGGCGGTGGAGATACCCATAATGACAATGGTGATCAGGAAGGTGTGTTTGCGCCCGATCATGTCGCCCAGTCGGCCGAACACAATCGCGCCGAAGGGCCGCACGGCAAACCCCGCAGCGAACGCGAGCAGCGCGAAAATGAAGGACGTGGTCTCGTTGACGCCGGCGAAAAAGTGCTTGGCGATGATCGCGGCGAGGGAGCCGTAAAGGTAGAAGTCGTACCATTCGAACACGGTGCCCAGGGACGAGGCAAAGATGACCTTGCGCTCCTCCTTGGTGATCCCGTGGCTGGGCAAGTTGCCCGTGGTGGTGTTGTCGATTGCGGCCATGAGTCTTCTCCGTCTTGCTCTTGTTGTAGGCCGGAGCACCTCACTACGATCGTCGCACTCTGGCCCTGGGCTGAAGTCATCGGACTACGGATTTCATGAAGCCTGGCAACAGGCTGACCGCCTCACATCACTGCAAGGTTCCCTGAAGCATAATCACCTTCGCGCAGATATCCACTCGCCATCCGGCGTAAACCCGAACATACGCGCAGATCCCGCCATGAATCAGCGTAAAACCGGCTAACCCCCCGTCAACGGCCTGCAGATCTGTTTCGAGATTCAGGGTTTCCGCAGGGCTCACCCCTGACAGCAGCCTGCCCTCTGGCTCATGTGAAGTTTGAGGACCATTGCCCACGTCGATAGTCACCATCAATTCAATGAAGTTCTCTTAAAAAATCCGCGGCGTAACATCAGCTCCATACCAAACAACTACACCCCGGAGCACACCATCATGAAACGCCAACTCTTCCTCAGCATCGCTTTCTCGGTTTTTGCAGTTAACGCTTTTGCCGCTTCTTCTGCTCACCCGGTTGTCGCTGAGGGCGGCTCGGATCGTCTGATTGAAAGCCGTGTGGCTGAGGGTGGTTCGGATCGCCTGATCGAAAACCGCGTCGCCGAAGGTGGTTCCGACCGCCTGATCGAAAACCGCGTTGCCGAAGGTGGTTCCGACCGCCTGATCGAAAATCGCGTTGCCGAAGGTGGTTCCGACCGCTTGATCGAAAACCGCGTCGCTGAAGGTGGTTCCGACCGCTTGATCGAAAACCGCGTCGCTGAAGGTGGTTCCGACCGTCTGATCGAAAACCGCGTTGCCGAAGGTGGTTCCGACCGTCTGATCGAAAGCCGCGCTGTATGAATGAATAGCCCTACTGCGGTACTCAACAAAAAGCCCGGCCTCACCCGCCGGGCTTTTTCGTGCACAAATAAAATGGGCTCCCCCTTAATGCCTCTGTCTCACCTGTGATACATAGCACCTGATTGCGAGTCCCGTTCCCAATGAGGTTTGCCCATGTTGTGTTCCCCACGCCTGCCGTTGCTGTTGACCTGCGCCCTGTCCGGTTTACTCACTTGCGGCGCGCAAGCCGGCACGCCTTCCCCGCCGCCCGCCAGTCTGCAACCGCTGCTGGTGACGATGAACGAACGCCTGAATATTGCGGATCTGGTGGCGCTGACCAAATGGGACAGCCGCAAGCCGATCCAGGACAGTGCCCGGGAAGCGCAAGTCATCGCCAACGCCCGGAAGCAGGCAATTACACGCAAACTCGACCCGGACGAAGTCGCCGAGTTGATCGCCGCACAGATCGAAGCCAACAAACTGGTGCAATACGGACTGCTCGCGCAATGGCAAGCGGCGGGCAAGGCACCTGACATGCCACGGCCCGACCTTGCCGGACAAATCCGCCCACGGCTGGATGAGCTGCAAAACCGCCTGCTGCAGTACTACGCCGATTTCGCGCCCTTTCGCAAAGACCCGAACTGCGCCCAATGGCTGGCCAGGGAGCGGTCCGCGCTGATCAAGGATGGCCTGCATGGACAGGCTCTGATCCGCGCCACCGGGGATTTGTGCGTGACGAATTGATGGGCTACTGCGGCTGAAACGTCTGCAAGTACGCCAGCACATCCTCGATCTTCTCCGGATCGCTGAGCCCCCAGAAAATCATCCGGGTGCCGGGCACCACTTTCTTCGGTGCTTCGAGGTAAGCGGTCAGTGTCTCGCGGGTCCAGACAATGCCAGCGGACTTCATCGCGTCGGAGTACTGGTAGTCCGCCACGCTTGCCGAAGGACGCCCGAAAATGCCATTGAGTTGCGGGCCGAAACCGCCTCGCGCCGACTCGCCCACTTGGTGGCAGCCGCCGCAGATCCGCGTGAACAGTTTCGCCCCGGCTTCAACATCCCCCGCCGCTGCCACCGGTGTGCAAAACGCCCCCGCCGTCAGTGCAATGACGAAGGTGAGGGCTACAGCTTTTATCATGTTCGGTTCCCGTGAGGTCAATCGGCGCATTTTCGCGCCTACCTTACCCGATTGCGAACGCCCGACGGGCACTGGTCACTCAAACATCGGCGTGCGTGTGAATCTCCTAAAATGAGTCGTGAAACCTGAGCGGTTGCCAGACCCTGGCAGCACCGTCGCGAGAGGAGGTGTTCGAGATGCAACTCATCACGCAGAAAATCGACAAGCCGCAAGACACGAATTTCATTCTTGGCCAGACCCACTTCATCAAATCCGTCGAGGACATTCACGAAGCGTTGATCAACGCGGTGCCGGGCATCCGCTTCGGCGTGGCCTTTTGCGAAGCCTCGGGCAAATGCCTGGTGCGATGGTCCGGCACCGATCCCGCCATGATCGAACTGGCCCAGAGAAATGCAAAAGCCATCGGCGCCGGGCACAGCTTCATCATTTTCCTGGGCGACGGCTTTTACCCGCTGAACATACTGAACACGGTCAAGACGGTTCCAGAGGTGTGCCGGATCTTTTGCGCAACCGCCAACCCCACCGAAGTGGTGATCGCCGAGACAGCACAGGGACGCGCGATTCTGGGTGTGGTGGATGGCTTCTGTGCCACGGAGATCGAAGGCGATGAAGACATCCTGTGGCGCAAGAACCTGTTGCGCCAGATTGGCTACAAGCTGTGAATTTAGCGGCTTATAGGGACTTGCAGTTTTCAACAGTAGGCTAAGCTTGGATCAGCTCATTGCTCACGATGCTCGATTCTGCAGGGTTTAGGTTGTTCTGGAGAGCGTCTGCAACAGCTATCTCAGACAGGCCCAACCCTTTCACGCAGGATTGACGTGATGACCGAGCCCCTCCTCAGTTTTGATGCGCTCAAGCGCGCTGCTGCCGCTGGTGAAATCGACACCGTACTGGTCTGCATGGTCGACATGCAGGGGCGCTTGGTCGGCAAGCGATTCCAGGTCGAGTTTTTCATCGACAGTGGCCACGAAGAAACCCATTGCTGCAATTACCTGCTGGCCGACGATATCGACATGGAGCCGGTGCCGGGTTACGCCGCGGCCAGTTGGAGCAAGGGCTATGGCGACTTCGTCCTCAAGCCCGACATGTCCACGCTGCGGCGCGTGCCCTGGCTGGAATGTACGGCGCTGGTGCTGTGCGACGTGCTCGATCATCACCATCGTAAAGACTTGCCCCACAGCCCGCGGGCGATTCTGAAGAGGCAGGTCGAGCGCCTGCGCGAACGTGGCTACACCGGCATGTTCGCCTCGGAACTCGAGTTCTATCTGTTCGATGAGAGCTACGAGGCGATTCACCAGCGCAACTATCACCAACCGAAAACCGCCGGCTATTACATCGAGGATTACAACATCCTGCAGACCACTCGCGAGGAACCGGTGCTGCGGGCGATTCGCAAACATCTGCAGGCCTCGGGCATTCCCGTGGAAAACTCCAAGGGTGAATGGGGGCCGGGCCAGGAAGAAATCAACATTCGTTACGCCGATGCCATGACCATGGCCGACCACCACGTGATCATCAAACACGCCTGCAAAGAGATCGCGCAGTTGCAGGGCAAGGCGATCACGTTCATGGCCAAGTGGCGCTATGACGCCGCCGGTTCCAGCAGCCATATCCATAATTCGCTGTGGGACAAAAACGCCAAAAAGCCACTGTTCTTCGACGCGAAAGCCGAGTTCGGCATGTCGAAACTGATGCGCGCCTGGGTCGCCGGGCAGCTCAAGTACGCCAACGACATCACCTGTTTTCTCGCGCCGTACATCAATTCATACAAGCGCTTCCAGGCCGGCACCTTCGCACCGACGCGGGCGGTGTGGAGCCGGGACAATCGCACCGCCGGCTTTCGTTTGTGCGCCGAAGGCAGCAAATCCATCCGCATCGAATGCCGCATTGGCGGCGCCGACCTCAACCCTTATCTGGCCTTTGCTGCGCTGATCGCGGCAGGCCTGGCCGGTGTCGACGAAAAGCTCGAGCTCACGGCGCCGTTCGAGGGCGATGCCTACCTCGACGAGCATCTGCCGGAAGTGTCGAAAACCCTGCGCGACGCCTGCTCCGCCCTCAAGGGATCGGGCATGTTGCGCGAGGCGTTCGGCGATGAAGTGGTCGATCACTATGTGCACACCGCCGAGTGGGAGCAGAAAGAATACGACCGGCGAATCACCGACTGGGAACTGCAGCGCGGCTTCGAGCGCTATTGAGAACATCATGACGGCCAAGGTTCAGCTCATTTCACCGGTCGATGGCCGGGTGTATGTCGAACGCGATTATGCCGATGCGGCGCAAGTCGAGCAGGCCCTGTCGGCGGCCGTCACCGCCCAGGTTTCATGGCAGCGCCGACCGCTGAGCGAACGCGCTGCTTTGTGTACCGCCGCCGTTGACGCGATGCTGTCGATGCAGCCGGACATCGTCCCGGAACTGGCCTGGCAGATGGGTCGCCCGGTGCGTTTTGGCGCCGGTGAACTGCGTGGTTTCGCCGAACGCGCTCGCCACATGATCGCGATAGCGCCCGACGCATTGGCAGCCGTGGAACCCGACCCGGTTGCCGGTTTTCGGCGCTATATCAAACGCGAACCGCTCGGCACGGTGCTGGTGGTCGCGCCGTGGAATTACCCGTACCTGACGGCGGTGAATACGATCATTCCAGCGCTGATGGCCGGCAACAGCGTGATCCTCAAACACGCCACGCAGACGTTGCTGGTCGGCGAACGGTTCGCCGAAGCCATGCGTCGCGCCAAGCTGCCCGAGGGGCTGTTCCACAACCTGCTGCTCGACCATCAGCAGACGTCCGCCATCATCGCTTCGGGCCGCGTGCACCAGGTTAACTTCACCGGTTCGGTCGAGGCCGGCAAAGCCATGGAAACCGCTGCCACGGGACGTTTCATCGGCGTTGGCCTGGAACTCGGCGGCAAAGACCCGGCCTACGTCCGCACCGACGCCAACCTTGAGCACGCGGTGGAGAATCTGGTGGATGGCAGCTTCTTCAATTCCGGGCAAAGCTGCTGTGCGATCGAGCGCATATACGTCGATCAAAAAATCTATCCGGCATTTGTCGAGCGCTTCATCGCACTGACTGGCCAATATGTATTGGGTAATCCGCTGGACGAAGCCACCACACTGGGTCCGCTCGTCACACCCGGTGCCGCTGATTTTGTTCGTGGACAGATTGCCGAAGCGCTCAAGCAAGGCGCCAAGGCGTTGATCGATCCAAAGGCTTTCCCCGCCGACGCGCCAGGCAGCGCCTACCTTGCGCCGCAGGTGCTGGTGGACGTGAGCCATCAAATGTCAGTCATGCGCGATGAAAGCTTCGGCCCGGTGGTCGGCATCATGCCGGTGGCAGGCGACGACGAAGCCATCGCCCTGATGAACGACAGCGCGTTCGGTCTCAGCGCATCCCTGTGGACCCAGGACCTCGCCGCCGCCGAACGCCTGGGCAACGAGATTGCCACCGGCACCGTGTTCATGAACCGTTGCGATTACCTGGACCCGGCGCTGGCCTGGACCGGGGTCAAGAACAGCGGACGCGGCGTCACGCTCTCGCGCCTGGGCTACGAGCACCTGACCCGAGCCAAATCCTTTCATCTGCGCCACGAGGTGTAGGCCATGAACCTGACTGGAAACTGGAACTACCCCACCAGCATTCGCTTCGGTGTCGGCCGCATCGCCGAGCTCGCCGAGGTCTGTCGCAGCCAGGGTATCGAGCGACCGTTGCTGGTCACCGACAGTGGCCTGGCGCGTGCGCCGATCACCACGGCGGCGCTGGAATCGTTGCGCGCCGCAGGGCTGGGCGTCGCGCTGTTCTGTGACCTCAAGCCCAATCCGGTCGAAGCCAACCTCGCCGGCGGGCTCGACGCCTGGCGCGCCGGGAAACACGACGGTGTGGTGGCCTTCGGCGGTGGCAGCGGCCTGGACATGGGCAAGCTCATCGCGTTCATGAGCGGCCAGACCCGACCGGTGTGGGATTTCGAAGACATCGGCGACTACTGGACCCGCGCCGACGACAGTCACATCGCCCCGGTCATTGCAGTGCCGACCACGGCGGGGACCGGTTCCGAAGTCGGCCGCGCGGCGGTGATCATCGACGAACGCACCCACACCAAACGCATCATCTTCCACCCGAAAATGATGCCGCGGGTGGTCATCAGCGACCCTGCGCTTACGGTCGGCATGCCGGCAAAAGTCACCGCCGGCACCGGCATGGATGCGTTCGCCCATTGCCTGGAATCGTACTGCGCCCCCGGTTTTCATCCGATGGCCGACGGCATTGCGGTGGAAGGCATGCGCCTGGTGGCGAATGCCCTGGTGCGCGCCGTGCACACCCCCTCGGACCTTGAGGCGCGGGCGCAAATGCTCGCCGCTGCGGCGATGGGCGCCACCGCATTCCAGAAAGGCCTGGGCGGCATGCACGCGCTGTCGCATCCAGTGGGCGCGCTGTACGACACCCACCACGGCATGACCAACGCCACGTTCATGCCCTATGTCTTGCACTTCAATCGCCCGGCCATCGAAGAGCGCATCACCCGCCTCGCGGCATACCTGCGCCTGCCCTCCCCGGGCTTCGACAGTTTCCTGGCCTTCGTTCTCAAGCTGCGCAAGGACATCGGCGTGCCGCACACGCTGTTTGAACTGGGCGTGGATGACCGGCAGGCCGACTTGATCGCGGACATGGCGATCGTCGACCCCTCGGCCGGCGGCAACCCGCTGCCGTTGACCAAGGAAGGCGTGGCCCACATTTTCGACGCGGCTTTTCACGGCCGTCTCTAGATCCGGAGCAGTCAGTGGTATCGGTTGAAAAAAGGAGCAGTACGACAAGGTGTTGAAGGCCAACCCATTGCGCACACGCCAGTGGATTGAATCAAAACCTGATGGGGTACACAGCATGAACCCAGCAAGCCAGCCCGGCACCGACGCGCACGACGATGACGTCAAGGCGCTGCACAGCATGGGCTATGCCCAGCAACTCTCGCGACGAATGGGCGTTTTCTCCAACTTCGCGATTTCCTTTTCGATCATCTGCATCCTCTCCGGCGGCATCAACTCACTGGCCCAGGGCACTTCGGGTGCAGGGGGTGCGTCGATTGGCATCGGCTGGCCCATCGGGTGCCTGATCTCCGGAGTGTTTGCCTTGGCCATGGCGCAGATTTCCTCAGCCTACCCCACCGCTGGAGGTCTTTATCACTGGGGTTCGATTCTCGGTAACCGCTTCACCGGCTGGCTGACGGCCTGGTTCAATCTGCTGGGACTGATCACGGTGCTGGGCGCCATCAACGTCGGCACCTACTACTTCTTTTTCGGCGCCTTCGGACCGGCCCTCGGCATGGAAGACACCACCACGGTCAGGGTGGTTTTCCTGGCGATCCTGACCGGCATCCAGGCCTTGTGTAATCATCTGGGCATCGGCCTGACCGCGAAACTCACCGACTTTTCGGGCTACCTGATTTTTGCCACGGCGCTCGCATTGACCATCGTCTGCCTGATCTCGGCACCGAGCTATGAATTCGCCCGCTTGTGGACCTTCAGCAACTATTCCGGCGAAGCCGGCGGCAGCGTCTGGCCACAGGTGTCGAACGGCTGGGTGTTTATGCTCGGCCTGCTGCTGCCGATCTACACCATCACCGGTTATGATGCGTCGGCGCACACCTCCGAAGAGACCCACAACGCAGCGATGTCGGTGCCGCGCGGCATGGTCATGTCCGTGATCTGGTCGCTACTGTTCGGCTGGGTGATGCTCAGTTCGTTCGTCCTGATGCTGCCGAGCATGGACGAAGCGGCAAAACAGGGCTGGAACGTGTTCTTCTGGGCCATGAACGCCCAAGTGAGCCCGAACATCAAACTGGCGCTTTACGTGGCGATTTTTATCTCGCAATTCCTCTGCGGGCTGGCGACCGTGACCTCGGTGTCGCGCATGATCTTCGCCTTCTCCCGGGACGGCGGCCTGCCCTGCTCGAAAGCACTGGCCTCGGTCTCGCCGAAATATCGCAGCCCGGTGGCGGCCATCTGGACCGGCGCCACCCTGGCGGTGTTGTTCGACTGGGGCTCGTCGGTGATCTCGATCGGGGCAACGCCGGTCTACACCATCGTGGTCTCGTGCACGGTGATCTTCCTGTTCTTCTCTTTCATCATCCCGATCGTGCTGGGCCTGTTCGCCTACGGCACCGCGAAGTGGCCGACCATGGGGCCGTGGAACATGGGACGCGGGTTGTATTCACTGTTCGCCATCCTCTCGGTGCTTTCAATGGTGTTGATCTTCGTCATCGGCATCCAGCCACCGAACGACTGGGCGCTGTACATCACCATCGGCTTCCTGGTGCTGACGGCCATCGTCTGGTTCGGTTTTGAAGCGAGGCGCTTTCAGGGGCCGCCGACGGGCGATCTGATCATCAAGCGTCAGGCGGAAATTGCGGCGGTGGAGGCGGCACTGAACAAGCAAGTGTGAAGGCTTTACCTGTAGGAGCGAGCTCGCTCCTACAGTTATCGATTTGTATCGATCTGTATTTTCGCGGGGAGATCTTACACAGCGTTACACAAGCGCCTGATCAGGACACATCCGCACTACATGAGGATGAAAAAGTGGGCCGCATCGGACATTCAGACGTTTTCCGATGAACAGCGATATACAGAGCCCAAAAACCTCAGCAGGAACCCGCCATGATCAATCAAATCGACACCGTGCTTTACACCGGCAAGACCCACACGACCGGAGGCCGCAACGGCGAGTCGCGAAGTGACGATGGACGTCTGGATATCAAGCTTTCCGCCATCGGATCTTCAGGCACTGGCACCAACCCTGAACAACTGCTGGCAGCAGGCTGGTCTGCGTGCTTCATCGGCGCGATGGGTAAAGCGGCGGTTGCATTGAAAGTGACGTTGCCAACCGACGTCGCGGTCGATACCGAAGTGGACCTGGGCAAGACCGAAAACGCCTTTTTCCTTCAGGCACGTCTCAACGTGAGCCTTCCGGGCCTCGATCCTGCGGTTGCGCGAGCGGTGGTGGATGCCGCGCACCAGACCTGCCCGTATTCGAAGGCGACCCGTGGCAACATCGACGTCGTGATCAACCTGGTTTAACCAGGGCGAAAAGCGCGGCCTGCCATTGCGGCAGGCTGTGCTGGTGACCGCTTACTGAACGTTTTTCAGCTTGACCACATCACCGGATACCTTGGTGGTGTAACCGGTCAGGACCCAGGCCCAGAACCAGTTTTCCTGCACTTGGGTGTTGATCAGTGCGTCGCCGCCCTTGGCCTTGATCGCCGCGTCTTGCGCGCGAACGAAACGGCTGTTCTGGCGGATCGGGATGACACCGAACAGCAGCAAGCCGGTGGCACTGGCTTCGCTGTGGCCAACGACGGTGTATTGGCTGGCATCGTATTGCTGGGTCTTCATCGGCGCGCCGGTGCAACCTGCCAGAACCAGACCGAACAGGGAAACGGCAACCACTTTGCTGAGGTAATTCACTGAGTAACTCCATAGGAAAACGCCCGGGATCCATCTCTCGAGCGGCGCACACTTTACCGGAGGTAGTGGCCAATTGGTATCAGGTCGACGACTACCTGATATGTGTTGCCCATCAACTGTCCTGGCACTGGCAACGACCCCTTCATTGGACATACCATGCCGCGCATTCACTTCTTCCCCATCAGCAAACGGCGGTAACAGCATGATCGAGGTCACCGAGGTTTCCATTGCCGAACTGCGCGCGGCGCTCGAATCCGGCCAGACCACTGCAGTGGAACTGGTCCAGGCCTATCTCGCCAGAATCGACGCCTACGACGGCACCGACACGCCCACCGCCCTCAACGCGGTGGTGGTACGCAATCCCGAGGCGCTCAAGGAAGCGCAGGCTTCCGATACCCGGCGGGCGCAGGGTAAAACGCTGGGGCCACTCGATGGCATTCCCTATACGGCCAAGGACAGTTACCTGGTCAAAGGGCTGACCGCCGCCTCTGGCAGTCCCGCCTTCGCCAACCTGATTGCCTACCGCGATGCGTTCACCATCGAACGGCTTCGCGCCGCCGGGGCGATCTGCCTGGGCAAGACCAACATGCCACCCATGGCGAACGGCGGGATGCAGCGCGGCGTTTATGGCCGTGCGGAAAGCCCCTACAACGCCGGTTATCTCACCGCGCCTTTCGCCTCGGGTTCGTCCAACGGTGCCGGCACCGCCACCGCTGCCAGTTTCGCAGCGTTCGGTCTTGCTGAAGAAACCTGGTCGAGCGGTCGCGGCCCGGCCTCGAACAACGGCCTGTGCGCCTATACGCCGTCGCGCGGGGTGATTTCGGTGCGCGGCAACTGGCCGCTGACGCCGACAATGGACGTGGTCGTGCCGTTCGCCAGAACCATGGCTGACCTGCTCGAAGTGCTCGACGTGGTGGTGGCGGAAGACCCCGACACCCGCGGCGACCTGTGGCGGATGCAGCCCTGGGTACCGATTCCGAGTGTCACTTCGGTGCGCCCTGCGTCCTATGCCGAACTCGCCGCGAAGCCCGACGCCCTCGCCGGCAAGCGCCTCGGTGTTCCGCGCATGTTCATCAACGCCGACCCCGAAGCCGGCACCAGCGAGGCGCCGGGGATTGGTGGGCCGACGGGGCAACGCATCAACACCCGGCCTTCAGTGATTGCGCTCTGGGAAGAGGCACGCAAGGCACTCGAAGCCGCGGGCGCCGAAGTGATCGAAGTCGATTTCCCGCTGGTCTCCAATTGCGAGGGTGATCGTCCGGGCGCGCCGACAGTGTTCACCCGGGGTCTGGTGTCGAAAGAGTTCCTGCATCATGAGTTGTGGGACCTGACGGCCTGGGCGTTCGATGATTTCCTGCAGGCCAACGGCGATCCGAAACTGAACCGCCTGGTCGACGTCGACGGGCCGCTGATTTTCCCCCACGATCCGGGCACCCTGCCCAACCGCGAAGGTGACCTCGTCGCGGGCATGGACGAGTACGTGCGGATGGCCGAACGCGGCATCACGCCGTGGGACCAGATCACCACCGTTCCCGATGGGCTGCGCGGACTTGAACAGACCCGCCGCATCGACCTTGAAGACTGGATGGACCGGCTGGGCCTCGATGCGGTGCTGTTCCCGACGGTGGCTGACGTTGCACCGGCAAATGCCGATGTCGATCCGGCCTCCGCCGACATCGCGTGGAGCAATGGTGTCTGGGTCGCCAACGGCAACCTCGCCATCCGTCACCTCGGTGTTCCGACGGTCACTGTGCCGATGGGCATCATGCCGGACATAGGCATGCCGGTCGGGCTGACGTTTGCCGGTCGTGCCTATGACGATTCGGCGCTGCTGCGCGTTGCCTCGGCGTTTGAATCGACCGGATCGAAGCGCAAAATCCCGCCTCGAACCCCACCGTTGTCGACTGGTAAATAAGGGAAATACGGGATCGGGGCACACGCTTCAATCCCGTTTTTTTCAACCGGAACACGCGTCATCGACCGTGGTAATCCTCCCCCGCGACCGCCCGCAAATACGCCTCGTCGCCCTTCGTGCGCAAGTCTCGCCACTCCTCCCAATCGATGATGCCCTGGCGATCCATTTCATCAGCCTGCCGCAGCAGTTCTTCATGGTAGGCATCCGGACATTCCATGCGCAGCGAGCAGTTTTCGAGCACTCGGTGCCAGGCATCCAGTGCATGAAGTTTTTGCTCCTGAGCCCTCGTCAGCAGGTTTCTGAATGAATTCATGGCGGCGGCTTCCACGGTCGTTCGTTTCTGAATGGAGCGATGGGGTGCGACACAGGTTCATCGCGACCGACTGGAGGTGCGCCTGTCACCGGGGGTCGACTGTCGTGGGCAAGAAATCTCGAACTCCCGGGTGACCGTCGCATCCAATGATTCAGGCAAACGGAGGTACGCGACATGAACACTGATGACCGTGACAACGCGCTCGAATCGCAAGCGACATCTAACGCTCCGCCCACCGATACGTCGGGCAAACCGGTGAATGTGGTCGAGCGGGATTTGCAGGATAGAGACGATGAAGCCGAAGGTGTCGATCAAGCCATCGCACCCGCTTCCACCCGAACCAAGGAGCAGGACGCCGAGGAACTTCAGCGGAAAATCGATGAGATAGAGCGCAAGGTCGCCGACGGTAATTAGCCTCCGAGTGGAGTGTTTTTCACTGGTGGGTGGGGTTGGGTACATATCCATTTCTGCGGTAACGGCGGCTATTGGTTCCGCCCTTACGGCGGGTGACTTGGAAAAGCGCCAAGTAACCAAGCGCCTGCGCCCCTGACGTACGGTGCCTCGCTATGGCTCGGCATGCCCTCGCTCCGGTCCTGCTCCGTGGGCCCGCCGCCATCGGCCATCCATGGCCGGGGGCGGCTAACCCGGC
>NZ_VIUK01000045.1:0-23585 GCF_007828295.1 Pseudomonas sp. SJZ080
TCTTATCGTTGCTATTAGTCATAAACATAACCGTTTGCCTATCCCTTATCGTAAGGGGGAAACGGTGTCCTGTCTTTCATGGGGCTCGTTCACAGCAATAGGCTCGTTAACTTTAAACGAGTCTCTAAGGTATTTTCATTAAGGGGGGCATGAGTAAGCCAAGACGCATTAAGCATTTCCAGGCATGATGACTTTGATTGATTGAGCGCGAAATCACTAACGTGAGTGGTGGGCAAAGCCGCGAAGGTTGGAGTGCCGACCACGAGGGCCGACCACCCTTTCGGGTGCCGACGCGACCCCGCCCATAGCGCAGACAACGCGATAACATGGTCACAAGGCCCTAAGCAATAATTGGACTCACTGAGGGTCTTTTTACTGGGTAGCAATCCTAGGCTAATCGATATCAAACCATTGTCGAGAAGTCATTTGATTCAAAAAATATCAACCCCCCACTCGTGATAGGGCTTCATGGTCGGCTACTGAAGGGCAAGGTTAAATCAGAATCTTTTCAAAACACCTGCCTTTGACAATCCAGTTATGGGGCCGCGCTATCAAGCAATTCACGATCTCTTATTTGACTAAGGTGATTGGTAAATCAGAGAGCTGAATCACCTTTGCCGCGACAGAGCCCAGAAAAATCCCCGCCAGAAAACCATTGCCATGCGAACCTAGGATGATGCTGTCACATCCTAGGGAATGTGAGCACGCCACAATTTGGCTGGCTGCATCGCCTTGTAGGGTATGGAGTGCGAATGCAATCCCTTCTTGCTTCAGAAGCACCTCAGCTTTTTGTGAATCCTCAGCACTTTTATCCCCATAGTAACGATCACGCTCATCCTCGCTCATGTCAAGTGCGATTCGAGTGGGTAAAAGCGGCTGCACATTCACCAGATGTACCTCAACACTACCGCCCAGTAATCCGCCATCTTGGATCAGCCCAATAAGGTAACGCACCGCGCGCTCCGAATGCTCGGAACCATCGACCGCTACAAGTATTTTATGCATTTCAAAATCCTCTTTCAGTGGCATGAAGATGCTTGTCGTTTAGGGTATGCCCAGCATGCAACCCGTTCTACTCGGACAAGCGGATTCGAATCTGTTTTTCTATCTCGATTACCGCAAACAGCGCAACACCAACCCCGATGATCAGCAGGCCATCAAGGAAGGGGACTGCCTCTGTTGCAAACACCTTTTGCAGCGGTGGCGCATACGTGATGGCGAACTGAGCGAAGGTAATCACTGTGACGGTCATCCATACGACCTTGGTGCCACGAATGCCCTTCCAGGTAAGCGACGTGCTGTAGAGGTTACGAATGAAGAACAGATGGAATATTTCCATCACGACTAACGTGTTCACCGCGATGGTTCGGGCCAACTCCACGGAGTAGCCACGGTCGAGTGCATACGAAAAAATGCCGTAAACACCACAAAGGAACAGAATGGAAACAAGCACCATATGCCAGACTAAGGCTCCGCTTATGAGTGGTTCCTTGCGTGAACGAGGTGGTCTGCGCATGGTGTTTTCTTCGGTAGGTTCGAACGCCAGCGCGATGCCGAGTGTCACTGCGGTAATCAGATTGATCCACAGAATCTGTATCGGCGTCACCGGCAGCGTAATGCCGAGTAGCAGCGCGACGATGATGGTCATGGTCTCGCCCGCGTTGGTAGGCAGCGTCCAGCTCAGCACTTTCTTGATGTTGTCGTAGACCGTCCGGCCTTCGCGAACCGCAGCGACGATGGACGCGAAGTTGTCATCGGCCAGCACCAGGTCTGCGGCTTCCTTGGCGGCTTCACTGCCTTTTCCACCCATGGCGATACCGGCATCGGCACGCTTTAGCGCTGGTGCGTCGTTAACGCCATCGCCGGTCATGGCCACTGTCATGCCATTCGATTGCAGCAGCATTACCAGTCTGAGCTTATGTTCTGGGCTGGTGCGCGCAAAAATATTAACGTGCTTTACCGCCTCCTTCAGAGCGACATCGTTCATGGTGTCGAGGTCTACGCCGGTCAACACACTGTCGGGATTTTGCAGGCCAATCTGGCGACCGATAGCGGCGGCGGTACCGCCGTGATCGCCAGTGATCATTTTTACGACAATGCCTGCTGCTTGGCATTGTTGAACTGCTCTTATCGTCTCGGGTCTAGGCGGGTCAATCAGTCCGACCATGCCTAGCAGGGTTAACCTTCCTTGTACGTCCCCAAACTCCAACACGGTGTGCTCGGGAGGAACTGATCTAACTGCAAACGCCAATACACGCTGCCCCTTGGCAGCAATGGCGTTTGCCTGTTCGTGCCAGTAGTCCGCATTGAGCGGTTCAGTCCCGCCAGCGTTTACGAGCTGCTGCGTGCTCATGGCCAGTATTTGCTCTGGAGCGCCCTTCACATAGATAGATGCATGTCGATCATGGTTGTGATGCAGTGTCGCCATGAAGCGGTGTTTCGCGTCAAACGGAATGGCATCGGTGCGGGGCCAGGCCCGATGATCTTCATCACTATCGATACCGGTCTTTCCGGAAAATGCCAGCAAGGCGCCCTCCATCGGGTCTCCCTCCACTTTCCATAAGTCTTCGTGCAAGCGCAGTACAGCATCGTTGCAAAGGCCGGCGGCTCGCCCCAATTCTGTCAACGCAGGGTGAGTCGGTAAGTCGACAAGCTGATTTGCAAGGCTGATGCTTCCCGCTGGCTGATAACCTGCGCCATCGACCGTGAAGATGAGATCGTTGGTTACGACCGATGCCACCATCATTTCGTTGCGGGTGAGTGTGCCAGTCTTGTCAGTGCAGATGACGGATACCGAACCTAGCGTTTCGATGGCTGGCAGGCGACGCACAATGGCGTTGCGACGAGCCATTGCCCTAACTCCGACAGCCAGCGTAATGGTAAGGACGGCAGGCAGCCCTTCAGGTATCGCCGCTACTGACATCCCGACCACTACCATGAAGATCTCGGTGAACGCGTAGTGCCCGACATAATGGCCAAACACGAGCAAAAGGCCGCCCACTAACAAGATCAAGATTGTCAGCCAGCGCGCAAATACGTTCATTTGCTGCACCAGCGGAGTGGTCAGCGTTTCTACTCCTGCAAGCAGCGTGCTGATGCGTCCGATTTCAGCAGCTGCTGCAGTCGCAACGACAACCCCTGTTGCTTGCCCGCAAGTCACGAGTGTGCCGCTGAACGCCATGCAAGTACGATCACCCAAGGCTGATTCGAGGCCCACTGGCTGGGTATGTTTCTCTACTGGTACGGATTCACCGGTAAGAATGGCTTCTTGAATCTGTAGTCTGTTCGCATGCAGCAGGCGTAAATCAGCAGGGACTTTGTCTCCCGCCTCCAGCAATACGATATCGCCCGGTACCAGCTCCTCGCCCACAATACTTAAGCGTTGGCCTGCGCGGATCACGGCGGCGTGCGGTGCCAGCATATGCCGGATAGCGTCCATGGCTTTTTCCGCTTTGCCTTCCTGGACGTAGCCAATGATTGCGTTTGCAATGACCACCGCCAGAATCACCACCGTATCCCACAGATGTTGCAGCATCGCGGTAATCGCAGCGGATCCTAGAAGCACGTAAATCAGAATGTTGTGAAATTGCAGCAGGAATCTGAGCCACGCAGGTCGACGTGCTGCTTCTGGTAGCCTGTTGAAACCAGTGCGGGCAAGCCTGGCTTGAACTTCGGCGGCCTCCAGCCCAACATGCTCATTGGCCTCAAGTAGGTTCGTCACCTGCTCTGCAGGCAGGGAGTGCCAGGCCACGGAATGCGGAGGGATTGGTGTTTGCTCAACTGCTGCATCGACCACCTGATTCATCAATAATTATCTCCTGTGCGCACAGCTCAACTGAATCGGGCTGAGGTGGTCATGAGCGAGCGTGGCTATATCAGAATGCTGAAAAATCGTTCGTCGTTCTTACATTCTCTCTGTCATCTAGCTGATACGAACTAAAAGATACATGCAACCAATCGCTTGATGATTATTGACTTAAATCAAATTGTTGGCAGTCGGTAGTGTGACAAGATATTTACTAAGCAATCTATTCTTCGATCTAAGTCTTTTGTGATTTATGGTGTCAGCGCCCTGATATTATCTTTAGTAAGTTCGATCTGTTAAAAGTTTGGAATGCAGTTACTGCAATACTTTGACAAGTCATTGCGTTACAGTCCGCATATTGGTTGCACTTAAAGTAGGAGTGCATACGGCGGCACCTAGCTTGATTGAGCACTGTTGTCGACCGGGTTCTCATCCAGTACCTCTAGTGCTTCTGGCAACTCGGTAATCACGCTGAAGTCGCTCACCTCAACGGCACCCAATCCATAGCCCAACAAGTGGAATGAAAACGCCTTACGCGACTGCGGATTGTCAAAGCTGAAGTCCATCTCCAGTGGCTGGTCTGCAGTGACGACCATTTCGGCTGGCAGGCCCAGCTGGACATCCTGCTCCAGCTCCTTGGCCTTGAGCAGTATGTAGGCGTTCTGTTGTGGATCTACCGAGCGCACGGTCAGGCGAACGCGAGTGTGCGAGCCCTTAGGCATTTCCAGGTACTGAGCACCGATAAGGTTGTCGGCCCAGTCATCCTTGATCTGCGCTTGAAGCGGGATGATGGCGGGGCTGCCGAACTGGTAGTGCTGGTTCAACGGTGTCCGGAGCAGCGAATGATCCAGCGCCGTCGCTCTGGCTACGATTTGGCGGGCACGCAGGCCCCCATACTGCCCTGTCAAGGTTGCACGCTCGGCAATGAAGCCGGCGCTGGCGTAATACCGACAGCGCTGTTGAAAGTCACACTCGGTCAAGGTGCCTTGGCCATCGTGATAGCGCAGCTTGTCGTTGGTGAATGACATGATTTCGCGGCCCGTTTCATAATCACGAAACAGGGAACGACCGCTCAAGGCTGAGGGGACAGGTAAGGCGAAGTAGTCGAGTATCGAGGCACTCAGATCGACATGCCCGTAGACGCCAGACTTCACCCTGGGCAACTGATCCTGCTCGGGCGCTAGCATCAGGTTGAAGCCCCATGAGGAAGCCAGGCGCACACCATCTATGCCGTGGGACTCGTCCGAGGTGATTACCACCAGGGTGTCTTTCAAGATGCCCTGACGTTCCAGGCCGCTGAGGAATTGCCCAAGGGCATCATCCAGATACCCGACGGCGGCTTGCTTGGGGGTGTCATAGCGCTGCAGGTAGTCTTCAGGAGCCGAATAGGGCTGGTGGGTGCCAACGGTCAGCAGGGTCAGCATCCACGGCTTCTTCTGCTTTTTCAGCTGACCGACATAGTCCAGCGCCCCTTCGAAGAACGCCTTGTCATCTTTGCCCCAAGGAAACTCCAGATAGTTACTGTTAGTGAACCATTCCAAGCCATGGGTAGCATCGAAGCCGATGTGCGGCATGATCTTGTCTTTGGCCATGAAGCGCAGGCCTGCACCCTGGAGGTAGTGCGTGGCAAACCCGTTTTTTCGCAACTGGGCCGGCAGGCACGCGTGGTTGCGTTCGTTCTGGGTCAACATTTCGACGCCTTTGGGCGTGCCGTTATCCAGCTTGTCGTAATCGCCGCAGAGCATGGCGTACAGACCGCGAATGGTTTGGTGGCTGTGCAGCACATATTCCGGTGTGTTCATGCCGCGTTCTGCCCAGCGACTGAGATTGGGCATGAGGTTTTCTTGATAGCTGCTGTGCAGGGCTTGGCGGTTGACGCCGACGTAAGCGCCAGGAATACCTTCCAGCGCGATGATCAACACATTGCGCGCACGCCCCGGTGCCGCGAGCAATTTCTGTCCGTCCAAATCGAGTTGAGTGAGCCCCGCCATTTGCGGTGGGACATCGACAACATCACCTTCCAACCACTCTTCTGCGCTTGCCTGAACATCGCCAACGCTCGCGGCCATCAACTGATGCGGGAGGTTGAACAAGCGCCACTGGTCTTCCTCTGAGGGGTACAGGTGCTGAGCGCCCCAATGGGCGATCAATAGCAGTAGCGGTGCTCCCCACGCGCTTCGCGGCAAGCCTGGAGCGGCAGTGGAACGTTCCAGATACTGCGTGATCAGCCAAATCATCAGTCCAAGAAACAGAGTGGCGGCTAGCCAAGGCTGGGCGAGACCACCACCGGTAGAGTTTTCCAAAAACTGAGGGTCGATCAGGTAGTGCAGGTCTGAGGAGTTTGGAAGTCTACCGACCGCGCTGACCAATTCGGCAGTCGCCAGTGTCATAACCCCCCATGCCAGCAGCACTGGAAGTGCTAACCACCAAGGACGGCGATGCAGGAGTACGATGAGCAGGCTCGCAATTCCCAGATCTGAAAGGTAGCCGAGTGGATTCGACCAACCCAGTGCCGCACGCATGCACACAGGCACGATCAGAACCAATCCAATCAAAGCGGTGAGGCGTGCGTAGGGTTGTCGTAACCAGTGACGGATAACATTCACGAAAAAACCTTCCAGACATTAAATCTTCATACGAGTGTGCTGGATGGTATCAAGCGATGGGAAGACTGATCGGGATATTCGAAAAGGGCACGGGGTATGGAGCCGATGGGCGGCATGTATATTGTTTCGCATGCCAATAGGTTCTGGTCTAAAACCCCCATTCCAGAGTAATGAATGAACAGCATTAATGCCCGGTTATGGCCTTGTACATTAACTGTTTCAGGCTGTTTAACGCCGCCGCCGCCACTCGTGTAGGCCAGATGTTAATCTATTACCTTTTAAGTGATCCCAAGGACGTTGATGACCAAGCACCAAGCTAAAGCCGAAACCCCTAGAGCAGCAGCGATTCTGGCTCGCTTCCTGTCGTCGGAATCCGCTGGCGGTCTCGTGTTGATGGGCGCAGCCCTGGCCGCTCTGATTGTTGCTAACTCGCCTCTATCCCAGAGTTATTTTGCAGCCTTACACAGCGTTTGGATGGGCATGTCTGTAGAGCATTGGGTGAATGATGGCCTGATGGCGATCTTCTTCCTGATGGTCGGTCTCGAAATCAAACGAGAGGTGCTGGCCGGTGGGCTTTCCACTTGGGGACAGCGCGCCTTACCTGGATTTGGTGCTTTGGGCGGCATGGTTGTTCCAGCGCTGATCTACATCGCAATAAACTGGGGTAATCCTGAGACCTTGGGGGGATGGGCGATCCCGGCTGCTACTGACATCGCATTCGCTTTAGGTGTTTTGTCGTTACTGGGTAAGCGAGTTCCGACTTCGCTGAAAGTGTTTCTGGCTGCCTTAGCGATCATTGACGATCTGGGCGCGGTGGTGATCATCGCCTTTTTCTATACGTCGGGCCTTTCCATGCCGATGTTACTGGCCTCGCTCGCTACCCTGGTCATTCTGATCGCAATGAATCGATTGGGCGTAAGGCGATTGTTCCCGTATCTCCTGGTCGGTGGTGTGCTGTGGTTCTTCGTGCTGCAATCGGGTGTCCATGCCACGCTGGCCGGTGTCGCTGTGGCGCTGTGCATCCCCATGGGCAAGCCAGAAGAGGAAGCCCGATCTCCGCTGCTTTTCCTGGAAGAGAAGCTGCACATGTGGGTAGCTTTCGCTGTGGTGCCGATTTTTGGCTTCGCCAACGCGGGTGTTTCACTGGCTGGTATTTCGATGGAGAACCTGGTCGATCCGGTTCCACTGGGTGTCGCTCTGGGGCTGTTGGTGGGCAAGCAGGTCGGTATTTTCCTATTGGCTGCTCTGGCCATTCGCATGGGCTTGGCCAAGTTGCCGGAAGGAAGTACCTGGGTACAGCTCTACGGCGTAGCACTGTTATGCGGCATTGGCTTCACTATGAGCCTATTCATTGGCAACCTGGCGTTCGTCGGATCAGCTCTTTTGATCGATGAAGTCAAAGTCGGAGTGTTGATCGGTTCGATTCTGGCTGCAATTGGTGGTGTTCTGGTGCTGCGCCGCAGCAGCGTTTTAGCAAGTGCTGCCATAGCCAAATAATCTCGCTTGAGATAACCACAGTATTTCTCGAAGCATAGAAATACTGTGGTTTAGAAACCTGCGTTAGCGAAGCAACAAGACAGGCATGTTGGCTGTTCGAAGCATCGTCGTAGTCGTGCTACCCACCAGGAACTGTCGGATGCGTGAGTGCCCATAGGCGCCCATGACCAGCAGATCAATTCCGTGCTCTGCTTGATAAACGTGCAGGGCCGCCTCCACCTCACCTTGTCGTATTTCAGCTTGGACTACGAAGCCTGAAGAAAGGAGCATGCCTCGTGCTTTCTCCAGCGCCTCTCGATTGCTTTCCGAGTCTGCACCGACCATAACAAGATGAATGGGTAAACCTTCGCAAAGCCGGCTGGCGGCGAGCATTTGGACGGTTTTGTAGGCCGTAGGGCTGCCGTCAAATGCGAGCATCACTTTTTCGGGCTTTTTATAGCAGTTGGCTGTGATCAAGATGGGCCGGCGAATTGTCCGCACGACAGCTTCTATCTGGCTACCAAGGGTGCGCGTACTGCGTGTGCTGTCTTCTCCCACTCTTCCGATCACCAATAGCCGAATATCCTCCTGAAGGTCGCTCAGACTTTCCACTAAGTGGCCGTGGCGCTGCTTCAACTCAGGAAAGCCAGCACCTGAGATGACAGTTCGCTCCCTGGATGCTTCAAGCATATGCTGTCCCTGCTCGAGAGCGATTCTGGCACGCTGGGCATCCAACGTAGCCAGTTCCTCCAGCAGATGCTCTCGACTTCCGAGGCCAATATTTCCACTCAGGTCAGCTGCTGCCGGGTATTTCTCTTCATCCAAGACATGTAGCAAAGTAAGGGGCGCATCTAATTGTTGTGACGCCCATGCTGCGTAGTCGCAGACCGCCAGTGAGAACTTTGAGTTATCAATGCATGCCATTACGTGAGTCATTGTTGATCTCCTTAGTGGCTCATGAGCTTGTCGATGGCGTCAGGTTTGTCATGCACGCCAAAGCGGTCAACGATAGTGGCGCTGGCTTCATTCAGGCCCAGCACCTCAACCTCAGCACCCTCGCGACGGAATTTGATGACCACTTTGTCCAGCGCTGCGACGGCAGTGATATCCCAAAAATGGGCTTGGGTCAGGTCGATGGTGATTTTGTTAAGCGCTTCCTTGAAGTCAAAAACGTCGGTGAATTTGTCTGCTGAGCTGAAGAACACTTGGCCAACAACGCGATAAGTACGATGCGACTCCGACTCTTCGAGACTGCTTTTGATATCTAGGTAATGTCCGACCTTGTTCGCAAAGAACAGCGATGCCAGCAGTACGCCCACCAGTACACCGTAGGCTAGGTTATGCGTTGCGACGACCACCACAACAGTCGCAACCATGACGATGTTGGTCGACAGTGGGTGCTCTTTGAGATTGCGCAGGGAATCCCAGCTGAAGGTGCCGATGGACACCATGATCATTACGGCAACCAGTGCTGCCATAGGGATTTCGGACAGCCACTCACCTAGAAAGACGATGAGTAGTAGCAAAAAGACGCCGGCACAAAGTGTAGACAGCCGGGTACGGCCACCCGATTTTACGTTGATGATTGACTGGCCGATCATGGCACAGCCCGCCATACCGCCAAGCATGCCAGCAATGATGTTGGAGATGCCTTGCCCCTTACATTCGCGGTTTTTGTTGCTGGTGGTATCGGTCAGATCATCGACAATGGTTGCGGTCATCATGGACTCGAGTAGGCCTACAACTGCCAGTGCTGCTGAGTACGGGAAGATGATGCGCAGGGTTTCAAAGTTCAGCGGGACTTCAGGCCACAGGAAAATCGGCAGCGTATCCGGAAGTTGGCCCATGTCACCCACGGTTCGGATATCCAAACCGAGGTAAATGGCGACGGCAGTCAGCGTCAGGATGCACACCAGGGGCGAGGGGATCAGCTTGCCGATTTTCGGTACATACGGAAACAGGTAGATGATTCCGAGGCCCGCTGCGGTCATGGCGTAGACGTGCCAGGTGACGTTGGTGAGCTCAGGCAACTGCGCCATGAAAATCAGAATCGCCAGTGCATTCACAAAGCCTGTGACCACCGACCGCGAAACAAAGCGCATCAATGAGCCTAGCTTCATGTAGCCAGCGAGTATTTGGAGAACCCCACAGAGTAAGGTGGCTGCCAGCAGATACTGAAGCCCGTGCTCTTTAACCAGAGTGACCATGAGTAGCGCCATGGCGCCGGTAGCTGCCGAGATCATGCCGGGGCGACCGCCGACGAAGGCAATGACAGCACAAATACAGAAGGAAGCGTAGAGACCGACCTTGGGATCGACACCGGCAATGATAGAGAATGCAATGGCTTCTGGGATCAGGGCCAGAGCGACTACGAGACCCGCGAGCACGTCTCCACGGACGTTGGAAAACCACGTTTGTTTGAGTGATTGCAGCATCAGGATATCCAAGGCAATGCACCGCACGCACACCAGGCGAATAGCGAGCGCATCGATACGAATTCAAATTGTGAGGATTATTTTGCTGTGCGCTTTGGGTGTAAGAACCGGCATACAGCAGAACGCAGCCGCGAGCGAAACTGGCGGAAGCGAGGTGTTGCGAGGGGGCGTAGCGCTAAGGCGGCGTGGGCTGCCAGAAGATCGTTTGGAGTACAGTCATGCTGGTGTTCCAGTAGCTCAAGGGGTCAGGCTGAGCGGGAAGTATACAGTCAAGCTATCGTCGATTGCGACCCGCCACCTCACTTTGGGCGGATTGCTTTGAGAAAGGTCTTTTGGCAATATCACTCGCCTGCGCTTCTTTTGTCAGTTCTCCATCCCTCTCTGTTGGGAACTGCGTAGTTGAGAAGCGCAGGTAAAAACCCGGCCAAGTGCCGGGTTTTTTATTTTTCTGGTCAAATTGTGATCAGTGTGGGGCGGAGTGGAGCCTCCACACATCAGGCAAATGTGGCTGTAGAGCAGGATCGTAAAAGCCCGCACGGAGGCGGGCTGCTTTTTTCACAAAGGGGCGCCGATCCATCAGCTGAGGTCATTGTAGATGGAGTATTCCGACGCGCAAGTCGGAAGCGGATAGCACAGCGCTCGGCCATGTTCAATCCTCAGGATCTTTCTCTTCCTCAGGCGTCCATCTGGCTATTAGGTCAACCAACAATTCAGCAATGGCATCATTGTTATCCTCCAGCACCCTCATCTGCGTATTTATTCGGCTGGATACGACTCTGGAACCTTGCTGATCGATCCACGTACTTATCTCTTCAATTGCACACTTGAGGGCTGTGATGTTTTGGTTTAGGCGGCTAAGCAGTGCAGGGGTCGGGTCGTCAGGCAGAGACATAGCTTTCCTCCATAGAGAGTAAAGCATAGTCGAAGAAGCTGATGAGACGAAAAGCCTCAAGGATGCTGAGCTCAGCTTATTCAACACTATTGAAATATTATGTTATCAACTGCGTACCTAATATCGCCTGGATAGATCGGTAAGTGCGTTTATCAGCCTCATAGAGAAGCGATCTTCTGGAGATTGAAAGCCCCAAGGGCTATAGAGATAAGTGTTCTGTCACGGCGATAGCGCGCATTCGACGGTGCGCGCTATCGATAGGTATCAGCTTCAACTGAAGATTTAACGTACATATTATTTCGATTTCCGGCGCCGGCTGGAGTCAGCTTGAGACGAGTCAGCTTCTCTCCCTTGCGTTGCGCCAGAGGTTGACCTGTCAAAATCCTCTTCGCCGACTGATTTTTCAGCAGTGAACCAGTGTTCCAAGTCTTGTCCTTGCGGCTTCCCATCTTTTTCCCAAAGCCGATATGCAGCTTCTCGAATTTTTTGCTCATCCATCTTTGAATTCCTCCCATTTGTCACTGAGTGAGATTGGGCGAAGCGGGAGAAGCGGTATCGCCTCCCGATCCGTCTTGCAGGGTAAGGGTAGTCGTCATAACAAGCTCCGCCATCCCTTTGATCGGATAGCTTTCGACCGCATCTGGGCCAATGCAGGTACTGCTGAAGAGCGAGGGCAACGAGCCAGGAGCGTTGCCGTTTTTCGCTAGTGCTTAGGCAGGATCCTGATCGAGTCCGAGCTCCTGCTCCCAGTTCATGCAGGTAAAATTTTCCTCTACTCGGCGGTTCATGACTAGCGTTCTAGGCAGGCCGTTAACTCATCGAAATCTTCCAGGTCGAAGTGACTAGAGTTTTCGTAAGTGCGCCGAGGACGTGATCATTTCCCATTCGGCGACAGAACGGTTTGTGAACGAATGCCTGAAACCTGGAGCGACGGTCTACAGCGTTGCCATCAGCCACGGCATCAATGCCAACGTCATCCGCAAATGGTTGCCGATTACCGAAATCAACCACCCGCAGCACTGCCCGCATTCGTGGCTCTGAAAACCACGCCCAAGCGGGCCACGGAAGACATGGCTGTCATTTCGCTATCGCGGGGCGATAAATCCATCACGGTGAAATGGCCAACCTCCGACCCGGATGGCTGTGCGCGTTTTATCCGTGAGGTTGCTCAATGATTCGCATTGACGCTTTCTGGCTCGCCACTGAGTCCATGGTATGCGCGCCGGTACAGAGACCGCGTTGGCCAGAGTGATTGCGGTGTTCGGTGCGGCGAAGCCTTACTGTGCTTATCTAGCGTAGCGAACTTTCTGATTGGCCAAATCCTACGATTTACTGCCGCGTCGGCATGCTGCCGACTGTGTCGTAGCGGCCATGATTCAGGTCGTATTTGGATGCACTCCAATCTTACCGGTCAGTATAGTCGGCTCCATCCCTATGCCGGAGTGCCTTAAATGGACAATACCCGTGAGCGCTTGATTGACTCAGCGCTTAAGCTGTTTCTGTCACAAGGTATATACATTACTGGTGTGATGACCATCGCCGCGATGGCGGGTGTTACCAAGATGACGCTATACAGCCATTTTCCCTCCAAGGATGCGCTGATAGTGGCTTGCCTTGAGGAGCGTGACCGACGCTGGCGTGAAGAGGTAGCGCGCACCTTGGCAGGGAATCCTGACCCGGTCAGTGGCATGCTCGCTTTTTTCGATTTGTATCAACGATTTCTTTTACAAGACAGCGAACGCGGGTGCCTGTTCGTCAACAGTGCGGCTGAATTCCCCCATTTTAGCCACCCTGTACATTTAGCAGTGAGCAGGCATAAGCAAGGGATACGCGACAATCTTAATGCCTTGGCGATGAGCGCCGGCATAAGCGCCCCTGACGTAGTTGCTGAGGGGCTGTTCATCTTGCTGGAGGGCAGTTTTGTCAGCGGCGCCATGGGCCAGGAAGTTCGGGTATTCGACACTGCCCGGCAAATAGCTGATTGCTGGATCCGGAAGCAGTGTCAGCAGGGGCAGAGCGTATGACCCTAGGCTTATTAGCTGCCATTGCAGCCACTTTTTCCTGGTCGCTGCTCTACATCTTTCCGGGGCTGGTCGGCGATTACAGCCTTTTTGATCTGGCTGTGGTGAGCTATGCCTTTGCCGGTTTAGGTAGCCTGCTAGTGCTATTTGTTTACCGTAACGAAGTGCGGCAATTGCGACTGAGCGACTGGGCCTGCGCCGCACTGCTGGGCTTCTTGGGATACATCGGTTATTTCTTTCTGATTACCACTGCGGTCTTGGCAGCTGGGCCGGTGATCCCTCCGGTGATGATGGGGTCGGTACCGATCGTGCTCGCGATTGCCGGCAACATGCGAAGCTCCAGCGTGCCGTGGCGCGCCATTGCCGGGCCGCTGGGGGTGGCGGCCTTGGGCATAGGTTTGGTCAATCTGAGCGTGTTTGATTTTAGCCGTGCGACTTCAGTGCTTCCGACAGCTTCGATACTGCTTGGGCTGCTCGCATCGTTGTTTGCAATCGGATTTTGGACTGGTTTTGGCCTATTAAATGAAAGTGCTTTGGCTCGACGCCCAAGCATGTCCCCCATGTTGTGGTCAGCCATGCTGATCTTCATGTGCAGCGTCGAAATGCTGGCCTTTATCCCAGTTGGGCTGTACTTGAAACTGTCCCACTTCGCTAGCCATCCGAGCGGGTTAACAGGTACTCAGGCGCTAATAGTCTGTGGGTTAATTCAGGGGTTAGGGGCCACCCTTGCAGGTGCCTGGGCGTGGTCAGTCGCAACTCGGCGTCTACCTCTGGCTCTAAGCGGGCAATTGATCGCCAGCGGAACCATTTATGCAACTACGATGGGCCTGCTCATCAACCAACGCTGGCCCTCTCCTATGGAAGCGCTTGGAACTGGGTTGCTATTCGTAGGGGTTGTTTGGGCTATTCACGCCTTTTATCGCAGGCAAACACGCCTCGAGACGCATGGCGGGATAACTGACCTTAGCCAAAACTAATGCGACTGTCCTGGTATGGGCATTTCAGGTTTCCACTTTGGATTGATGCGGCATCATTGGCCTAAGTGCTTGGGTCGGGAAGTTGTGTTAGGTGGTCGGTTCATATCTGGACATGTTTGTGCGACGGCAATTTTCATCCTGGCCGGAAGGTGTGTTCGCCATCTTCTTACGGGCTATCGGCTCCTCGAGCATTATAAGCCTGCCTGCGATATCCCGTTAGATAGCTATCGCCGTATTATTTCTTTTTATCGCAATGTTGTATTAACTACTATCTGCCCGCGCAGGGCATGACCTTCCTGACCAGTTTCCCAATGGTCATACCTTGGATCAAAATAGAGAACACTACGATTATGTAGGTTAGGGAAACAACTGTATCGCGTGCCTCGCTCGGCGGAAGCGATAAAGCGAGGGCCACTGAAATTCCTCCTCGTAGGCCACCCCAGGTCATTACGCTCCAAGCACCTTTAGGAAGCCGAAAGCGTTTACCCAAGACAGCGATAGGAACACCGACCGTCAGCAATCGCGATAGCAACGTTAAAGCCACGACCATCAATCCAGTGGCGATAAGAGCATTTGAAAAATGTATCAGAACCACTTCTAGGCCGATCAGGACAAATAAGACTGCATTAAGGATTTCGTCCATCAATTCCCAAAACATGTCGAGATTTTTCTTGGTCTGTTCAGACATTGCATAGGAACGGCCATGATTGCCAATAATCAGCCCCATTACTACCGTAGCAATGGGGCCGGAAACATGTAGATGCGTTGCGAGGGCATAGGCGCCGAGCACAGCGGCCAAGGTGATGAGGACTTCCTCTTGATAGCTGTCGATACTTTTGAGCATCCGGTAGATGACGTACCCGACGACTGCGCCTAGAAGAGCGCCGCCGCCTGCCTCTTTCAACAGTAACTGCGCGGCTCCCGCAACCGATGGGCCTTCACCGCTGGCGATCATAGCCAAAATGAGAGAAAACAGGACTACGCTGACTCCATCGTTGAATAGAGATTCCCCCGAAATAACCAGTTCAACGCTACCGGGAGCACCAGCAGACTTCAAAATGCCCATCACAGCGATAGGATCGGTTGGCGAGATCAGAGCACCGAACACCAGACAGTAGACGAGCGGCATACCGAGATCTGTCAAAGACAATAACGCCCATAGACCGAAACCGATAAATAGCGTCGACAGGGTTGTGCCTATTGCGGCGAGGGACGCTACCTGCCATCTGTAGATACGTAACTGCGACAAGTCGACGTGCAAGGCCCCAGCGAATAGCAGTAACGACAACATGCCTTGCATAAGCAATTCGGAGAAATCTATGGATTCCACCAGCGATTGCTCAAGCGTGTGCAAGGCATGGAAGCCAAGGCTATCAGCGGCCATATTCAGTAGCGATATGCCAAGTGCGATACCCATGACGCCAATGGTGGAAGGAAGTCCCACGTAACGTCGGTTAACGTAGGCAAGTAGGGCTGTGACACTTAGAAATATCGCAATAATGTCTAGCATTCAACGGTTAGCTCCGGGGTTTGTGCGATAGTTAATGATAAGGATGCGCTCTGCGGCGAGGCCCGCCATTCAGTTTGAAAGCAATAATGCCTGAGAGTGCAACATTTGCCGGTTGGTCGCGCTGCCCTGACGGTAGCTTGGACACCATCGGCGCATCAGTATCACAACCAAAGATATGGCCCATGCCATTTGTGTGTGGCGGCAGAGGAGGGGGGGCATGCGCGATACGCTGAGTCATTCGACTGCTAACCACGATGGTTACAGAACTTTCACTCAAATCGACAGCCCACTGTTAAGAGCGGATGGATGCCGTATTTTGCGAAGGCCGCTGCCGCCCACTCGCCTCGAATTGCCTTAATCCGATAATCCGATAATCCGATAATCCGATAATCCGATAGAAAGTATCTGATAGGCTTTTGGGGCGAGCAGCAAATTTCAACATACGCCTTTTGGCGATTTTTTCCTTCCAGCATACCGAGGTTCCATGCAAGCCGAGATGCAGGAGATCAGCGACCATCTCTATCGTTTTTCCCCGTTTGATCAACTGCCCAGGGAGTCGGTAGATGCTATGGCTCGGCGAGTTGATGTGCGTTACTTCAAGGCCGGTAGCGACATCCTGGAAGCGGGTGCCGTTATCCAGGATTTGCACTATGTGCGCAGCGGCGCAGTGGAGATTTATCGACGCAGCGGCGAGCTTTACAACCGGCTTGTCGAAGGCGATATCTTTGGCCAGGCAGGGCTCTTGCGCAGCAACAAAGTTCGTTTTCCTGCGAGAGCACTTGAAGACAGTCTGATTTACTACATCCCCGCCGACGTATTCGCCGATCTGTGCGCACAGCATGACGCCTTTGCGGATTTCGTTGAAGCTGAAGGGCACTCCAGGCTCAAGTCCGCAGTCGAGGCGCAGGGGCGGGCGAGCGAACTGATCCAGCTCAAATGCCGAGCCTTGCTATCACGCTCCTTGGTGTGGGTGACGTCAGATACTACTGTTGGCGAGGCTGCAAGGCTGATGACTGAGCAACGCGTTGCTTGTGTCGTGGTCATGTCGCCATCGGGACTGCAGGCAGGAGAGACCCAGGGGATTGTGACCGACAGAGATCTTCGCACCCGGGTCGTCGCTGCCGGAAAGAACGCCGACAAAACGCTCATCAGCGACATCATGACGACAGATCCTGTCGCCATAAATGCTGATGACTCAGGTTTTGAAGCGATGCTAGTCATGCTGCGCCGCAACATCCATCACTTGCCCGTTCTCAATCATGGGCGCCCGATTGGCGTAATCAACCTCTCAGATATTATTCGGTACGAATCCCATAGTAGCCTGTACCTGGTCAACAGAATATCTAACCAGACGTCGGTCGACGGTCTAAAGTCGCTTTTACGAGACCTGCGTGGAACGTACATCCGGATGGTAAAGGATGGCGCGACCGCGCACATGATCGGTAGCGCTATCTCAGGTATCGGCAGAGCTTTCACGCAGCGTCTGCTGGAGCTTGCAGAAGAAAAACTGGGCCCACCTCCAGTACCTTACTGCTTCATGGTTCTAGGCTCCATGGCGCGCGATGAGCAACTGCTAGTAAGCGATCAAGATAACGCCTTAGTGCTGGATGATCGATTCGATCCCGCATCGCATGATGCATATTTCCGTAGCCTTGCATCGTTTGTAAGCGATGGCCTAGCCGCGTGTGGATACAGCTACTGTAAGGGCGGAGTCATGGCGACCAACGATCAATGGCGCCAGCCTTTGAGGATTTGGCGCAGCTATTTTGATCAGTGGATCGAAAAACCAAACCCGACAACCTTGCTTAATAGCTGCATTTTTTTCGATCTGGATGGCGTATTCGGCCAGCTCTCGCTAGTGGAAGAACTCAAAGTTCTGTGCGCTCGCAAATCCAGTTCTCACCTCGGATTTCTCAGTGCCATGGCCAGGATTGCACTGAACCGGACACCGCCCCTGGGATTTTTTCGTACCTTTGTCGTCGAGACAGATGGACAACAGAAAAGAATCATCAATCTGAAAGGTCGCGGTACCGCTCCGCTCACCGACCTTATTCGCATCCATGCTCTCGCTTGCGGCAGTACTGCGCAGAACTCGTTTGACCGTATCGATGCAATAGCTAGCGCTAATATCATGCCGCCCGAAGCACTGAAGCACCTGCGCTATGCGCTGGAGTTCCTCTCCATGGTGCGAATTCGGCATCAGGTAGAGGCGCTGGAGCAGGGAGAAACGTCCAATAATTATATTGAGCCTGAACGCTTCTCTAACAACGAGCGGCACAATCTCAAAGAGGCCTTCAAGGTGTTGAGTAACGGCCAGAATTTCCTGCGGTTCCGCTACCCGCCAAAGAGTCGTGTCTCAAAATGAGTGATGTCAACGCGGAGCCAGATCACCCGGGAAACTGGCCAGAAGTGTTCCGGGAGTTGGCGGAGAAATCGGCCAATTCTTGCTTGAGAACGTTTTATCAGGCGGGCGTCGTCTCACCACACACTCCGATTGAAAGCGTGCAATTTCTTGCGATGGACGTGGAGACAACCGGGCTCGATGCCCAGGCTCACAGTATTGTCAGCATTGGTTTGGTGCCGTTCACTTTAAAGCGCATCTTTTGCAGCAAGGCGGAATATTGGGTGCTAAACCCATCATCAGAACTGAGTGAAAAGTCAGTCACCTTCCACCACATTACCCACGCTGAGATTTTGAATGCTCCGTCGCTCCCGGAAGTGCTGGAACCACTTCTGCAGGCCATGGCCGGCAAAGTTATTGTCGTCCATTACCGCAATATCGAGCGTGAGTTCCTTGATGCAGCACTGCGCAGGCACCTCGGAGAAGGCCTGAGGTTTCCGGTCGTAGACACGATGCAATTGGAAGCCAGGATGCATCGGCAAAAGCAAAGTTGGGCTGCCAGGCTCATGCGCCGCCCGCAGACATCCATACGATTGGCCGACAGCCGCTCGCGCTATAACCTTCCAGCCTATCAAGGGCATCATGCGTTAACTGATGCCCTCGCGACCGCTGAGCTGCTACAAGCGCAGATAGCTACCCATTATTCATCAGCGTCACCTATTGGTGCTCTATGGGACTGACGGCCCAGCACCAAGCGGGGGCGCCCGAAATGCTATGGCGGGAGGCTTCTCAAATGCCTCGAAAGTCTGTCAGGCGATATGCATGATTCTATACGTCTGAGCATGCGTTTATATCGAGTGCTCTGAAGTCCTCACAGCCACATCTTTGCTACGACCCACAGGCACCTCCGCCCCTGGAATCGATGCAACGTAAACGGTTCGTGATGGGAACGCAAAGCTGACACCTATCTCGTTAAATGCGTCCATTATTGCTAAATTTATGTCTTGCTGAATATCCATATAGATGTTGTAACTTGGGTCTAGCACAATGTATACGACCTCAAATTCTAAGGCGCTCTCCCCAAAACTCCGAAAATGGCATCGGTCAAATCTGGCTCTTTCTTGCTGACTGATAATATGCTCGATTCGTTGTGTTACTTCCCTGGCCTGAAGCGCAGAGCAAGTATAAGTAAGCCCTATTTCAAAGACTATTCTACGCTCCAGAAGCCGTTTGTAATTCTGTATTGTACTCCCGATCATTTCCGCGTTTGCCATAACGATTTGTTCACCGCCCAGGCTACGAATCCGCGTTGTCTTCAATCCAACATGCTCGACAGTGCCAGATAATGAGCCCACCACGATGAAATCGCCTACCTCAAATGGTTTATCTACCGCAATGGACAACGAAGCGAAGACATCCCCTAGAATATTCTGCATAGCCAAGGCTATAGCGATACCGCCTACGCCCAGACTAGCAACAAACGCGGTGATATTTACGCCGACATTCGAAAGCATCGACAGAACTACTACGACCCACAGGAATACCTTTGCCCCCCACAGACTTAGAGTCGCCAAGGCGCTGCCCTGGAACGTTTCAGAGGCGCTGTGCCGTCTAAAATATTGAGCGAGCGCCAAAGCACAGGCGCGGTTCGCCCACAAGCCGATCTGCAAAGCAGCGACTACGAACCAAAGGCTGCTGACTCGTCCTAACCAGCGCTCGGGTAGGTCAAGTACGCCTACACCAACGAGTATTGATGCCAGCAGTAAGAGTGTGTTACTTGTGCCTGAAAGCACTACGACCGCGATATTGCTAATGGGGGCATTTGGTAGGGCTGATATTTTTCGAAGCTTCCTAAGGAAAAAACCAATCACAGTTCTTGCCAAGACGAAACTAAGGGTTGCTAACAAAATAGCGAAAACCCAATTGGCTAACGAGATTCCCAGAAAATCGTAAGTCATAAAAAAGTTTAATGTTTCTTGAAACATTCTGACCTCCTTTTTCGAGGTTTAACCCGCCAGCGCGTACTTGGCGGGTTATATAAAGGTTACGGGATGCTTGGCGCCCTCAATAGTTAACTAGCGGGGCTCAGACATCAGTCCCTTCACAAGAGATACGCAGCCCAGAGCCAGCACAAGAGCGAAAGGCAGACCCGTAGATACCGCCATAGCTTGTAGTGCTACGAGACCTCCGCCCAACAACAGTGCAATGGCAATCACTCCTTCTATGACGGCCCAAAATACACGCTGTGGAACAGGCGCATCGACCTTACCCCCTGCTGTAATCGTATCGATGACTAAGGAGCCGGAGTCTGAGGAAGTGATGAAAAAGACGATCACCAGAACAATGCCCAAGAACGAAGATATTTCTTTTAGTGGCAGTTCTCCCAGCATGGCGAACAGTTTCAACTCCAGGACAGCATCCTTAACGCCAACCAAGTTTTGCACAGTAGCTTGGTCGATGGCAGTGCCACCAAACGTCGTCATCCATAATACGGATACCACGGTAGGAACTAACAAAACAGAGATTAAGAACTCCCTGACCGTTCGTCCACGGCTGACCCGCGCAATAAACATCCCCACAAATGGAGACCAACTGATCCACCATGCCCAATAAAATGCAGTCCAGCCCTGAGTGAATTCCGTGTCAGTGCGTCCGAAAGGATTGGAAAGCGCCGGTAGATATTCAGCGTAGGTCACCAGATTTTTAAAGAATCCAGTGAAGATTGCCAAGGTGGGCCCAACAACAATGATGAACACCAGCAGCAGCAGCGCTAGGCCCATATTGATCTGTGACAGCATCTTGACGCCCTTATCTAAGCCAGCAAGAACTGACCAAAGGGCAATCATGGTGATACCAACGATCAGCACTACTTTGCTTAGATTTGTCGACTCAATACCGAAGAGATATTCAATCCCTGCTGCTGCCTGCTCAGCTCCTATCCCCAGCGATGTCGCCAGTCCGAACAATGTGGCGAATACCGCCAGGATATCTATCAAGTGCCCTGGCCAACCCCAGACGCGCTCGCCTAGCAATGGATAGAAGATCGACCGTATAGAGAGCGGTAAGCCCTTGTTGTAAGAAAACAGGGCTAGGGACAGAGCGACAATCGCGTAGATCGCCCAAGGGTGGAGTCCCCAGTGAAAGATAGTGGCGGCCATTGCCAAGTCGGCTGATGCCTTGGCGTCACCCGCTGCACCTCCTAACGGTGCCCAGTCGGTTCGGGCTCCACTTGCATCGACTGTTACACCGCCCATGGACGCTTGATAATGAGACATGGGTTCGGCTACGCCATAGAACATTAGGCCAATGCCCATTCCTGCAGCGAAAAGCATTGAGAACCAGCCCACGTAGCTATGGTCTGGTTTGGCGTCTCTACCGCCCAATCGAACCTTCCCCAGCGGCGAGAAAATTAGCCCGATGCAAAGCAAAACAAATATGTTTGCAATGCTCATGAACAGCCAAGCGAGATTGCCAGTCAGCCAGTTTCGGATGGCACTGAACAGTGGTTCTACTTCATTTTGGAGCGCCAGCGTCATAATGACGAACAGCAAGATAGTGGCAGCTGAGATGACAAACACTTTGCCATGGATATCAAGGGAAAATGAAAACTCACCTTTGATATTGTCCTGTCCGATCACGTAGTCGGTGTCAATCAGATTGGCGGCCCCGCTAGGAGCAGGAATGCCATCCTCACTGCTTTTATGAGGTTTTTCTGGTAGATCATCCCCAGGTGTTCGGCCCATGAGAGCCTCCTTGATGGTGGCACGCTATGACGTGCAGTGGTCGTTAGCCCCGCTGTTCCTATGGTAAAAACGAGATGTTTGCATGCCTATCCTAACAAGCTTTTTTACAATCTGGCGAAAGCTGGTCTCACAGGGTAGGTGCAGTAGGGCGTCAGTCAGCTTGGATGCAGGGCTCGAAACGGGGCGCTTAAGCAATCATTTGGTTCTTCTTACCTTTCGCTGCGGTAAGAGGATTGATGGGGCGGGATGTTTCCTATACGAAGGTGCCGGTTCTTCAAGGCGCATCAGTCTCGCCACCGATGCCGACGACAGCCATGCCCAATCGACAGGAACTCCATCACGGATTTTTCCGCTGATTCTCAAAAGGTTGAAAAGGCCGAATTCAAAGGCAAAGCCTATACCAGCGTGGCCACCAACAAGACCGAAAGGCTCGTGTCGTTTGGCAGCATAGCCATGGAGGAACGCGTGGCGAAACGCCAATGCTCCAGCCTGATGGGCGACGCAAGTCGGTCGATTGACAGCGATAGGTGTTTTCTACATGCGTGAAATGATGGATGTCATACATCAATCTGCAATTCCAGATCCCCATTTGCCAATATACGAGCGTTAACAAGGGTACCGGTCAGTGGCTGCTTTGAAAGCTGAATAACAGTAATCGTATGCGCCTTGTGAAGATCATCGGGGAAAGGAGCTTTCACCTGCACTTGAAAGGCAACACGCGTAATCGGGATGATCATCGCCACGCAGTCCGCGCTTTTTACGATGGGGCCAAAAAATGTGTCCAGCAGATAATTCAAGCGTATGCGGCAGCTCATACACAAACCCCATTCAGTACAGAAGATCGGAGTATTCACACTCACTTGTTAACTAGACTGTACATGCAGTATTTCAGTTCAACGTGCTGATGCCCGTCGCCAGATTCAAATGCGTTTGTTCGTGTTCAAAATTAATGCGGCCGGGTTTTTCAAGCTTCTTCGATGAAGTCATCATGGGCAACCGGCTTGCTCGCGTGGTGATTGAACCCCGCTTGCTTGTTTGGTTACTTTCTGGTCAATGCTGGTGGCGTAACCCGAGAGCGCAAACAGGTGTGTATTGTGATGAGCGTTCTGACGAATGGGCCTGGATGAGCGCGCTCCATCTCCAGCACTGAAGCACTCATCAAGTATCGAGATTCATCCCCCAATAGCTCTTTCCCCCCCAAGCTGGCGCCCCTGATTCAGTTGCGATCTTAGCCTGGTTCTCCGCCTGTCGAGCGCGCAACAGCAACACCATACGTCCACCACTATGAACGTACTTTCGCCAGCGTCCTCTAGAGAATAAAGGCTACGATGGAGCTACGGTCATGTACAGCGAAGCAAAAATGCTGGCCTATGCCAGATGGCACGAACTGCTGACGGATTCAGAAACACTTATGGATTCGGAAGATCGATATGATGAATTGCTGAAACTTGCTGACGAGTATCGATGCCAAGGGATTATTGATAGGTCAGAGCGCAACACATTGATCGAAATTGCGACGGCGGCCTACGCGAGATCGGTTGCAGACCTATCAAAGTAGACCACTATCAGGAAAAACTCGTCAGGCGAGTAAGCATAGCGAGTGTCATTTTTGTGAACTGTCAGTTTTAGCTGCTCGTCGCAAGCGCGCAGCGAATATTGAATCCCACTTGGATTGCGCTACGCGATGAATCGCCCCTAGTTTCGTAGACACCTCCAAGCCTTAAAATGAGGCCCATTAGGAGGTGCCATGAGCAACCAGCGTTATCCCGAAGAATTCAA
>NZ_VIUK01000046.1:0-22647 GCF_007828295.1 Pseudomonas sp. SJZ080
GCTGCCAACACAGCGTGCCAGTGAGATTGATCAACTGCTACCGCATCAGTGGGTGCCGGCCTGAGTCACGCAAGGTGACTTCGGCAGACGCTTACTTAAATACCAACAAATCTTAGCATCAATCCAGGAGGTCGGCCTCGTCGAGCCACCCGCTGTAACACCAGTACCTGGACGTAGTGGGCAATACTTTCTGCTAGATGGCCATCTACGCATTGAGGCGCTGAAAGACCTAGGAGAGTTGGAAGTCGACTGCCTCGTGGCAACCGACGACACCTACTCTTACAACAAACGTACCAACAGATTATCAGCCGTACAAAGCAACAAAATGATAGTGCGGGCAATGGAGCGTGGAGTCTCTGCGGAGCGGCTTGGCAAAGCGCTTGGATTATCACCGCAGACCATCAAGCAAAAATTCCGGCTACTGAATGGCATTTGCGCTGAGGCCATTTCGCTTCTGGGTGATACGGACTGCCCAGCGAATGTTTTCCATCATCTGCGTCAGATGAAACCATTGAGGCAAATTGAAGCGGCTGAATTGATGCTTGGGAATAAAAATCTCTCTGTACTACTCGCTAAGGCACTTTTGGCTGCAACACCTTCAGACCAATTGGCAGTGCCCAGAAAAAACCAACCTGATCAAATCTCTGCCGAATCAATCGCTCGCCTTGAGCGAGAGCTGGCCGCACTGCAGATGCAGATCAAAACAGTGGAAGAAGACTACGGGCCTGATGTCCTACATCTCACTGTCATTAAAGGCTACCTGGCCAAGCTTCTTGCCAACGCTGCTGTCGTTCGGTGGCTGGCTAGGCACCAGCCTGAGTTCCTGAAAGAGTTCCAATCCATCGCCGAGTTGACCGAGCTACCTTGGGGAATTCACGAATCAGATGCTGCCCAACTGGAGCCGGCTGTCGAGGCACAAGAATAATTTCATGGGTCAAGCTGACGGTGGTTTTTTACATCGACATGCTGATACAAGGTAGTGAGTGGTGATGATCGCCTATTTGCGCCAGCGCGGTTCCTATTGTAAGTGCCTGGGGGTGGGATAAAAGCCACCGCTCAGCACCTTCAAAAAGTCGTTAAGTGACTGCCGACCATTGTTACCTTTGAACGTGACGATGACATAGCAACTGCCGCTGGCGGTGAGGAGTATCCAGTAAGGGCTCCTGTGCGCCATCAGGTGGATATCAGAGGTACGAATGCGACGCCCGTCTTCAAACCGTCCTGCACCTGCACGAGTGTGCTTATGCACCACACCGACCGCAGAACACGCCACAATCTCGACTTCTGTCAGGAAGGCAGTCACTACCATACCGCTGAAATGCCGCTCTGCCGCCGCGAGCCGAAGTTCACCGAAACCTCTTGAGGTTGTCATGTCAGATTCCCTGCCAATGAGGTAGGTAGGCCAGGCAAGGCCGGGTCTAGAAAACCTTAACCACTGTCGCCAGCTCTGCTGATTTACGAGTGCCAGGCCCCAGCAGAAAATACGCGGTATTGCGTGTCTGAAAGCAGAAACCATCCGAGAACGACACCATTGGAGTAGTACGCACCCAGTCTCCCGGCTTCAGCCGTCCTTGGCTGTCCATGACCACCTCGTGCGCATAGATCATGACTGGGAGACGAGCCTCACGCTCCAGCGCTTCCAATAGTGATGGCGGCATCACCAGATCAATCCAGATCCATTGCCTGACTAGACAATACGGCGCATGACCGAAACGCCGCTGGGCGAGTGCTATGGCCTCTTCATCGGAAGCATTGTGGCCGAGCATCGAAATGCCCTCGCCATACAACAGCTCTGTGATCGCATCTAGGTTTTTCATGACAGCTACCCAGTCTCCTCGGTTAAAGCGTTCGCGACTGTCCAGCACGACGTTGCGCGCATAGATCAACACTGGTTCGAGGCCACGAGAGCGTAAAGCGTCATACCCCTCGTCGCAGGGGGTCAGCTCAAGTACGGTCCAGTCCCGCACTAGGCAGTACGAATACTCGCCAAAATTGGTTTGTACAAAGTCGATGGCATCTTCAGCTGACAAGTCGCAACCGTTGATGATTTCTCCTTGCCCACTCAAGAGTTGCTGTAGCCGTAAGAGATCCATTCGTGCATGCCCTCTTAGAGAGTTCTCGTTCAGCAGAGCGCCGGCGATTGTTCAGTGATACCGCTGGAATTCCTCTAGTTGATGGTGAAAGCGTGTCCGGCCGATTGTCAAACTGGCCTGTTAGGTTGCCTTGCGATACGGGCTCGATGGCTTAGGCGATTGGGCCGGCCAGAGCGGGCTTGGCATTTTTCTTCAGTATGCTTTCCACAGACCGGCTTGCGCGAGCCGTCCAGATGACCTCCGAACGGCTGGTACGTTACGTCCTAAAAACTACGAGCGATTGTCACCCTCATCTTCGGCGTTCAATAATTTCTCCAGCGCTTCATAGCCTTCGTCGCGGCGCATTAGGAAGCCGATGACGTCTTCGGCATCGAATCTGAATTGCTCAGATTCCATGACTGTCCTGAAAAATGTGTTAGCTAAAACGATACCGCCCTGATTCAGCCAGGGCTCTGCTTTTCTACCATCGAGTTGGTCAAAAAATACCGATAAAACCGCAGTCGCCAATGGGCGCATTTCGCTGGAGTAGGAAGAAAGCTCCCAATGCCAGCGTCCCTTGGTAGGGCAAAACGTTGGGCCATCATCGTTCAGCATATAGTTCCAGTTGTTGCTTTCCCACATCCACGGCGCGGGCTGAAGCAGACTTGGAGGGGTGCCTTCTCTATAGACCGTCACTTCATGATTGCGACCATTACCCCAAACCTCGACTGGTCGCACCTGGAAATATTTGAAGGCGCGCTCGCGTAGTTTGAAGGCTGCCAGTCGAGCGTTGACGCCACTTTGCACCTGCGCTGGTGTCCTGCCCTCGGCCACTTCCATCACTGCCGTTCCGATATCAATGTTCAATTGATGCAAAGGTTGCAGATCCAGGTGTAGGCGTCCGACTAAAGGCTCAGGCAGCTTGTCAGCACACCCCGCTTCTAGGATGACGGGCACAATCCGCACGCCAGGTTCATCAGCTATCTCGGCCAGCATTTTCAGCTCGCGGTGCAGGCCTGCTCCTATTTGTTGGGCTGCTCTGATGTAGTCCTGATAACACAAGCATAAGATTTGAACTGGACGCTTAGACAAGGCTTTGGCGATAACGCCATCGATAGAGTCTCCGTAGGCGATGCTGTCCCGATCCCAAAATACGTCATGGTTCCACCTGATTTGGGTAAGGACACGTTGGCGTACCCACTCTTTGTTCTCAAACCCGTTGCCCTATGCTTAGGAGATGAAGATGTGGCCACGGTTTTCTACTTCAGTCATTTTCCGAGTCTTCTGTGACGAGGGAGGGAGTCTTCGGTTGAGTCTATGAAACAAAAGCACCTCCCGCGCTGAGCCTGTTTATTAACGATGGGAGAAAGGAGATTCTATATTTTTCAATCGATTACCTTCTCTCTGGTTGAACGAGCCCCATGAAAGACAGGACACCGTTTCCCCCTTACGATAAGGGATAGGCAAACGGTTATGTTTATGACTAACAGCAACGATAAGAGTGGGGAGCTTTTGGGCCAGGAGCGGCGGCGCCGCTGGAGCCCGGAGCAAAAGCTGGCCATGGTTCGCGAGAGCCTTGAGCCAGGGCAAAGTGTGTCGGTGGTCGCTCGGCGCAACGGCATCAATGCCAACCAGTTATTCCTCTGGCGCAAGCTGTATCAGGACGGCAGCCTGTCGGCGGTCAGCGCCGGTGAAGCCGTGGTGCCGGCCTCTGAGCTGAGCGATGCGCTCAAGCAAATCCGTGAACTGCAACGGATGCTGGGCAAGAAAACGATGGAAGCCGAAATCCTCAAAGAGGCCGTGGAGATCGCCCGGTCGCGAAAATGGATTGCGCACTCACCCTTGTTGCCGGGGGACGACCAGTGAAGCTGGTCAGCGAATGTCTCGGTGTGGCGCGCTCGCAATTAACGGTGCGAATCAAGCAATCGGTATCGCCCAAAGTACGGCGAAGCAGGCCTGTGGACGATACTGCGCTGGTGGTCGAAATCCAGCAACAGGTCAGCGAGCTGCCCAGCTATGGCTACCGTCGGGTCTGGGGATTGCTGCGTCGTGCACGTGAAAAGCGGTCGCTGCCCGCGATCAACGTGAAGCGGGTTTACCGGATCATGCGTGATCACAATTTGCTGCTTGAACGCCGGATCAAACAGCCCGGCGTGCCGCGTCGGCACGAAGGCCGTATTGCCGTGGAAACCAGCGATACGCGTTGGTGCTCGGACGGCTTTGAGTTCCGTTGCGAGGACGGCGCCAAACTGAGCGTGACCTTCGCCCTGGACTGCTGTGATCGCGAAGCGATCGGCTGGGTCGCGAGCCCGACCGGGTACAGCGGCGATGACATCCGCGACTTGATGCTGGAAAGCGTGGAGAAGCGTTTTGGTGATCAACTACCCACCACGCCGGTGCAATGGCTCAGCGACAACGGCTCGGCGTACACCGCCGAACAGACGCGCCTGTTTGCCCGGCAGATCGGCTTGCAGCCGGTGACCACCCCGGTGCGCAGCCCGCAGAGCAACGGCATGGCCGAAAGCTTCGTGAAGACGATCAAGCGTGACTACGTGGCGCACATGCCCAAGCCGGATCGAGAAACGGCGCTGCGTAACTTGGCAATTGCCTTCGAACATTACAACGAGCAGCATCCGCACAGCGCATTGAACTATCGCTCGCCGAGGGAGTTCAGGCGCTTGGCGGCGGCATCAATTTAACGGGGAGTTGGTGTCCGGTTTTGTAGGGGCAAGTCCACTGGTTTATGCGCGCGTCTTAGCCAAAAACATGACGATCGAATTATGAAAAAAGTTTCATTTTTGAAAAATTGACGCCATCAAAATGCGACCATAGCATCACCACCCGATTGATGGCGAAACGCCATCTAGGGGTCAAGCATGCGCGTTTCAACTCTCAGGATGAGCACCTCTCTGGCGCTTTTAATCATTGGCTTTGGGCCTTTGTTCAGTGCCCATGCAGCTCCCTCCCCCGGTGACACCGACCTTATCCGCGAACGTCAGGATCGGCTCCTCGATGAGCAACGCCGTCGTCTCGAAGAGCTCAAGGACTTACCCGGCAAGGAAGCCAAACCAACGCCACCGGCAGCCCCGGCTGATACCCGTTGCTTTCCGATCAAAGACATCGAACTCAACGGCGACGACAGTCTCTCGGAAGGCGAAAAAGCACGCCTGCTTAAGCCGTTTATCGATCAGTGTCTGGGCGTCACCCAGCTCAACGACAGATCAAACAATGGTGTCCACTATCTGGGCCAATTTGGAGGGCTGTCAGCAGAGGGTGCTGGCCGGACGGTTCCGATTGACCGGGCGCATCCGCACAGACGCACATCATACAAATTATCCATGCTCGTTTTTTCACATGAGGTCTAGCATTAGACGTGACGATGCTGACACCTTGAATAGGATAAGAAACTGGCCATGGATAGGAGAATGCGAGATGAGTTTGAGGCTTCCAAGCCTCGCAGCTTGCTGGATCGGTCAAAGAGTGGATATTTAGATGCGTCCACAAACCGGGATTGGGCTATCTGGCAGCTCGCATGGAGGGCGGCGCTGAACTCTAAATCATCGGCGACTGTTGAATATTCGCCAACTCATGATTTGAGTAATGAAGAAGTCGAGTTTCTGAAGCAGGTGTTTCGATATTCCGATAGGTAGGGGATATGAAATCACCTCGTGGTTCGGCGGAAAGATACGTATATCTATTTCAGGCCTCGGCATTCGCCGGGGTTCTATCGTTGTGCACCATGCCTGTGGGGGATACGCTGGCGACTTGGAGGTGACAGTCCTGTATCCCTGCGTAACCTCCGAGAGGTACTACGTTTAAGGTTCAACGCTGGTCTGTCCGTGCTCAAAATTGCCCCCAGCATTCGCATCAGCGGTGGCAGTGCCGGCATTTACCTGCATAGTTTCAATGCCTAAGGGCTCGCTAAGCCACGGCCATCACCCGCGCTATAGCGGTGTCAGTGTCGGCGGGCATATCCATGGGCTCAGTTGTAAATTTCGCTGACACCATCGTCCTTAGTTGGATTAGCGGGAGGGTGTGTTCGCCGGCTGCTTACACGTTTAGGGCTATAGCGTCCGCTTAAGCGGGCGCAATTGCCCATAACGTTAGGATTTCCACGTATGTCTTACCACTACGACGGATCTGGTAAGCATTAGTTGATTACTGCATTAAGTTGGGGCACGCGAAGAGGTTAATGGTTAGCGAACCTTGAAGCGCCCCATGATCGCACTCACCCGATTGTTGGCTTCCAACAACTGTTTGGTGTTGAGCTCGCTGGCATGACCGCTTTTTACCAGCTCGCCGACCATATGGCGGATCTGTACCATGCTGCGGTTGATCTCTTCAGTCACCGCGCTCTGCTGTTCGGCAGCGGTGGCAATCTGGGTACTCAGGCTGTTGATCTGGCTGACGGAGTGGGCCATTTCATCCAGACCGGAGTTGACTCGCGCCGTCGCATCGGCGGCGGACTGACAGCTGGCCTGGGTGTTTTCCATGGCGCTGACCGAGGAACTCACGCCCAGGGTCAGACGGCTGAGCATCTCGTTGATTTGCGAGGTGCTGGACTGGGTGCGGGCGGCAAGGGCGCGGACCTCATCGGCCACCACCGCAAAGCCGCGGCCCTGCTCACCGGCCCGGGCGGCTTCAATGGCGGCATTGAGGGCCAGCAGGTTGGTCTGCCCGGCAATGGCGCCGATCACCCCGAGGATTTCGGTGATGCGCTTGGCGTCCTGCTGCATGCTTTCGACTTTGTGGGTGGCGCTGGCCACTTCGTCGATCAGAGCGACTACGCTGCCGGAGGCTTCACCGACCACTATCCGTGAGCGTTCCGCGTGCTCGTTGGCGCGCTGGGTGAAGGCCGCGGTTTCCGCCGCGTTTGCCGCCACGCTGTCGGCGGTGGAGCTCATCTCGGTGATGGCTGTCACGGTCTGGTCGGTTTCCGAGGCGTGGCGTATCAGGATTTCGTTGGTGTGGGCCGAGGTCTGCTGCAACTTGTCCAGGCTGGTAGCCATGGCGTCGGTAGCCTGGGTGACTTCCCCGATCATATTCTGCAGATAGATGATGAAGTGGTTGACCGAGTGACCGATGGCGCCGAGCTCGTCTTCAGCGTGGATGGTGATGCGCTTGGTCAGGTCGGCGTCTCCGGTGGAGAGAGCGTCGATGTTGTCTTTCAGGGCGCTCATGCGTTGGATCAATTGGCGGATCGCGTAGATCTGCAGCAACACAAGCAGGATCACCATCGGAATTTGCAGCAGGCTCAAGGTGCTGAGCACGTCGTCGCGCTGGGCGGTAATCAACTTGGTTGGCAGGGCGGTGGCGAGGAACCACGGCGAGCCTTCGATCGGCCGCATGAAAAAGGTGCTGGCCTCGCCGTTGTTGTCGAACTCGACACGCTGCGACTGATCACGGTTTTGCAGGCCGGCCTTCACTTGACTGGCGAAAGGCGAGTTGCCGGCCAGTTCACTGATGTTCTTTAGCACAATCGGCCCGCTGATCCGCGAGCTGTTGCTGATGATCTTGCCATCGGCTTCGACGATCAGCATTTCTGCGCCGAGGTCTTTTTCCTTGCGGGCGATCAGGTCATTGAAGAAGCCCAGGGTCACGTCGATGGTCGATACACCATAGGCCGCGCCATTTTTCTGAATGGCCATGGCGCAATTGGTGCGCGGCTCGGCGCTGGCGTCATCTTTATAGGCGGCAGCCCAGGCGCATTGGCCGCGCGGGGTTTGCATGCCACCCTTGTACCAGCTCTGGTCGTAATAGTTGGGTGCGGCGTCGCTGTTCCAGAACGTATTGACTGCCAGTTTGCCCGAGGCATCCCGGTGCCAGAAGGTACTGAATTTGTTGCGCCCGGCTTCACGTTGACCGGGCAATGGCCAGATCCCGCCGCCGAAGACTTTCAGTTCGCCGTACTGATCCACCAAACCTGGCAGGACCGTGTCGATGGCGGCGCTGTCCAGTAAGGGAATGGACTGGGTGATGCTGCGCTGTTGGGCTTGCACCTTGTTCAATTCGCCCCGGATTTGTTCGGCGACTTCGGCGATGCGGTTGAGGGCCACCTGTTCTTCGGTGTGGCGAAGTTTCGGGGCGACCAACTGGCTGATGCCCACCACTGTGAGGACGGACAGCAGCAGGATGAACAGGAGCAGAAACAGCATGTAGCGTGCTTGAATGTTACGGAATATGGGCATGGGGCTCCTCCTTGGCAGTGGTTTTATAACTTGGGTGTTGGTTGGCAAATTGGAGGCGGCGTAAACCATCGGCCGCCGGAGACGAGCTATAGGGAGACTCTGAAAAAATCTCCAGTTTGGGTGAAATACACGCCCCGCACGAACCGAACGGTTGAACCTCAATGAGGTGGGACTCTCGCGTAACCGGAGAGCACAACCCTGCCTTTGACCTCAAGGATGGTTCGACCAAGCGCGGGTGTTCGCTGGGCGCCAGTTCATGCCGGTAACCGCTGCCGCCTCGCTCTGGTCAGCGCCACAACAGACCACGGGCTCCCTTCCTGAGAGCGGCACACACAGTTCGAACACGCTGCTGGGCTTGCGTGAGCGAGCCCATGCCTTTGTGTTGACACAGGCTCAAGGATACAGCCGCGCAGCCTCTGCGCGCCATCAGCGGGCGCTGATCTTGGGTAGGGCAATATCGCATAGCGGACGATATCGGCCGTGCTGGTGAAGCCCTGTAGAGCTGGTTCAGCCTCTTCTGCAACCAAACGCACGGCATCGACTGGCGTAGTCCTTGGTAGCGGCCTTGCAGAGGTAGCTCACTCGATAGAAGTACCGATCCATTTCCTCTGGATCATCCTGAGAGAGATGGAATGTGGCTTTATCAGGGATGTGCACCAGGCCAGGCCCAGGCGGCCTGAATGCGGCTGTATAGGTTCTCTCTTGTTGATTGAAAACGTCCCACCGTGTGGAACGCGTCTCTGTTCACTAACAAGACGCCGTGGTAATGCGGCCCCCCTCTTGTCCGACCTCCCTGGCCCAGCACCATCGCACCCGTGTCTGATGAGCAGAGCCATTCAGACGTTGTGCAACTAACCAATAGTTGCCCCGGTGTGCTTCCCCAGTTTGATGTAGCGCTGACCGCTCTGATGCGGTCTTCGTATGAATACATGAACTACTACCTCCAGTTAGTCCAAGATTTCTATCGCACCCCCACTGGGTCAGTTTTCGGTCTGCGGCAACAGCGGCAGGTAACTGCCGTTCCTACCGCGACCGCCTGTTCCCCTGGCTACGTCGTTTGAGGGCTTGCCGCCATAAGCGGCAGACCGCAACTCGAAAACCATCAAGATGTAACAGGTTTCCCGGCACCGCATGGTAATTGAAGTATCCCGTGACCACCCGGGTAAGCCACTGACCCACGATTTGAACAGACTCGTGGCGTCGACGTTTCAGCTCATCCCGAATATGGGGCCTCAATGGAGACGCATTGAATGTGCGTATCCCGCTCCGAGGTAATCTAGCGGGGCTATACGCTGATGATCTTGGGATGCTCCTCTACTCCAGCATGCGGGATGCAGAGTTCGGCTCAGCAAATATACCCGCCAATAGTCCCTGGCTAATGTCGAGCAAGGAGATAGAGCGGTGGTCGATCCTGATTGTTCCGATGGTATAGCGGCTACGAGTATCCACTTTCTGAACGAGTGGCGGCTCGATGCTCGACGGGGTGATGTTCAATATCTTGCAGATAGCATCCACCTTAACGCCGATCATTTGCCGATGCTCACCCCGGCTCACCACCAAAATGATGATGAGAGTATTTTGATTGACTTTGGTTGACTCCCCACCGAAAAGTGTACTCAGGTCGATCACCGGTACCACCGAGCCGCGTAGATTGATTGCCCTGCGGGTCCTCCACGGCCTGTCCGATTCGATGACAAGCCTATTGGCTTCTACAATCTCTTTAACGGAGCGAATACTCACTGCGAACAGTTCATCACCAAGGAAAAAGGGAAGGTATCGTCTGCTTTGTGCTGAGTTATCTTCATTTCCCATCTCCAGCGACGGAGCTATGTTGTAGGTATCAAAAACCTGCGCCGCCGCTTGCAGGCGATGAGAAAGTTCGACCAGCTCGCGCATCTTGACCGCTACCTCGGCGAGATCTTGTTCACTATTGGTGTCTGTACCTGACACTTCGTTGGTGGACCCAGGTGTCAGCAAGTTGGCCTGATGGCTCGTTTCGCCCCTCCCGGCGACGCTATCTGTTGTTATCGACCTATTGTTACCCTCGCTGCGGAATCCGGGGGGAAACGACAGGGCTGATGCAGTGGTTATATCCAGACCAGTTCCCAGCCTGATCTCCAGGATGGTTTTGCTGGCATTTTCCATATCGCTACGTATGCAACTGAGTCGCTCAACCACACTACGTTTGAGCTGCGCTTGCTCCTTGGGTTCTACCTCGACAGACCGTTCAATGGAGAAGCGAAGTCTGCACAAATAAATGCACAAGGTAGCGAGTATCATGATTCCAAAGAGAATGATTAATACCAGCGAAGTAGAGAGGTGATGCAGATTGACGAAGGATGCCTCATCCGGCACTACGCCGAGAGGTTGTTGCATACGGGAGATGCTCATGTTGGATATTTTTTTGCTCAGATATTGGACATGCCGAGATCATGTCCAAGTTGGTTTTCTCATTGCGAACGGTTCCTGCAGTAGTTAAAAGCCAGGCACTACCGCTTGCACAACCAGAGATCCAAGCCGGTAAGGCAGCCCGGATACGGCTATCAGAAATTCGTTCGGTAATAGATCATTTCTACCATTGCATCACTGTTGACTAATCAGCTGACCGCTCCCGCTCAAAGCTTGGGAGCGATCTCGCTTCGTCAGACCTTGAAATGGCTGACCATCATCTGCAACTGATTGCCCAGCCGTGCCAACTCGACGCTGGAGGCAGCAGTTTCGTCGCTGGCGGCAGCGGTCTGTTCGGAGACGTCGCGCACGTTGATGATGCTACGACTGATCTCTTCGGCCACGGCGTTTTGTTGCTCGGTGGCGGCCGCGATCTGCTGGTTCATCGACTGGATATTCGACACGGTGCGGGTGATATTCTCCAACGACACGCCGGCTTTGCGAGTCAGTTCGACGCTGTTGTCGGTCAGGCTGCGACTGTTGTTCATGACGCTGGCCACCTGCTGGGTACCGCTCTGCAAACCGGCGATCAACCCTTCGATTTCCTCGGTGGACTTCTGGGTGCGCTGGGCCAGTCCACGCACTTCGTCGGCGACCACGGCGAAACCTCGACCGGCCTCACCGGCACGAGCGGCTTCGATAGCTGCGTTGAGGGCCAACAGGTTGGTCTGCTCGGCCACGGACTTGATCACGTCCATGACGCTACCTATCTTGTTGCTTTCCTGCTGCAGGAGGGTCATGGCCTCGGTGGCACGCACCACTTCCGCAGCTAGGTGCTCAATCTGTGCCATGGCCTCGGCAACCACCCTGTCACCTTCACGGGCTTGGCCGTCGGCGTCTGCGGCAGCCTGCGAGGCTTGCTCGGCGTTGCGCGCGACTTCCTGCACGGTGGCGGTCATTTCATGCATGGCAGTAGCGACCTGATCGGTCTCGACTTTCTGACTGTTGACCCCGACGCTGGTCTGTTCGGTCACGGCCGACAGCTCTTCCGCAGCACTGGCGATCTGGGTCACACCGTCGCGAATACCGCTGACGAGGTTGCGCAGGGACTCGCCCATGCGCTGGACACCTTGTTGCAGCACGCCCAGTTCATCTTGACGAGTGACCACCAGATTCTGGGTGAGGTCGCCGGCAGCAATGCGTTCGACGACGCCGAGGGTTTCGCGGATCGGACGAGTGATCTGGCGGGTGATGATGACAGCGGCCAGAATGCCAAACAGCAAGGCCAACAAAGTACTGCCCAACTGCAGGGTGCGAGCTTTGGTGACTTCGCTGTCGCGGCTGTTCAGTTGATTCTGGTAAAGGGTGTCGCTGCGGGTCCGCAACTCGGGCCCTAGGTCGACCTGTTCCTTAATTGCCAGGGCCACAGTACTGGCCGCCGTCTTGTACGACTGAAACGCGGTACGGTAATTATTCAGCGCACTTTCTAACTGACGCAGCTTGTCTGGTTGGGTGTTGTTGAAACGCTCGTTGAGTTGCGTCAGTCCGCTGACGACTTCATTCAGTTGGTTAACCGCTTTCTTCTCCGCTTCTGGATCGACGCTGGCGGCGTCGGTGTATCCACGCACTTCATAGCGGGCACGCAGGAACGCTTCCTTGACCTTAGTGATGGCCTGGTACTGATCGAAGCGCTGATCGCTAAAAGGTATTTGGTGTACGCTGCTGTCGATGGCTGCGATCAGACCATCAGCCACTTCAGCGTTGTCGCCTAGGGCTTGGCGTGCAGAGTTGGCTGTGCGGTAGGCATCGAGCATCTTGTTCAGCGATTGCTGGAAGTTGCCGATAATGGCCCCTTGTTCTTTGAGCAGCTTGAGATTCTCCGGGATAATGAACGTATTGATCAGTTTTTGCTGCTGGGCGATGAACGCCTCCAGGCTGACCTGCACGTTCTGTACTGCGGCTTCATCGCCTTTGGACTGTAGGTATTTCAGGCGGGCCAAACGCACTTCACTGAGCAGCGTGTTCAACTGGGTGACATCGCCCATTCGGTTGCTGCGCCACACCAGGCTGTCCACGCTGCTCCAGCTGGTCAGGGCAAGGACGGCAGTCAGGGCCAGAACCAGGCCGAATCCCAAAGCCAGTTTGAGGTTGACGCTAATATCACCGAAAAACTTACGCACTCTATTCCTCGCAGGGCTCTCTGCTCTCTAGTGTTCAGGTAGCTCAAAGCCTGATCCTAGGATCCGGCTTTGATGTCTCGTAGCCTTTATCGACAGAGCATTCACTTGCTGAAACGATTTTTCATTCTTTTTTTTGACCTTGTTTGCATCATTTCGGTGCGTTTTTTTGATTGCTTCTCCTGGCAGAGAAGTACGAAGGGGACGGCGTTTTTCAAGGTAGTTGTCGCGTCAACCGTCTAACTATGCCGCCATTTTCTCGATCTGTTGCTCTCGATCCGGATTCAGCAGCACGGTGCCGATCGGTTCCCAGTTACGCGTCCGGCCTGACCACCGCTCGGGTTTGTTTTCCTTGGCTCGTTCGTACAGCTCATGTCGCTGTGTTGCCGCTGACCGAAAACTGACCCAGTGGGGATGCGGACATAAACTTGGACTGGTTATGCCGCGAAGCCCAGGCTCTCACGATACTCAATGGGACTGAGCGCGCCGAGGGAAATCTTTATACGTTTCTCGTTGTACCAGCGAATGTATGAATCCAGGTTCTGAATGAACTGCTCCCTTTGCTCCATGTACCGAAGAGCGATTATTCGAAGTGCCGAACGGCATCAAAAAAGGCTGTGCGAGATAAATGTCATAAATGTGTTAACAAAAGATGACTGCGCCTGTAATAGACGCAGCATTAAAAAGGTCCAGGAGCGGTGCGCCTGGTGACGGATCACTTTTCAGACAGCAAGCTGTTATCCGGCGTGGTCCTGCACCCTGAAAACATATCAAGTGCAGGGTCGTACACCACCGTGTTTACCTGAAGCAAACCGAGCATCGAATGAAACAGATTGTCCTGGCTCAAGGGTTTGTTGACGCTTTTCCCAAGGCAGTCGGTACTGAGATTGAATGATTGTTTATAGTTGTCTGAAAACCAGGTCAGCATAGGTACGTGCTTCTGCTGGTCAGGGGCGAGCATGTAGGGTGTGCCATGAAGGAACAGATTATACTCACCCAATGATTCGCCGTGATCGGACAGATAGATCATGGCGGTATCCACGCTATCCTGATTCCCTCGCAAGATATCAATCAGGCTGGCCAATACATGATCGGTATACAGTAGCGTATTGTCATAACCATTGATGATGCTTTCTTTGCTGCAGTTATCGAGCGCATTACTCTCGCAAACCGGAGTAAACTTCTCGAATTTTTTTGGATAACGTTTGAAGTACTCCGGGCCATGACTGCCCATCTGATGTAACACCATCACGGTATCTTTTTCCAGATGATCAATATAGTTCTGCAGGCCTTTCAGGAGAATTTCATCTCTGCATTCGTTGTTTGCACAAAGTTCCGAGTCTATTGTGTTGCTGACATCGTCCAGAGTGACCCGGTCGCAGGTTCCCTTACAGCCGGACTGATTGTCCCGCCAGACGACGTCCAGGCCTGCGCGTTTAAGGATATCGAGCAGGCCTTCCTGGGTTTTTGCGGTAGAGGCGTTGTAGTCCTTGCGGGCCATATTGGAAAACATGCAGGGCACTGAGACCGCCGTTTCAGTGCCGCAGGAGTAGACATCGGTAAAGGCAATTAGCCCTTGTTCCTTCTGCAATTGCGGTGTGGTGTTGCGGTTGTAGCCCAAAATTCCAAAGTTCTCGGCCCGCGCGCTTTCCCCCACAACCAATATGGTCAGGGATTTACGATTCCGTTGCGCCCATTGGCTGCTCAGAACGGCATCCTCGCCGATCTTCTTGAAAGGTTTCTGCGCGGTAACAAACTGTTCACGCAGGTAGCTTGCAGAGGCGCCGATGTAGTTGCTGGGCACCACCATCAGTCGTAATTCGTGGTGGTTGCGAAACAGTGAGGACAACCCTTGGTAGTTGAAGAGCGTAACAGCACCGATCACCAGTCCACAGCCAATACAGATAAAGGCTTTACTGATTAACTCCCGATGCCAGCGCCGATAGTGGACTGGGGTCAACCATAGCAGCAGCGACGGCGCTAAACCCAGCAGCAGAATGTAGAAAAACAGCTTGGTAGAAAGCAGACCCCACACTTCGGTAACATTGGTTTCAGCAAAGTTACGCAGCATGCCCGTGTCGATCAATACCCCGTAGCGGTTCATGAAATAAGCAACCCCGGCACTGACCATGAACAAAATGATGAGTACAGGTTTTAATAAGTTCTTAAAGGCGAGCAGACTGAGAACTATATTGAATATACAAAATATGATGATGCCAAATGCCACGAGGAGCAGTAAGCTCGATTCATTGCCGTCGATGATTTTAAAGAGATACTGCCACAGGATGGAATTAAATCCAAACAACAAGAAGGCGCTGGCGATCAAGGTTACTAATTCCGCACGAACGGCCTTTATTTTAAACATAAAAATAACATTCCCTGGATTGAGGGACGTCGTGCGGCGGAGTCAGCAGGACGTCTACGATAAAGTGAATTCTAGGGGCGGATTGATCAATTTTTCGTGAAAAACATGCCAATAAAAAGTCGGCTAATGTGAGGGTCACTTCAAAGTCAACGTTGTTGGGTAGGGGCGCTCAGTTGACGGATTTCCTCAACTATTTTTTGACATTTCATTCACCAACTAACCACAGCTCTCCTCTTACCGTGCGGTCACGAGGCGCTGATGCCCTCGCAGTTACCTTGGTTTCACCTTTTTTAGTTACGGAGCAATACTGTGGCTCACGCACCATATCCTGTGTCGGTTTCAACGAGCAAAGCCCCGCGTACGCTGCGTTTCAACAGGACTTTCCTTAACAGGTTAATGTTATCTAGCTTGCTACTGGCCCTGTCGACAGTCCTTGCCTGGCTATTGACCTCCACTCATGTGATCGATTTGAGCGCGGCTGACACTACCGCCCAGTCGAAACTTTATGCTGAATGGGCACGCGGAAACGTAGTGTTGATGATCAGGCATGCTGAACGCTGCGATCGTTCTGGCAACCCGTGCCTGGGCAGCCCTGATGGCATCACTCTTAATGGCAGTCAAGCGGCTGCAGCCGTCGGTGTCGGTTTGCAGCATCTGGGCTTGCAGAAGGCCCGACTAATTGCCAGTCCGTTAACTCGTACTCGCCAGACCGCAGATTTCATCTTGGGTCAAGTAGTGCCTACTCAAAGCTGGGTGGAGGACTGCGACAGTAGTTTCAAAGATGCCGTTCTGGCCCATAAGAAATCACAGGAAAATCTGGTTCTGATCACCCACAGCGGTTGCATCGATCACTTCGAACGCAGGATGGGCGTACGCGCAGGGCAACGTGACAGCGCCTACACCCAAGCGTTTTTCGTTCAAGTCGACGGCAAGCAAGCGCCCCGTATTATCGGTTCGCTGGACGCGGAGGACTGGGCGAAACTGCCTGGCCTACAGTCACGCTGAGTGCTGCGCCCAAGGCGCGGCATCAGTCTGACAAACCATAACAAAGGGCAATGTACAACCAGCAACACAGAGAACAAGGCAAATGAATCGCAGATAAGCATTACAAGCCGCAAAGCCCGGATGGTCCTCACACTGTTCTTACCGCTAGCGCTGCTCGCCGGCTGCCAGAGCACCAAAGATCAATTGCTCGCTCAAGGGTATCCTCCGGTATTCGCCAGTGGATTTAATGATGGTTGCGTCAGCGGTCGCCAAGCCACGGGCACCATTGGCGAGTTCCGTAAGAACGTGCCAGTGTATTTGCAGGATCGCCAGTACGCTACGGCTGGGATGATGGCTTTCGCCAATGCCAGGTCAGTACAGGCAGCAATTTCGACCACCCGCTGAACGTTGACAGTAAGGCCGATCGTGACTGGAAACACAGCAAGGATTAGAGCTGGAGCAAAACCCTCAGCAAGTCCGCAAATAGACCATAGGCCTCCTGGATACGACTCGCCTGGGGGCTTGTTTGATGAACTACTTCTCAGACAAATGTCGTCGATCAGGATGTGGTGTTGTCCGCGGCTGCATTGTTCGCGCCTGGACTTTATAAGCGTCCCTGAGCATGACCTCGGTAATCTCCCTTTCACTTAGGCCGCTGCGGTGATCGCACGAGCCCGGATGTCTGGGCGCCCATCAGCGTCAACGGAGTGCTTGCCAATCTGCAGTCGTGGTATTGAGTTAACACCCGTCAGTGTGCGGGAAGTGCTCCTGCGGCTAGTGACGAAAGCATCATCCTGAACTTCGTTAAAAATTTTTCGTTTTATCCTCGGAGCCTATGCAAAACTTTCACAGTAAGTTGGCGGATAACTTTCTGCTCGGTGAGCCGCGACGCTATCCCGTCTCTGGGTGGTTCCGGAGTAGCCTTTAGTCAGCATATTTTTCATTTATGGCTAACAAATTTTCAACATCTGGATTGTGATCATGTGCCACCCTCGGCGCCATCACGGCCAATCGAACTCCCCATGCGATCCCCCAGGTGAATGAAATGAACAAACTGCCGCAGATAACGCTTGCGTTCTGGATCATGAAAATCTGTGCAACAACGTTAGGCGAGACAGCTGGAGATTTGCTCTCTATGACACTGGATGTTGGCTATGCCATGAGCTCGCTGCTCTTGATCAGCGCTTTTGTCGTAACACTGTTAACGCAGCTTTCCAGCAAACGCTATCACCCCGCGCTTTATTGGCTCGTGATCTTGTCCACCAGTACGGCGGGCACCACCATTTCAGATTTCATGGACCGAACTCTGGGGCTGGGCTACGCAGTTGGGTCGGCAATTCTCATTGCTATTTTGTTGACGATTTTTTCGGTGTGGTTCCTGAGTGAAAAATCTCTCTCAGTGAGCCGTATCACCACACGCAAAGCCGAGCTTTTCTACTGGTTTGCGATCCTGTTCTCCAACACCTTGGGCACCGCGCTGGGCGACTTCCTGGCTGATGACTCGGGCCTGGGTTTTATGGGCGGGGCATTGCTGGTGGGAAGCGGGATCGCCATGGTTGCGGCATTGCACTACACCACCCGTTTGTCCTCGGTTGCATTGTTCTGGATCGCCTTCGTCCTAACCCGCCCGTTTGGTGCGACCCTTGGAGATCTGCTGACAAAACCCTATGCAAAAGGGGGGCTAGACTTCGGGACGGTGGGATCTTCAGCCGTCTTGCTAAGCGTCCTGGTGGTTCTTGTCGCGCTTGCTTCGATGTATAACAGTCAGCGTTCACCAGCAGTTGAGCGTTTGAGGGATAGGGGATAGGGTCGACGCTTCCGATCCTGGCCATCCACCTGTGATCGCAAGCTGCGAAATTGCACCTCACTTGATCAATCACCCATTTGCATCGCTACTGACCACTCGTTTGCATTCGACTTGACCAGTCATTTGCATTCCCAGTGACCAGAAGGATTTGTGTTGGTTTCCCCCTTCTGTGGACCAGCTAGCAGCTGAGTACGTCACGGTCTAATCTGTGCAGACGTGCAAATCTAAGGCTATTCACGACACGGGTGACGATCGAACCGCCGGCGCCAGTGACGTTGGCGGTGGAAATATCGAAGGTGCCGTTGCCCACATGCAGCAAACTGCCGCCGCCGTTGAGGAAGCCGCCCACCGCCATGGTCAGGTCGGAGTTGGCGCTTTCCAGCGTGCCGTTGCGGTTATCGAACAGGCCAGCGATCTGGAAGCTGGTTTTGCCACTGGCGCCGAGGGCGCGCAGTTGACCGGTCTGGTTATCGAGGCTGGCCGCCTTGATCGACAAGGTGCTGTCGCTCTCGATGATGCCCAGATGGTTGTTCAGGGCGCCGCTGAGGTTGAGGTCGATCTGTTGACCGGCGATCTGGCCGTCATTGTCGCTGCTGTTGTCAAAGTTGTTGCCGGTGACGTTGACTTTGCCTTTGGCGTAGAGGCCGCCGTTGCGGTTGTCGAAGTTTCCGGTGACGACAGTCGCGTCGCCGCTTTGCGCAGCGATACGCCCGCCGTAGTTGTCGATACCGGCCAGAGCGGTCAGGTTCAGGCGCTGGGCCTGGGTGACGCCGCTGCGGCGGTTGTTGTTCAGGTCATAGCCGTTTTTCAGCACACCGATCAGATTGGACGTGAATGCCGCTTGCAGGCTGGCGAGCACGCCGCCGCGGTTATCGAGGTTGCGCCTGATCGATGGCAAGCGGTTCATCTGATCGACCATCTGCTCGATTTCTCGCAGATTGACCAGCTCGCCGGTTTTACCGGGAAACGCCATGCCCAGCTCACGGTCCGACAGCTTGCTGTCCTCTGCGCCCTTCAACCCTTCCAGCTTGCCCTCGACCACCAGCACCTTCAGATGTCCGCCGGACATATCCTGCTGCGGCAAGTAGGCGCGACTGGTGACCAGGCCTTTCTCGATGTAATAGTCGGTGATGGCTTTCAGCAGTTCATTGAGCTGGGTGACGCCCAGGCATTGGCCGATGTACGGCTTGAGCATACGACTTTTTTCGCTCTCGGAGAGACTGTCGGCGCCTTTGAGCTCGATGTCCTTGATGGGGAAACACCGCGCGTCGGCGGGGGCCGTCGGTGGCGTAGGCTTGACTTCCTTGCCGGGTAATTCCTTGAGCTCTTCGAGACGCCGACGCTGCTCTTCGAGCAAGCGATCCTGACGTTCGCGGATCAGATCGGTTTCACCGGGAGTGGGAGCGGCATAGGCACTGTTTTGAGCACTCAGGCACAGCAGTGAGAGGCACGCCAAACGCCGGGGCCACGTCCATAACAAATGCGTATTGGATCCACCGGAAAACAATGATGGCAAATTAGCATTGAAATGATGGCCAGCCAACGCACTGAATACGCAGATCTCTTTTCAAAATAACAATATAAGCCACTGATATTTTTATTAATAAGAAACAAAACCAGCGGTTTAGGCGCCTCAGCTGAAGAGTTATTTCAGACGAACGGTATTAATATTGATTGGCTAACAGGCCCAGATGAACTACAAGCGAAGAGTTCCTCGCCAGAGTACAGGCCACTGATGGGGCCCATTTTAAAGCGCTCAGCGAGGCTCATCATTGGCACGTTGCCATGTTCAAATGGCCGAGCGACCTCGCCAAACTAGGGGCCCAGAAAGCTCCGGCCAGTAGCGAATGGAGACCGTTTCTTAAAAACGAATTGGACACGTCCTGGGGAACGCAGCGCATCTGGCCAAACGGCTGAGGGGGGACGCTCGCTACACCCGCGGGCGGTAACAGAAGCTTATTGATGGTGGTTTATCGCTGATTGCACCTGAGAGGAGCACAGAGTGTGAAGTATCTTTTTGAGAACCTGGCACTCGCTCCCGAGCTGAAAGACGGCGAGATCTGGTGCAGCACCTACCTGACGAATAAGGGCGATGACCTGCTCCCACTCGCACGTGACCTAGCTAGCGCGTGCGCGGATGATACAAATAATCAGGCCGTCGAAATCGAGGTGTGCTTTCCGCTTAAAAACATCGTGACCGAGCGCATTGAAAGCTTCCAATACGGCTGCAGTCAGCCGCCGATGATCGACATCAATAACCGTCCATTGCTGGATGCATTACGCAAGGAGCTCACCGAGATGGTGGCGATGCTCGATTTTATCGAGTATGTCGAGGAGTGAAGGAACTTGTGCCTGATAGGCCCACGCCTTCACTTGAGTTAAGCGCCAGACTGACAATGGCGGCCCAGCTTTCAGGTTCAAAACCACGCCCATTCAATCAGCCCTTTTAGCACTCGACCCGAGGTGGGTCAGCAGATTCAAGCTACTCAGGCTTATGCCGAACAATTTCTTCCGCTTTTACCTCATCAGCGTTAGCCACCAACCGGTCAGCAGTTTTGTAATCTACTGCAATGCACCGACAACATATTCGGCGTCAGAGCGCTCGGCAACTGTTAGCACTTCACGGACTGTCTGTTCGAGGCACGATGAAATTTTTCAGGTCTTACTTCAAGGCTTGCATCGGCTTGTTGAGCGCCATAACGACTCGCACAGCGATCTATGCAAGAGCGCTCGCGATCTCAGCGGCATGAGATTGAAGTCGGGCTGCACGGCGATAAAGCGGAGGATGTGTGTGAGCGAGTGAATTCTACACTATGGGTCGTCCTTGATTTAGTAGCCGGCAGCTAATGGCTGTGCAGTCAGTGGGAAGTACTTTCTTAAAAGACGTTGCACTGGCGCGACAGGTGTTGCCTTGCTCACTCGTTAATTAACAGTACAAGCCCTCAGCCACTTGAGTCAGCATTTCCTCCACTCGATAGACGCCCAGGCTGGTGGAAAGCAGCTCATACGGACTTTTTCCCGAAAAGCGTGATTTGGGTTTGGACAACCAATACTGGGCTTTTTCGGTGTCGCCAAAGACCGCCACGGCCATCGCCATAATATGCGCCGCACGATACATTCGATCACTCTCATCGGCTTTCAAGTGCTGGTTGCTGGCCAGGCGCATTTTAAAGGTCCGGTGGGGAATGATCCTGTCACGCTCGGCAGGGCTGATGATTCCCTGATCGCAAAGTACTTGGAGACCATTGGCGGGAAAGCCAGCTTCGATCAGTTCGTGAATGGCCTGATCCGAGGCTTGGGCAGGAATATGGAGATAGGTTTCCAAGCGCATTCTGTAAGCTTGGTAGAGGTCTTCTCGTAAAGCCCCGGCCGATGAGGAAGGAGTTGAGCGGCCGTGCACAGGTTGGAGCACCATTACGCCGTTGACCACTTCGATGGTCAGTACGTCGCCGATGCCCAAGCCGAATTGTGAAAGTAACTCTGGCGGCAAATCAACTATCGCATCGCCGCTGCCGTCGCCGGTGTCCTTGCATCTAACCGTCCAGCGCTCGCTTTCACTCATGATCTGCGGGTCTCACGTCATCATTCGAGTCACTTGATTATGCTCGCGTTGAGTTCCGCGTGCACGAATGAGTGCGCTACGCGTCAGATCACCGCCATCATGGCTACACGGACGACTTCTACGACAAGGCGTCTTTAGACGCAACGAAGGCGATTCGTCGACGAGGTGATGGCTGTGGCGTTACTGAAATTGAATATTTGTCGTCAGTGTTGATTGAGGCCTGCTGTCTGAGGCTTCATACCACGATGCTGAACGTCGTCGTTATTTCCAAGAACGAAACGATTGCATACGCGTTTGTGTGAAACGGCGAACAGGTCTCGAGAGTTCGGGGCTAGCATCACACCCTAATTGTCTAAAGGAAGCTTCATGCGTTCTGTTGCTGGTTTTACTGTGGTATTGAGTCTGGCTGTGCTGGCAGGTTGTGCCGGTTGGAACGGTAGCCACAGAGGGTCTGTCGTTGTCGATTACCAGGTCAATTCCGAAGATATTTCTGGTCGCCCGAAAGTGAACATCGTGGAAGGAAACAGTTTTTTTGACGTTGCCGGGGCCACGGATAGCCAGACTTATCCACCTGTAACTATTCGCCAATGCAATGCACAGCGGACAGAGTGCTCACTGGGGATTGTGACACTCACAAGTAAAATCCAGATTATTTCCATCGACGAACAATCCACGAAGCTTCGGGTCGATTTTGTCTACAAGGTTGGGGAGGAGTGGCGACGCGAGACGTCCTCAACAAAGCAGGTGCACAGTTTGCCTATGCCTGAAGTGATCAAGGATCAGGGGCGCGTAACGCGAACCGCCGATATCCCTTACAGCGAGACACGGCGAGTAGAGTTGCCGTATGGATTGAGCCTCTCCCTATGCGTTTCGGCGCCTGGAGTAACCACAATGAATCAAAGGCCGTGTACCAATCAGATGGTTCATGCGGATGCGAAGAACAGTCCAGCTTTCTAATATCTAAAAAATCCCCGCGCTGCGGGGATTTTTCTAAGTCAGATGTCAGCCATGTGAATCGCCCCTAGTTTCGTAGACACCTCCAAGCCTTAAAATGAGGCCCATTAGGAGGTGCCATGAGCAACCAGCGTTATCCCGAAGAATTCA
>NZ_VIUK01000047.1:0-22119 GCF_007828295.1 Pseudomonas sp. SJZ080
TCTGCGCAGTGGGCAACCCGGCAAGGATGCCGGGTTAGCCGCCCCCGGCCATGGATGGCCGATGGCGGCGGGCCCACGGAGCAGGACCGGAGCGAAGGCATGGCGAGCCTTAGCGAGCCACCGTACGTCAGGGGCGCAGGCGCTTGGTTACTTGGCGCTTTTCCAAGTAACCCGCTGTAAGAGCGGAACCCATAGCAGCCGTTACCGCAGGAATGGATATGTACACCCTCAAAAAACAAGCCGCCTGACACTCAGCCATCGCTAGCAAGCCAGCTCCTACAGGGGGTCCGGGTACATCCGTGGGAACAGAGGTCGTCTGTCCGGCCGCCTTCGCGCGCAGGCTCAATCCCACGGGGGTTCCGGGGACATTCCCCATCGCCAGGAATGTCAGCCCCACTCAAGAATTTCCTTACGTGAACAGCCTCTAGATTAATCCGAGGTATTTTTTGGCGTCCCAGCTAAGATTTACGGACGGTGAACCTTATTCCCGGATTTCCGGTCGATACCTGCAACCCGACCCGGTTTGCCGCCGCCCTCGATAAACGAGGGTGATGACTGGCTTGCTTCACTTTCTGGAGAACGCCCCCGTGATTTCGACTCTACACATCGCCAGGCTCAAAGCATGGGGCGCCCATGGTTTTACCGCCACAGGCGTGGTCACTGCCTTCCTCGCGACCCTCGCCCTGCTGGAAAACCAGCCCACCAACTGCCTGCTCTGGCTGGGGGTCGCCCTGATCGTCGACGGGCTGGATGGTGCATTGGCGCGCAAGGTCAATGTCCAGTCGGTGCTGCCGAGTTTCGATGGTTCGATCCTCGATCTGGTGATCGATTACCTGACGTATGTGTTCATCCCGGCGCTGTTCATCTACCGCTACATCCCATTGCCGGACTACACGCTGCTGCTGACCGTGTCACTGATCCTGGTCTCGTCGCTGTTTTGTTTTTGCAACATCAACATGAAAAGCAAGGACAACTACTTCCAGGGCTTCCCCGCCGCCTGGAACGTGGTTGCGCTGTGCCTGTACATCATTGCCCCGTCGCCGTGGATCACCCTGCTGACCGTCATCGGCCTGGCGCTGCTGACCGTGACCCGAATGAAGTTCCTGCACCCGTTCCGCGTGCGCAAGTTCATGCCGATCAACATTGCCGTGACCGCCATCTGGTTGTTGTGCAGCTTGTCGCTGGTGATCAACCACCCGGTGATCAACCCGATGGTCATGGGGCTTTGGCTGCTGATGTCGGCTTACTTCCTGGGGATCTGCATCTGGCGTACGGCGCTGGAGTGGTTTGACGGGTCGCGCCACCGGTAAGTCGCCATGCCCATTCATATCGTACGACTCGGTTCACCCCGCCTGCCCGATGAAGGCCTGCGGTTAGGCACGGTGCGCCGCCCGCCTCGCGGCGTGCCGAAAGCCGAGTTTGCCCGCCGCGATTTTTATGACGTGTGGCAACCGCTGCTATCGCCCAGTGCGGAGCTGGTTGCAGAGGCAAAAGCCGCAGAGGATGAGAAAGCCTGGGAGGCTTTTCGGCGCAAGTTCAAGGCTGAGATGAATCATCCTGCCGCCAGCCAGTTGCTCGATTTGTTGGCGGCCCTCTCCCATCAAACCTCGATGGCCGTCGGGTGCTATTGCGAGGTTGAAGCGCACTGCCATCGCTCTGTATTGCGCGAGTTGCTGCAGGCACGCGGCGCCAAAGTTGTATAGGTGGCGCTGACACCAAAGATCCCCTTGTGGGAGCGGGCTTGCTCGCGATAGCGGTGTGTCAGTCGATGTAGATGGCGACTGACACTCCGCTATCGCGAGCAAGCCCGCTCCCACATTTAATCGATGTTACCCAGCAGATTTGCGCTCAGCACGAACGTCAGCTTCCGCCCACCTGACGGACGGGACGATGATCATGGTCAATACTTGAATAATTGAATGTCTGTCGAATGACCGTGCATCGGGCGGCAATGTCCAGGCTGTTGCAAAGGGACCGTCACCTGCTCGTTCACCCCACGGGAGGTTTGTCATGTCTGAGCAATCACGTTTCATGCTGGTCGCCTCGCCCCTGATGGAGCACAGCCCCGCCTTCGACCGGGCCGCGGCGCTGGCCAAGGCCGAAGACGCGGCGCTGCACATTGTGGCGTTCGATTATCTGGAAGGCCTGGCGACCGCCAGCCTGGTCAACGAAAAAGCGCTGGAGCAAATGCGCCTGGGCTATGTCGATCGACACCGGCAATGGCTTGAGGAACAGGCCCGGCCCTTGCGCAAGATCGGCGTGAAGGTCACCACCGAAGTGACGTGGGTCGAACGTCCGCTGGAAGAAATCCTGATTCACCTCAAAGAACAGCCGATGGACGTGCTGATCAAGGCGCTGGAGCCGCATTCGATGCTCTCGAGGCTGATGTTCACGCCACTCGATGTGCATCTGCTGCGGGAATGCCCGGTGCCGCTGCATTTCGTCAGCCATGCCGTGCATGCCCTGCCGCGCAGGATTGTCGCGGCGGTCGACCCGTTTCATCGGGATGATCAGTACAAAAGCTTCAACGACCGGATCCTTTACGAAGCGTTGAAACTGGCGAGCGCCTGCAATGCCGAACTGGACGTGGTCTACGCCTACGACCTGTCATCCATCAGTGCCGACGAATTCGGCTTCGACAATGGTTCTGCGTTTTTCTCGTCGGCCAAGGCCAGAACCGTGTTCGACTACCAGGAGGAAGCCTTCCACGAACTGGTCGAACGCAACGGCATCGCACCGGAACAGCGGCACATGATCATGGGCAACCCGGCCAAGGTGCTGACCCGCTATGCCGATGCCTTCGACGTCGACGTGATTGTCATGGGCCGGATCGGCCATCGCGGCCTGGGGCGGCTGATCGGCAGCACGGTGGAGCACCTGCTGTACAAAATGCCGTGCAGTGTCTGGGTGGTATACACCGAGCGGCTGGATGAGTAATCAATCGACCAGACACTACACATCCAATGTGGGAGCGGCGGTGCGGCGATCCGACTTGCTCGCGAAGGCGGTCTTTCAGTCGACAATGATGTCGCCTGACACTCCGCCTTCGCGAGCAAGCCCGCTCCCACACTAGTATTGTGTTGCCAGTTCAACGCTTTGTAATCACCACTTCAAGGTATTCACTCGGCACCACCAGCGACTTGTCACCCGCCCGGTTCATGCGGTTTATCAGCTCGGTCAGATCCTCTTCAAGGGCCTTGGCGCCTTCCGGTGGCAGCGCCGCGAACGCCTTGTGGACCGGGCCGTACCAGGTGCGGAACGTGTCGATGAAATGCGCCGCCGAGCGATAACGAAAGTTGAAGAGCCGCCGGGTCACCTGGAGCAAAAAATCCCGCTGATCGAAGTGCGAATGCAGCCAGGCCTCGTTGCCCCAGCTCGACGGCGGTTGAGCCCCCGGCGGAGGCGGCAGGTGACGGCCCAGGGTTTTGAACATCTGGCCGACAAAGCCTTCGGGTGTCCAGTTGGCCAGGCCGATCCGGCCACCGGGGCGACAGACCCGTGCCAGTTCCGCAGCCGCTTTTGCCTGGTCCGGTGTAAACATCACCCCGAAAGTCGAAAGCACGGCATCGAAACTGCCATCCTCGAAAGGCAGCGCCTCGGCGTCGGCCACTTGAAAGGTGACTTCCAGGCGTTCCGCCCGGGCCCGGTCTTCGCCACGCTCCAGCAGTGCAGCCACATAGTCGGTGGACGTGACGTGAGCGCCGCGGCGCGCGGCCGCCAGCGTCGCATTGCCGTTACCGGCGGCGACGTCCAGCACACGTTCATCGCACAGCAGGTCGCAGGCTTCGGCCAACTGTTCGCCGACAATCTGCAAGGTGGTGCCGATCACGGCATAGTCGCCGCTGGCCCAGGAGGCCATCTGGCGGTTTTTCAGGGCAGTGAGATCAATGGGTGTACTCATTAAATCCGCTCCGTTACAGGATGGAACATCCCCGGCTTATTCTGCCGTGGTGGGATCGATGATGGATGTGACACGGGAAATGCTGTTGGCCGGAAAACCACTCTGCCTGGCGTGTTCCCTGATCAACTCTTCGCTGGGCGAGATGTACACGCAGTAGAGCTTGTCGCCGGTGACATAACTCTGCTGCCACTGCACCTCCGGCAAATCGCGCAACGCCCTGCAGGACTTTTGCGAAGCCGCTTTCAAATCCCTTTCTGACAGTGTTCCAGCGCCCGGAATCTCGCGTTCAATGACGAACTTCGGCATGGCAACCTCTCATTCTTGTTATTGATGACAGGGCTGGCTAACCCTGTGTGATCACTATCGCGCTGCTGGCCGGGTGCGTCCTGCCCGATCGTCGGCCAACCCTGTCCGATCGTCCGGAGGTTTCGCGTTGCGCCGCGACAGGCTCACAATCAAAAGCTGTCCGCCCACAGGGGAAAACCACCATGGACGCCCTGTCCCAGACCCTGCGCGTCGTCCGCCTGGTCGGCGCGATTTTCATCAACGCCAGGTTCACCGCACCCTGGTGCTACCAGTCGCCGAGCGCCGATACGGCAGCGCCGTTCCTGGAGCCCGGCGCCGAACGCGTGGTGATCTTTCACTTGATCACCGAAGGCGAGTGTTACGTCGAACTCGGCGATGATCCGCCCCTGTTTCTAAAGGCCGGCGATGTGGTGGTGTTCCCCCAGGGCGACGCCCATCGCATGGGCTCGGCGCCCGGCCTCAAACCGGCAACAGGTGCGCGGCTGGACGTGGTGCTGTCCCGGCGTCCGCGGCAGTTGAGCTATGGCGGTGGCGGTGCAGTCACGCGGCTGGTGTGCGGCTATCTGGCGTGCGACACGCGCTTGGCAGGCATGTTGCTGACCGGGTTGCCCGCCGTGGTGCGGGTCAATGTGCGGGGCTCGAATGCCGGTATGTGGCTGGAGTCGTCAGTTCGTTATGCACTGGCCGAAGCGCGCTCGCCGAGGCCCGGCGGCGAAGGGGTTCTGGCCAAACTGGCCGAGGTGCTGTTCATCGAGGTGTTGCGCCTGTACATGCACGAACAGGGCGAAGGACGCACCGGATGGCTGGCGGGCGTGGGAGACCGGATCGTCGGCGCGGCCCTCAACGCGCTGCACAAAAAACCCTGCCACGCCTGGACACTGGATGAACTGGCGCGCACCGCCGGCACCTCAAGATCGGTGTTGGCCGAACGCTTTCAACAACTGGTGGGCATTTCGCCGATGCAGTACCTGACGCAATGGCGGATGCTGCTGGCGGCCAACCTGTTACGCAGCAGTAACAGCTCTTTGTTGCGCATCGCCGAAGAGGTCGGCTACCAGACCGATACGGCCTTCAGCCGGGCGTTTCGTCGTGAGTTCGGAGCACCGCCTGCGGCGTGGCGACGAGGTCAGGTTGCTTCACGGGACAGCCTCGGGATTGCCGCTACGCCGTGAATCGGCTCTTATGTGCCTCCGACTTTTAAAAGGATTCAACCATGACTCGCCTGGACTGGCTCGCCGATCACCCGCAGCACAGCGATACCTTTGCTGCCTGGATCCATCGGCAATTTCGCTACGAATACGCGGAACAACCTCTGCTCGACTGGCAACGGGAATTTGCCGAGGGCCAGATCAACGGTGACTGGAAATGCCTGATTGCACTGGAAGGGGATCAATTGAAAGGTGGCGCCGCGCTGGCCAAGGCAGATCTGGCCCAGCGCCCCGATCTCGGCCCGTGGCTGGCCTGCGTATTCATCAGCCCCGAAGCTCGGGGAAAGGGCCTGGCGGAGCGTTTGATCGAAGGTATAGGCGAGGAAGCGAAAACCAGCGGTGTGGCGAGAATCTATCTGCACACCCAAGACAAGCACGATTACTACGCCAAACGTGGCTGGGCGGTGCTGGATCGTTTTCGCGCCTGGGATAAAGAACAATGGCTCATGGTGCGAGACCTGTGAGCCATTGATCTTTCGGTTTATGCCGCTGGCGCGGGGGCTTTGGCGTCTGCCTTGGCCTCTTCCAGCAGTTGCTGGATCATCTTCTCCTGAGTCTCGTAACGACCTTCACCGAAGTGGGTGAAACGCACCTGCCCCTTGGCATCGATCAGGTAGTGAGCGGGCCAGTACTGGTTGTCGAAGTCGCGCCAGATCGCGTAGTTGTTGTCGATGGCCACCGGGTAGGTGATGCCGAGCTTCTTCACCTGATCCTTGACGTTGCCAATGATGCGTTCGAAGCCGTATTCCGGGGTGTGGACGCCAATCACCACCAGGCCATCCTTCTCGTATTTCTTCGCCCAGTCCTTCACATAAGGCAGGGTGTGCTGGCAGTTGATGCAGTCGTAGGTCCAGAAGTCCACCAGCACCACTTTGCCTTTGAGCGAGTCGTTGGTCAGGGCGGGCGAGTTGATCCATTCGACGGCGCCGGACAACGACGGCATGGCGCCTTGGGCATTGTCCTGGGTGGTGTCGGCCTTGACCTTGCTGACCAGGTAATCCACCACTTTCGGTACGCTTTCCAACACACCTTTCTCGAGGGTGCTGACGCCTTCGGACGAAGTGCCGGCCAGCAGGGTCTTGTCGGCGCCGGTGGAAATCACCACCGCGGCGGCCAGTACCGCAAACCCGGCACCCTTACGCAGCCAACCGGTGACCGGAATCGATGCTTTCAAGCGATTGACCAGGCCGCGGCCGGCGAAAATCAAGGTGCCCAGGGACAATGCGCTGCCCAGGCCGTACGCCACCAGCAACAGACTGGTTTGTGCGTTGGCGCCTTGCAACATGGCACCGGTGAGGATCACGCCGAGGATCGGCCCGGCGCACGGAGCCCAGAGCAGACCAGTAGCGACGCCGATCATGACCGAACCCAATGGGCCGGACATTTTCCGGGTTTGCGGATCGAGGCGGTTGCCCAGCAGTACGAACGGGCGAGCCAGCCAGCCACCGACCCGTGCGGAAATCAGCGACAGGGCGAACAGACCCATCACGATCAGGGCCACGTGACGGCCGGTGTTGTTGGCTTGTACCACCCATTCGCTGCTGACTACGGCCAGGCTGGAAATCAGGGCGAAGGTCAGGACCATGCCGCCGAGGGTGAGCAGGATCGACGAGCGAGTGCGGTCAACGCCGGCGAACAGAAACGGCACGACCGGGAGGATGCAAGGGCTGAGGACGGTCAATATGCCGCCCAGGAAAGCGATGAGAAACATGAGGATCACCTAATGCATTAGAGGGTGGCAACACGCCCCTGTAGGAGCCGGCTTGCTGGCGATAGCGATCTGGCAGTCACATCGATGTTGAATGCGCTGCCGCCATCGCCAGCAAGCCGGCGCCTACAGTGGAACGGCGTGACTTCAGGCCGTCTGCTCATCCAGCAACTGGCCTTGTGGCGTGCGGCTGGAGCCGTCCTGTGCCAGGAGGGCGTTGGTGCCCTGCTCGCTCACCGGGGTCAGCTGGAAGCAGGTGCTGCTGCCGCAGGTGCTTTTTTCAACAGCGGCGTTGGCATGGGCGGCGGCGCCGGCAAGGGCGAAGGCGGCGGCGGTCAAGAAGCGGGTTACGTTTTTCATGATGTTCTTCCTGTTTCAAAGGGGATTGGCAATCGGTCAGCGAAGGACTCAGTTGTCTGAATCGCAGTCAGCAAATTTGCGGTAGTCCAGGACCTGGGTTTTGTTCTGGGAATCCAGGTACGTCAGGTGGGCGTCTACAATCCCGCAGGAATTCGAGGCGTCCTGTTTCAGCGACACCACTTTCTTGATGTCCAGGTGCGTGCCGTAGGAGTAGGTTTTCGCGGTGACGTCTGCTTCGGCACGGGCCGACAGGGTGCAGATGTTCAGGGCGGCAAACAGACAAGCGGCGTAGATGGCTTTGGTGTTCATGACGGTTTCCTCAAGGCTTCAATAAGTAGGTCGTTCAATTGAGCCGAGGCGGTTGGGTTTGCCTCGATGGAACCTATTAGAAGCCTGGGAGGTATCTCGTCTGTGTCGAAAACCGGCGCCTGTAAATCGGTACGTATCAAAGGGGCCTGCGGATACACAGCGATACAAAACCCCTGAAATCCGGCGTTTTTACGTCCGTGTGTATCCGCCGACACACCAGATACACTGCAATACAAAGGGTGGCGGGCGAATAGGCAAAGGCTCGGTAGACTGTGCGTCATCCCCCATATTCAGAGGCTTGGCCCCATGGAACACGTCGATCACATTCTCATCGTGGACGATGACCGCGAGATTCGAGAGCTGGTAGGCAACTACCTGAAGAAGAATGGCCTGCGCACCACCGTCGTCGCTGATGGCCGGCAGATGCGCGCGTTCCTGGAGTCCACACCGGTGGACCTGATCGTGCTCGACATCATGATGCCGGGCGACGATGGCCTGATGCTGTGCCGCGAGATCCGCGCAGGCAAACACAAGGCTACCCCGGTATTGATGCTCACCGCCCGCAACGATGAAACCGACCGCATCATCGGCCTGGAAATGGGCGCCGACGACTACCTGGTCAAGCCGTTCGCCGCCCGTGAACTGCTCGCGCGGATCAACGCGGTGTTGCGCCGTACGCGGATGCTGCCGCCGAACCTGGTGGTGACCGAAAGCGGACGCCTGCTGGCGTTCGGCCGTTGGCGCCTCGACACGTCGGCCCGCCATCTGCTCGATGACGACGGCACCATGGTCGCCCTCAGCGGCGCGGAATATCGGTTGCTGCGGGTGTTCCTCGATCACCCTCAGCGCGTGCTCAATCGCGACCAGTTGTTGAACCTGACCCAGGGCCGCGATGCCGATCTGTTCGACCGTTCCATCGACTTGCTGGTCAGCCGCTTGCGTCAGCGCTTGCTCGACGATGCGCGGGAACCGGCCTACATCAAGACCGTGCGCAGTGAAGGCTATGTGTTTTCCCTGCCGGTGGAAGTCCTCGGAGCGCCATCATGAAACACTCACTGCGCTGGCCTCGCACCCTCGCCTCGCGGCTGTCGCTGATCTTCCTGATCGGCCTGATTCTGGCGCAGGCGTTGTCTTTCGGTGCGCAGTACTACGAGCGTTACGAAAGCGCGAAAAACACCATGCTCGGCAATCTGGAAACCGATGTCTCGACCTCCATTGCCATCCTCGACCGCCTGCCGGCCGAAGAACGCATGAGTTGGTTGAAACAGCTGGATCGCCGCAACTACCGCTACTTGCTGAATGAAGGCTCGCCGGGTACGGCCATGAGCGATACGCCGATTGCGATGACGTCGATCAAGGACGCCATCGGCAAGGACTACCCGATGACCGTGACCGACATTCCAGGCCCGGTAAAACACTTTCAGGTGCACCTGAAACTGGCCGATGGCAGCCCGGTGACCATCGACGTGCGTCCGTCAATGGTGCCGCTGTCACCCTGGTTGCCTGTCGTCTTGCTGGGCCAATTGTTGCTGATGATTCTCTGCACCTGGCTGGCCGTGCGAATCGCCATTCGCCCCCTCACCCGCCTCGCGCAGGCAGTGGAGACCCTGGACCCCAATACCCACGCCGTGCACCTGGATGAAAAAGGCCCGACCGAAGTCGCTCATGCCGCCATGGCCTTCAACGCCATGCAGGCGCGCATCGCGGCCTATCTGAAAGAACGCATGCAACTGCTGGCGGCGATTTCCCACGACCTGCAAACCCCGATCACCCGCATGAAACTGCGCGCCGAGCTCATGGACGACTGCAGCGAAAAAGACAAACTGTGGAACGACCTCGGCGAAATGGAGCACTTGGTCCGTGAAGGCGTGGCCTATGCCCGCAGCGTCCATGGCTCCACCGAAGAGAGCCGCCGCACTGATCTGGATTCGTTCCTCGACAGCCTGGTGTTCGACTATCAGGACGTGGGCAAAGACGTGCAGCTCAGTGGAAAAAGTGAAACCGTCATTGATATCCGGCCGCACGCATTACGACGCGTGCTGGTGAACCTGACGGACAACGCGCTCAAATTCGCCGGCGCGGCGGAGTTGCGAGTGGAATCGAAGCCTGGCAGCAGTTTGTCGGTAAAAGTGATGGACCGCGGCCCCGGGATTGCAGAAGAAGAACTGGCCCACGTGATGGAACCGTTCTACCGCGTGGAGAATTCACGTAACCGCAGCACCGGCGGAACCGGCCTGGGCCTGGCGATTGCCCAGCAACTGGCGCTGGCCCTTGGCGGCTCGTTGACATTGAGCAACCGTGAAGGCGGGGGTTTGTGCGCGGAGTTGAAGCTGCCAACCCGACCTTTGTAGGAGCGCCGCCCGCAGCAAGCCGACTCCTACAAAGTTTGCGTCGTCGGCAAAATCTCGGTACACAGGTCCCGCCACTCATCTTTATATGGACATTGCTAATGGATGAAAACAGAAGACCCATCAAGACGCGTTCTGCGGGGTGGGCCAGACGCATCACCGATATGTTGGTGAAAAGGGACCTCTCCCCCAATCAGATCTCCGTGGCCAGTATCGCCTTCGCACTCGTTGGCATCGTGGCCCTCAACATCGATAACGGCATTGTCGGCTCGATCCTCTGCGCGATCGGCATTCAGTTGCGCCTGTTGTGCAACCTCTTCGACGGGATGGTCGCGATCGAAGGCGGCAAAAAATCCGACATTGGCAGCCTCTACAACGAATTCCCCGACCGGATTGCCGACAGCCTGCTGATTGTCGGGCTCGGGTATGCCATCGGCTATTCGGACCTTGGCTGGTTTGCGGCACTGGCCGCAGCATTGACGGCGTATGTCAGGGTGTTTGGCGGCTCGATCGGTCTCAAGCAAAGCTTCATCGGCCCGATGGCCAAGCAGCACCGGATGGCAGTCATGACGGCCGGGCTGCTGCTGAACGCCGTCGAAGCGGGCGTTTATGGCAGTCATTACGTACTGCTGATTGCGCTGGTCATCATCGCCATCGGCTCCGCCGCGACCTGCGTCACGCGAACGCTGGACATTTCCAAGCAGCTCAAAGGTGCCGCCCATGTGGATCAGTAATGCGTTGATTTCGGTGCTTCGCTTCCTCATTGGCGTCACGGCGAGGTGGGAAAGCCCACCGGATCTTTCGCGTCAGCGCATCTATTTCGCCAATCACACTAGCCATATGGACACCCTGGCAATCATCGCAGCCCTGCCACCGGAAGCCCGAGTGAACGTGAAACCGGTTGCGGCCGCTGACTACTGGGGAAAGAACAAATTTCTGTCATACATCTCGCAGAAAGGCCTGAATGCGGTGCTGATCGATCGCAACCCCGCGCCTGGCGTCAACGTACTGGAGCCGATTTTCGACGTGGTGCGCGCCGGCCATTCGATCATCATCTTTCCGGAAGGCACGCGCGGCAGCGAGGCGTTGCCCGGTCCTTTCAAATCCGGCCTGTTCCGCTTGGCCGAGACATTCCCTGAGGTTGACCTGGTGCCTATCTACCTGGAAAACCTGCATCGCTCCATGCCAAAAGGCAAACACGTCCCGCTGCCCATCATCTGCACGATCCGTATCGGCGATCCGCTGCAACGGATCAGCGGCGAGGAAAAACAGGTGTTTCTGGATCGGGCGCGTGACGCGATTGTGAGGTTGTCTGAATGAATCTTGATGAAAAGTTTTTGTGGTTCTTCGGCGCCATTGCCGCCCTGTTGGCGATCGCTTCGATCATCGGCCGGATACTCGCCAAGCGGGCGACGACAGAGGGCTCGATCTCGACCATCGAAAACCTCAACCAGCGCGTAAATGCCTGGTGGGGGATGGTGATCATTTTCTTCGTGTCCTACCTGCTGGGCGGGAACGCGACGGTCATTCTGTTCGGCTTCATTTCCCTGTTCGCGCTCCGGGAATTCATCACCCTGACACCGACCCGGCTTGGCGACCATAACGCGCTGTTTTCGGCGTTTTTCATTCTGATTCCCCTGCAATACATACTGATCGGCACCCACTGGTATTCGCTGTTCACGCTGTTGATACCGGTGTACGCCTTCCTGCTGTTGCCGGCGATTGCGGTGCTGAGCCAGGACACCGACGCCTTCCTGGAACGGGCGGCCAAAATTCAGTGGGGCGTGATGATTTGCGTCTACTGCATCAGCCACGCGCCGGCACTGTTACTGCTGGATCTGGAAGGCTTCCAGGGCCAGAACGCGCTGCTGCTGTTCTATCTGGTGTTCGTCGTGCAGCTGAGTGACGTGTTGCAGTACGTGTTCGGGAAGCTCTTCGGCAAGCACAAGGTTGCGCCGCTGGTCAGCCCGTCGAAAACCGTGGAGGGCCTGGTGGGTGGCGGCTTGTCTGCCACGCTGATTGGCGGCTGCATGTTCTGGATGACGCCGTTCAGTTTCTGGCAGTCGCTGATGATGTCGTTTGTCATCGTGGTGATGGGCTTCCTGGGCGGGCTGGTGATGTCGGCAATCAAGCGCAGCCTCAGCGCCAAGGACTGGGGCACCATGATCAAGGGCCACGGCGGCATGCTCGACCGGATGGACTCGATCTGCTTTGCGGCGCCGATCTTCTTTCACCTGACGCGGTATTTCTTTTCCGCCCAATAAATAGCGCATCCCCCTGTAGGAGCCGGCTTGCTGGCGATTGCATCACCGAGGTGAAGCTGTCACACCGCGGTGCTCGCCTCGCCAGCAAGCCGGCTCCTACAGGATGTGCGGTGTTATTGCGATCCAACCACCCCTTCCCCCTGCATCTGCCGCAACAACGCCGCCCCGCTGTCGATGAAATCCTGCGACCCGGCTGTTCCCGCCTCAACCGCCAACCCCTCCAGCTGCTCGCGCCCGTTCAGCTCGGGAAACTCTCCAATGCGCTGCAACAACCGCCACGCCAACGGGCTCAATTCGGAAAACTTCACACTCCAGTCTTCAACCCGACGCACCAGCAGCAACGTCGGCTGGGCCGGTACAGCGTCCGGTCGATAATCCGGTCCGACCAAGTGCACCGGCCAGGCATACGCCAACGGCCAGGCCAGCGGCGAAACCTGCAACGGTCGATCCAGCAGCGCCCCGGCATCGCTCGCCGGCAACGGCTCGACCTCGGATTGCTGCAACGCCATCTCGACCCACTCGTAATGCGCCAGTTCCACCATGAAGGGCGGCCATGGTCCGTCGTTCAACGCCGGCGGTTGTGCGGCGAGAAACTCGACGAATTCCTGGGCGATCTCACCGAATTTCGGCGTGTGCGCGCGGTAGTCCCGCAGGAAAATCCGCACCAGCGAACGCCAGTGCTCATTACCCAGAATCTTGATCAGCACCGGAAAAGTGCCGCTGAGCAACATCGACAGGTTGTTGAAAATCAGCTCGCGGTAAACCTGTGCCCGAGCCACATCCATCCCGGCCGGCGGCGCGCAGTGCTCGGGGTCGCGCAGGTAAAGACCGAGGGTGTTCTGCTGTTGAAACAGGGTTGGTTTATCCACGGTTCACCCCCTCGGTCTGCAAGCGGCGGATGGTCTGCAATTCGGCGACCAGTTCAGAGAACGCAGGGAAATTGAAATCCCGCTCGAGCAGCGTCGGTTGCGCGCCGAACCGGGCATAGGCCTCGGCCAGCAACGACCAGACCACCGGTTTCACCGAGGCACCATGAGTGTCGATTTTCAAGGTGTCGGATTCATCGAAATGCCCGGCTACGTGCATCGCCACCACTCGGCCGGAATCGATGCCCGCCAGAAAAGCCTGCGGATCGAAACCGTGGTTGATCGAGTTGACGTACACATTGTTGACGTCCAGCAACAGGTCGCAATCAGCTTCGCGCAGCACGGCATTGGTGAACGTCAACTCGTCCATGTCCTGCTGTGGCGCCGCGTAATAAGAGACGTTTTCCACCGCCAGACGCCGGCCGAGGATGTCCTGGGACTGACGAATGCGTGCGGCGACGTGCTGCACCGCTTCTTCGGTAAAGGGCAACGGCAACAGGTCGTAAAGGTGACCGTCATCGCTGCAGTAGCTCAGGTGCTCGCTGTACAGCGGCACGTTGTATTGATCGAGAAAACCCCGGACTTCCTGTAAAAACCCGACGTCCAGCGGCGCCGGCCCGCCCAGTGACAGCGACAGACCGTGACAGGACAACGGATACCGTTCGGCCAGGGCGCGCAACGCCGCGCCATGGGCGCCGCCGATGCCGATCCAGTTCTCCGGCGCGACTTCCAGGAAATCGAAATCGCCCATCGGGGCAGCCTGGAGGTCCTTCATTAAACCGCGACGCAGGCCAAGTCCGACGGTCGCTTTCGCTGAGGTGATGGGGGTCTGCATGATGTCGATCTCAAGGGTGTCAGAACGTATTCACAGTTAACCGAAGCGGTGTATCGGGCCTGTGTTCCGTTCCGGCAGAAAATCGCAACGGTTGTATCGCCGGCGGGTCTGTACACACTTCGGTACAGACCCTGCGGCGGGCGTTACGCCAGGTCGTATTTCTCGCGCACCAGATGGCCGATGCCGAGGCGATCCAGCACGTTCATCGGGCACAGGAACGTCACGCGCACGGTGCCCGGCAAGCGGCTGATGTCGATGGAGCCGGTGATGGTCGCGCGGTTGAGCACTTCGTCGTACGGCAGGCCAGTGACCGAGGCGGCGCGTTTCAAGCCGTTCTCCACCGCTACGTTGAGGTTTTCGCCACTGCCGATGAAGGTGATCGGGCCGCTCTCTTCGATTTCATGCTGCCCCCAGCGCTCGCCCAGTTCGCGGACTTTCTGCCGCTGCAGGGCATTCATTGGTCGGGCCATCGGCGGCAGATCGTCGAGGTTTTGCAGGAGGATCGGGCCTTCCAGGGTCAGGTTCTTGATCACTTCGACCTGCACTTCGGTTTCCCCGGAGCAGTCGGTGGCGTGCCCGGCAATTTCGCCGTTGCCCTGCTGGGCGTGCATGTCGCCCATGTAGACACCGGCGCCGGGGACTTTCACCGGGCAGATCAGCACGCAGCCTTCGCGGATCGAGTTGGTGTCCATGTGACCGTCAGTCTTGGCCGCGTGCAGTTCTTCGCGGGTCATGCCGAAACGGTGCGGCGCGCCGATCAGGTACTGACCGAAATCGGCGCAGTTGTGCGAGTCCGGCAAATCACGGGACGGCGTGGTGCCGATGTTGCCGAGGAACGGTCGCATGTGCGCGGCGACGCCGGGAATGTCGGCGCGGGCCAGGGACAGGATCGAATGCTGGGCGGCGAGTTCCGGCAGCGCCGACATCTCGCACGCATTGCCGGCCAGTTGATTGGCGATGTCCTGATTGACGGTCAGGCTGACCTGGTTCTGCGCATCGAACACGATCACGTAACCATGGCTGAAACGGAACGCGCTGACTTCTGCGCCACAGTTGTTGCAGCGAATCGAATCCTCGCCAATGCCCTCAACGTAGCTGGCCGGGTGTTCGGTGCCGCATTTGCTGCAGAATTTAGAAACGAACGGGTCGCCGTTGTATCGGCCTTCGACAAAACTCATCACGCCGGACGAGGTGGCCAACGAAGTGACGCGCATGCTTTTGATCTTGATCGCCACGGCATCGCCTATTTCGGCGCCGGCGATGGCCACCGGTTGGGTGACTTCATGGCCGCCCTCGAAGGCCGGCGTAATCATCGGCCCCCAACAGCCCGGCGGCGTGCCGGTGATCAGGGTGCCGCCATCGGCCAATGGGCCGAGCATCGGCTGGCTCGGGCCGATGAGGCCGTTGGTGTATTGGTCGACGCGCAGACGATTGATGGGTGTGGTTTTCAGGTCGGTTTCAGGCAGAAGCGTGGTCATTGTTGTCCCCTTCACGGTGTATAGGGTGCCAAACGGCCTACGCAGTTCATCGCAGGTTTGTATCTGGGCTGTGTTCGGCGGTGGCCCGGTATTGAGGGGAAATGTATCAATCAGGAGTCGGGATACATTGGGATACATGCGACGTTCGCGGTCACCGCTGAACCCTGTGGGCGCGAGCAAGCCCGCTCCCACAGGGTTCAGTGTGAAATCAGACATTGCAGTCACAGGCGCTTTCGTCGCTCCAGACGGCGGCGCATGTTCCGCGAACTAAACTTAGTGCACTCAGGACGCGGTTATTGTCCTGTTCATTCCCACGATCACCGCCCAGAACCGAATGCCTCGAAAAACAATGCCTCTGGACCGTGATCCTGCTGAAGGAGCACACATGATGGACGAGGCCAGACTCAACGATTTCATGGGCAAACTGGTGAACGACATGGGCGGCGCGGCCATGCTCGCCAACGTCATACTCGGCGAAGAACTCGGGCTGTACCGGGCCATGGCCGACAGTCAGCCAATCACCCCCGAAGCACTCGCCGACAAGACCGGCTGCAACCCCCGTCTGCTGCGTGAATGGCTCAGCGCCCACGCCGCTTCCGGCTATATGGAACACACCGACGGCCAGTTTCGTTTGCCGGAAGAACAAGCCCTGGCCCTGGCGATCGAAGACTCACCGGTCTACGTGGCTGGTGGTGTCGGGGTGGTCGCGTCGTTTTTCCATGACAAGGACAAACTGGTCAACGCCATGCGCGGCAACGGCGCCCTGGCCTGGGGCGATCACCATCCATGCATGTTCAGCGGCACAGAGCGATTCTTCCGTCCCGGCTATAAAGCGCACCTGGTCGCCGAGTGGTTACCGGCCCTCGAAGGCGTCGTCGCCAAACTGGAGGCTGGTGCCAAGGTCGCCGACATCGGCTGCGGCCATGGCGCATCGACGGTGATCATGGCCAAGGCGTTTCCAAATTCGCGGTTCGTCGGCTTCGACTACCACGCCCCGTCCGTCACCGTCGCCACCCAGCGCGCTGAAGAAGGCGGCGTGACCGGCCGGGCGCGGTTCTTCCAGGGCACGGCAAAAAGCTATCCGGGTGATGACTACGATCTGATCTGCTATTTCGACTGCCTGCACGACATGGGCGATCCGGTGGGCGCGGCCAGGCACGCTTATGATTCACTGAAACCGGACGGCACGGTGCTGCTGGTGGAACCGTTCGCCAATGACAAGCTCGACGACAACGTCACCCCGGTTGGCCGGCTGTTCTACGCGGCCTCGACCTTTATCTGCACGCCGAACTCCCTGTCCCAGGAAGTCGGTCTCGGGCTCGGTGCCCAGGCGGGTGAGGCGCGGCTGCGTAAAGTGTTTACCGAGGCAGGATTCAAGACGTTCCGTCGAGCCACGGAAACGCCGTTCAACCTGATTCTGGAAGCGCGCAAGTAAACATCCCACCTGTAGGAGCCTGCTTGCTGGCGATTGCATCACCGCGGTGTGGCTGTTTCACCTCGGTGATGCAATCGCCAGCAAGCAGGCTCCTACAGGGTTCAGTGCTACCCTGCAAACACCCCAGGCCCACCGGAGTGTTGAACATGCTCGACAGCCGCACCCGCGAACAACTCGACCGGCTCCAGCAGCTCATGGCCGACCAACCGTTTGTGGTCCTGACCGGTGCCGGCATCAGCACCCCGTCGGGCATTCCGGACTACCGCGACAATCAGGGCGTACGGCGTGGCCGGCAGCCGATGATGTACCAGGAGTTTCTCCGTGCACCGGAATCCCGCCGCCGTTATTGGGCGCGGGCGATGCTCGGCTGGCCGCGGGTGCGCCTGGCACAACCGAATGTGGCGCACGAGGCGTTGGCCAGTCTGCAAAGCACCCGGCGGATCGGCGGATTGATTACCCAGAACGTCGACACCTTGCACGACCAGGCCGGCAGTCACGACGTGATCGAACTGCATGGCAGCCTGCACCGGGTGTTGTGCCTGGACTGCGGACAACGCAGCGAACGCGATTCGATCCAGCAGTTGATGGAAGCGCAGAACCCTTACTTGGCCGGTGTCGACGCGGTACAGGCGCCGGATGGCGATACCTTGCTCGATTCGGCGTTCGAGGCGCGGTTCCAGGTGCCGCAATGCCCGCATTGCGCGGGTGAACGGATGAAACCGGATGTGGTGTTTTTTGGTGAGAACGTGGCGCAGGTGACGGCGGCCAAGGCGATGGCGGCGGTCGAGAAAGCCGCGGGGTTGCTGGTGGTCGGATCGTCGTTGATGGCGTATTCGGCGTTCCGGTTGTGCCGGGCGGTGGCGGATCAGGGGAAGCCGCTGATCGCGATCAATCTGGGGAAGACGCGGGCGGATGATCTGCTGGACCTGAAGATTGAAGCCTCCTGCGAAAAGCTGTTGCCGCTGCTGGCACAGCGCCTCTCTTCCTGACCCCACTCCCCCTGTGGGAGCGGGCTTGCTCGCGATGAGGGCGGCACTTCCATAATATTTATCGACTGACACACCGCCATCGCGAGCAAGCCCGCTCCCACATTCGATCTGTGTTTTACCGTCCAGACAGGCGCTGGCCCAGGTTTTCTTCCTTGAGAATATCGAACAACGCCTGCGCCGCCGCCGACAATTCCACCCCCGGTTGGGTCAACACGCCAATCGCCCTTTCCACTACCGGGTCGCGTAACGTGATGCACCGCGCGCCCAGCTCGCGCATCTGCTCGGCGCACAGCGCCGGCACCGCGCTCACCCCCAAACCGCTGGCAACCATCCTTCCGACCGTCGCCAGCTGGTGACTCTCGAACTCCACCGGCAACTTCATCCCTCGCGCCTGCAAGTGCTCTTCCAGCATCACCCGCACCGTCGACGGTCGCTGCAAGGTAATGAACGGTTCTTCAAGCAACGTCTGCCAGTCGATATCGTCCAGTTCGGCAAACGCGGAATCAAACGGCACCACCGCAACAAAACGGTCGATGTACAGCGGCGTGAACGCCAGCGAGGAGCTTTGCGTCGGCTCGAACGCCACCCCGAGCTCGACCTGCCGGTCACGCACCATTTCCAGCACCTGTTCGTTGATCACGTCATTCACCGTGACGTTGACCTTCGGGTAGCGCGCGCGAAACGTCTTGAGGATTGGCGGCAGCAGGTTGCCGGCAAACGACGGCATCGCCGCCAGCGTCACCCGCCCGCGCTGCAGTGTAAAACGCTGGCGCAGTTCGTCCTCGGCATTGTCCCAGTCGGCGATCAAGCGACGGGCCAGCGGCACCAACGCCTCACCTTCAGCCGTCAGCGCCACATTGCGCGTGTTGCGCGTAAACAGCCGCCCGCCCAGGCCTTCCTCCAGCGCCTTGATGGTCAGGCTCAGCGCCGATTGCGACAGGTGCAACCGCTCGCAGGCCACGGCAAAGCTCAGACTCTGGGCCACGGCCAAGAACGCGCGGATCTGCTTAACGGTCATCTGCGGTATCTCCGAGGTATTGTAGGAGCTGCCGAAGGCTGCGATCTTTTGATCTTTGTCTGGCGATGCTGAATTCGCTGAACATCAAAACATCGCAGCCTTCGGCAGCGCCGACAGATTGGTGAGTTTTATCTATCAATCAACCTTAAAAATCAACTTAACAAATGAATTCTCTGGCGAGACACTCCTTCCCATACGGCTAGCCAGCCGCCCACAAAGAATAAAAGAGGTGCATATGGCAGGTTTCGACAAGCGCGTGAGTTCCTACGAGGAAGCTCTGGCAGGTCTTGAAGACGGCATGACCGTGATCGCGGGCGGCTTTGGCCTCTGCGGCATCCCGGAAAACCTGATCGCCGAGATCAAGCGCAAAGGCACCCGTGACCTCACTGTGGTTTCCAACAACTGCGGTGTCGACGGTTTCGGTCTCGGTGTTTTGCTGGTAGACCGGCAGATCCGCAAAGTAGTGGCCTCCTACGTCGGTGAGAACAAACTGTTCGAAGACCAACTGCTCAAAGGCGAAATCGAAGTCGTCCTGACCCCTCAAGGCACCCTCGCCGAAAAAATGCGCGCAGGCGGCGCCGGCATCCCGGCCTTCTTCACCGCCACCGGCGTGGGCACGCCGGTCGCCGAAGGCAAGGAAGTGCGCGAATTCCATGGCCGCAAGTACTTGATGGAAGAATCCATCACCGGTGACTTCGCCATCGTCAAAGGCTGGAAAGCCGACCATTTCGGCAACGTCATCTATCGCCACACCGCTCAGAACTTCAACCCGCTGGCCGCCACCGCCGGCAAGATCACCGTGGTCGAAGTCGAAGAAATCGTCGAACCCGGCGAGCTGGAGCCGTCGCAGATCCATACCCCTGGCATCTACGTCGACCGGGTCATTTGCGGCACGTTCGAGAAGCGCATCGAACAGCGCACCGTGCGTAAGTGATCCCCTGCCCCCGGACCGAATGAAGGAATAACAACAATGGCACTTTCCCGCGAACAAATGGCTCAACGCGTCGCCCGCGAAATGCAGGACGGCTTCTACGTGAACCTGGGCATCGGCATTCCGACCCTGGTCGCCAACTACATCCCTGAAGGCATGGAAGTCATGCTGCAGTCGGAAAACGGCCTGCTCGGCATGGGTCCCTTCCCTACTGAAGAAACCATCGATGCCGACATGATCAACGCCGGCAAACAAACCGTGACCGCGCGGATCGGCGCTTCGATCTTTTCCTCGGCCGAGTCCTTCGCGATGATTCGCGGTGGTCATGTCGACCTGACCGTGCTGGGCGCCTTTGAAGTGGACGTGCAAGGCAACATCGCCTCGTGGATGATCCCCGGCAAGCTGGTCAAAGGTATGGGCGGCGCCATGGACCTGGTGGCCGGCGCAGACAACATCATCGTCATCATGACCCACGCGTCCAAGGACGGTGAGTCCAAGCTCCTGTCCCAATGCAGCCTGCCGCTGACCGGCGCCGGTTGCATCAAGCGCGTACTGACCGACCTGGCTTATCTTGAAATCGAAAACGGCGCGTTCATTCTCAAAGAACGTGCGCCAGGCGTCAGCGTCGAAGAGATCGTCGCCAAAACCGCCGGTAAATTGATCGTGCCGGACCACGTTCCGGAAATGCAGTTCGCTGCCCAGTGAGGAATCATCCCATGCAAGAAGTCGTCATTGTCGCCGCCACCCGTACCGCCATCGGCAGTTTCCAGGGCTCGCTGGCCAATGTGTCCGCCGTTGACCTCGGCGCCGCGGTGATCCGTCAGTTGCTGGCGCAAACCGGTCTGGACCCGGCGCAGGTTGATGAAGTCATCATGGGCCAGGTGTTGACCGCCGGTGCCGGGCAAAACCCCGCGCGTCAGGCGTCGATCAAGGCCGGCCTGCCTTTCGCCGTACCCGCCATGACCCTGAACAAGGTGTGCGGTTCGGGCCTGAAAGCCTTGCATCTCGCCACCCAGGCGATTCGCTGCGGCGACGCCGACGTGATCATCGCTGGCGGCCAGGAAAACATGAGCCTGTCCAACTACGTGATGCCGGGCGCACGCACCGGTCTGCGCATGGGTCACGCGCAAATCGTCGACACCATGATCAGCGACGGCCTGTGGGATGCGTTCAACGATTACCACATGGGCATCACCGCCGAGAACCTGGCTGAAAAATACAACCTGACCCGCGAGCAACAGGACGCCTTCGCGGCGGCCTCGCAGCAGAAAGCCACGGCCGCCATCGAAGCCGGGCGCTTTGCCGACGAGATCACGCCGATCCTGATTCCGCAGCGCAAAGGCGATCCGCTGTCCTTCGCCACTGACGAGCAGCCACGCGCCGGCACCACCGCCGAATCCCTGGGAAAACTGAAAGCCGCCTTCAAGAAGGACGGTTCGGTGACCGCCGGCAACGCTTCGTCCCTGAACGATGGCGCCGCCGCCGTAATCCTGATGAGCACGGAAAAAGCCAAGGCGCTGGGCTTGCCAGTGCTGGCGAAAATCGCCGCTTACGCCAACGCGGGCGTGGACCCGGCGATCATGGGCATCGGCCCGGTCTCCGCCACTCGCCGTTGCCTGGACAAGGCTGGCTGGTCCATCGACCAACTGGACCTGATCGAAGCCAACGAAGCCTTCGCCGCGCAATCTTTGGCAGTGGCCAAGGACCTGGAATGGGACTTGAACAAGGTCAACGTCAACGGCGGTGCCATTGCATTGGGCCACCCGATCGGCGCGTCGGGTTGCCGGGTGCTGGTGACCCTGCTGCACGAAATGATCAAGCGTGACGCCAAGAAAGGCCTCGCCACCCTGTGCATCGGTGGCGGTCAGGGCGTGGCGTTGGCGCTCGAACGAGCATAAAGCGTTCAACAGACGGCGCGGGGACCCACGAAGATCCGCTGCCGTCTGGCAACACCCCCGGTGTGACTCACATCACACCGGGCTCCGGCGAAACCCTGTAGGAGCGAGCTTGCTCGCGAAAAACGTCAGGGCAACGCGTTCATTCAGACGGCTTGCGTTATCGTTGACGTCCATCGCGAGCAAGCCCGCTTGTGTCTAGATCTAGGAATAAGCTCTGGGGTGAGAGGGGTGGATGGCAAGCTGTGAGTCCGCGGTGCTTGAAGCA
>NZ_VIUK01000048.1:0-19993 GCF_007828295.1 Pseudomonas sp. SJZ080
ACACGTGCTTCAAGCACCGCGGACTCACAGCTTGCCATCCACCCCTCTCACCCCAGAGCTTATTCCTAGATCTAGACACAAGCGGGCTTGCTCGCTCCCACATTGGACCTGTGTTTTTCCTGAGGGATAAAAAAGGGGCCGCACCCTGCCAAGGAGACGGCCCCGGAAACTCAAAATCTGTAGCGAGATGATTGGCGGAAACGGTTATCTAATAAAGGAATATTTAATTACTTTATTAGACCTGAATCGCATATACCAATCACTCCACAGGTCACAACTTAGCGTCCCTTTGGGTCAAATTGATGACCAGCGTTTGAGTTTCCGGATTCATCGGTCAAGCCCGAGCCGCATGCACTTCCTGCGGTTCGACGGTTTCCTTGCGAACAAAGCGGTTGGCCCGGGCAAACGTACCGATATCGTTGAAGCGCACGCCCATCTCGCGCATCACTTTATGCGCCACCGGTGCCGTCATCTGACGGATGTAAAACGGCTCCTTCACCACAAAGTGATGAATGCCGTGAGTACTGCCGAAGTTGAAGCAGAACGCCTGCAACGGCCACAGCCACCAAGCGTTCAACACTTGTGTCTGTTGCATGACGTTGCCCGGCTCCACGTCGCCGTAGTAGTGCATGTTGGAGCTGACAAAGTGCAGGCAGAACGTGCGCAAAACGTTCGGGCCGATGATCACCACCGCCGCGATGTCGATCACCTGCATCACTGAGAGCGTGGTCGCCGACCACTCAATCGGTGTCCCCGACAGATGTGCAATGCCGTTGGCGGTGTGGAAGCCGAGGAACACGTACCACGCGCCCCAATGCACCAGCGCGAGTGGCGCATAGACCTTCAATGCGCGTTTGATGATGCTGAACTTATGCTCCCAGGTCTTGGCCCGCAGCATGCGGATGAACGCCGACATCACGTTGTCGCCGACCATCAACAGCCGCGCAAAACCCCAGGGCTCGCCGTTGGTGATCGCCCGTTCTTCCATATCGGTTTCCGTACCGGAAACCTTGTGGTGGTTGAGGTGCAGATGCCGACGAATCCATGGGTTGATCGTGCTTGGCCGCGCCAGCCACACCAGGCCCATCATCAGGTTGTGCGGCACCCGCTGTTTACGAAAATACATGCTATGAATCAGGTCGTGTTCCAGCTCGTGGGTCAATGAGGCAAAGAACGCGTTGAGCAGCAGACACACCCACCAGGCCATATGCCCGGTGAGGTAGAGCGCTGCAGAGCCGACCATTCCGGCCAGGGCGAAGGCCAGAATGCCCGCCCCCAGGGCGTCCTGATGGTTGAGAATCGGGTAACGCTTGCGCAGTTCGCCCCCTCTGGCCAACACCACTTCGCGAATATGCGCAGATCGTTGGGTTGCATTCAGTCGCTGGGGACTTGCAGAAGTACCGTCCATGCTTCCATCCTCTGGTTATTGATGTTCGCATCCTGCCTTGTGAACCCTCACAACGCGGTAGCCGTGGACGCCAACCTGTTGACCGGAAGCGCCAATCAGCATGACTGAACCGACCTCCCTCGCCAGCTGGACCCGCGCCCTGCGCAAGCAACTCGATGCGCTGGGCCTCGACAGCACCGCCCTGTGTCACCAGGCGGGGCTCGACCCGCAATTGATGGACGACCCGAACGCCCGTTACCCGTTGTCCGGCACCACGCGCCTGTGGGAAATCGCCGTGCAGGTCAGTGGCGACCCGGCGATCGGCTTGCGCGTCTCGCGGTTCGTCAGCCCGACCACGTTTCATGCACTCGGTTATGCCCTGGTGGCCAGTGGCAGTTTGCGGGAAGTGTTCGAGCGCATCGTGCGGTATCACCGGGTGGTCAGCGATGCCCTGGAGCTTGAGTTAATCCGCACCGAAGACCGCTACCGCTTCCGCCTGAAAATCCCGTCAGGCAATCCGGCGCCGGCATTCGAAGCCATCGACGCCTTCGCTGCCATTTACGTGCGCACCTGCCGCAATCGCCTCGGCCGAGACTATGCGCCGCTAGCCGTGTACTTGCGCCGCCCGGAGCCGGCCGACGCGCATCAATGGCACAAAGTCTTCCGCGCCCCGGTGTACTTTTCGGCCGACGAGGACCGACTGGAATTTTCTCTGGTGGATTTCGACAGTCACCTGGACGACGCCAATCCGGAACTGGCGGAACACAACGAAACCGTGCTCAAACGCACGCTGGCGCAACTCAAGCCCCTGACCTGGGAGCGCAAGGTTCGCGACGCCATCGAAGAGCAATTGCCCGAAGGCGAGCCCAGCGCCGAGCACATCGCCCAAGCCCTGCACCTGAGTTTGCGCAGCCTGCAACGGCATCTGGCGGATGAGGGTTGCCGGTTCGATACGCTGCTCAATGAAAGCCGCGAAAACCTGGCACTGCTGCACCTGCGCGACCCGCAATGCTCGTTGAGCGAGATCAGTTATCTGTTGGGGTTTGCCGATACGAGCAGCTTCAGCCGAGCGTTCAAGCGCTGGACGGGGATGACGCCGGGGCAGTTTCGGGATGGGTTGCGCTGACAGGTCCGGAAGGTGGGTTGCCTGGGCCGGCCTCTTCGCGGGCAAGCCCGCTCCCACAGGGATCCTGGGTGTGCAAATGATTCTGTGTACGACGCTGAACCTGTGGGAGCGGGCTTGCTCGCGATGGCGATTGCCCAGGCACCGCAAAAGCTTCAGCGCCCCCGATCCCGCCGCAGCAACTTGCGCACCCGCGCCACCAGCTCGCTCACGGCAAACGGCTTGAGCAGATAATCATCCTCATGCAACTCCAACCCGCGCAAGCGATCCTCGATGCCATCCTTGGTGGTGAGGAACAGCACCGGCGTCTCACCAAGCTTGCGGATCTGTTGCAGCAACTGCCAGCCGTTCAACCCCGGCAGCATGACGTCAAGAATGATCAGTTCGTATTCGCCGGTCTCGATGAAGCGGCGGCCGTCCATGCCATTGAGCGCAACATCCACCGAGTAACTCGCCTCGCTCAGGCCTTTGGCCAGGAGTTTGGCGGTCTTCGGTTCGTCTTCCACTAACAGCACACGCATGGCACACCTCAATTGTCGTCGTCACAGGCTAGGCGCCTTCGCAGACAAAGCCCACCTATAACGCTTTGTTTCAAAAAATCGCCAACGCCCGCAACCGCTCGGCATCCAGAATTTCGATCTCGCCGTACTTCAGATTCACAATCCCCTGCCCCTGCAAATCCTTGAGAAGCTGATTGGTGGTCTGGCGTGACAGCGACAACATTGAAGCCAGTTGTTCCTGCGGCAGTTGCAACACCCGTCGCGGCGGATCGATTTCGCCGTACCCTTTGGCGATCATCAGTAAGCGATGCGCCAAACGTGCCGGCGCCGGCATCAGGCTCAGCTGTTCGAGGCTGATGAAGGTCAGGCGCAGTTTCTGGCTCATCAGCAATGCCAGTTGCCGCCAGTAAACCGGTTGCTCATCCAGGATGGCCAACAGCGCCGCTTGCGGGATGTGCAACAGAATGCACTGACCCAGACCGAACGCATCGTGGGTACGCGGCTGACCGTCGAACAGGCAGATTTCACCGAACCAGTGCGGCGATTCCACCAGGCTCAGCAGCGCCTCCTTGCCTTGCTCGCTCACCGCGCCAATGCGCACCGCACCTTCGATCACGGCGTACAGCCCACACGGCGGATCGCCGCGCTTGAACAGCCGCTGCCCCGATGACAGGCGCCGCACCTTGGCCGCGGCCAGCAGACTATTCTGTAAGGGAGCAGGTAAATGGCTGAACCATTGCCCCGTCATCAGACGCGAACGCCAAACCTGCATGTCCATCAAAACTCCTGGAGATTGTCGCCTGGCTGACAGAGCGAGAGGTGAACCCGGGGCATGATCAATCACCCTACAGGAGGAATAACAATGAAAAGCCTCGTTGACCATCTCAGTCAATACGCCGCTTACCACCGTGATCCGCGCAATATCGCCAGCCACTTTATCGGTATTCCGCTGATTGTGGTCGCTGTCGCGGTATTGCTGTCGCGGCCGCAATGGGCCGCAGGCTGGCTTTCACCGGCGGTGCTGGTCTCGCTCGCATCGGCGTGGTTCTACCTGCGCCTGGAACTGCGTTTAGGCGTGCTGATGACGGTGCTGCTCGGTCTGTGCGTTTGGGCGGGTCATGTGCTGGCACAGCAAAGCACGCTGGTGTGGCTGGCGAGTGGCGTCGGGATGTTTGTGATCGGCTGGGCGATTCAGTTTGTCGGGCACCATTACGAAGGACGCAAACCGGCGTTTGTCGATGATGTGACGGGGTTGATTGTCGGGCCGTTGTTTGTGGTGGTGGAGCTGGCGTTTTTGCTGGGGATGCGGCGGGATCTGAAAGAGCAGATCGAGGCGCGGGTGGGTGGGGTACGGCTGCGTCAGAAAAACGCTGCGGCGTAGGACGCCATCGCGGGCAAGCCCGCTCCCACAGGGTATTTGCAAACGACTCAACTCAATGTAGGAGCTGGCTTGCTAGCGATCAACGATAACGCGGTGTGTCAGACACACCGCAATCGTCGGATCGCCGCCCGCAGCAAGCCGGTTCCTGCAAGGTTAAATGTTGGCGACTTTCTGCCAGACCTTCGGTTTGAAGAACAAGGTTTCGCCCTTCGCCAACCCGATCAGGCTGTCGTGATCCTTCACCACTTCAGCTTCGATCAGCTCGCTCTGGCCTTCGACCTTCAGCGTCACCCGGGTCGTGGCGCCCAGCGGCCGGATATCGCGCACCTCGGCCGCGTGGTGGTCGTCCAGTTCATGCCGCGACAGCGACACTTCGTGCGGACGGAACAGCACGTGGTTGTCCTCCCCCAGATGCAGACGGTTCGAATCACCGAGGAAGTGATAAACGAAATCGCTGGCCGGGTTTTCGTAGACGTCGCCCGGTGAACCGATCTGCTCGATCACGCCCTTGTTCATCACCACGATGCGATCGGCGACTTCCATCGCTTCTTCCTGGTCATGGGTCACGAACACCGAGGTCAGGTTGATATCTTCGTGCAACCGCGCCAGCCAGCGACGCAGTTCTTTACGAACCTTGGCGTCGAGTGCGCCGAAAGGTTCGTCGAGCAGCAGGACTTTCGGCTCCACCGCCAACGCACGGGCCAACGCGATACGCTGACGCTGGCCGCCCGAGAGTTGTTCCGGGTAGCGATCCGACAGCCAGTCCAGTTGCACCATGTTCAGCAACTCATGGACTTTCACCGCGATCTGGCTTTCGCTCGGGCGCTGGTTTTTCGGTTTCATGCGCAGGCCGAACGCGACGTTGTCGTACACCGTCATGTGGCGGAACAACGCATAGTGCTGGAACACGAAGCCGACGTTGCGATCACGCACGTCATGGCCGGAAACGTCTTCACCGTGGAACACGATGCTGCCTTGATCCGGGGTTTCCAGGCCGGCGATGATCCGCAGCAGCGTGGTCTTGCCGCAACCCGACGGGCCGAGCAGCGCCACGAGTTCGCCGCTCTGAATGTCCAGGCTGATGTCATTGAGCGCCTTGAACGCATTGAAATTCTTGCTGACGTTACGCACTTCGATCGACATGAATTATTCCTCCGCGGCGCTGGCGCGCAGGCGGTTAATACGATTTTCGCTCCACTGCTTGAGCAGCAGGATGAAGAGCGCCAGGATCAGCAACAGGCTCGCCACGGCGAACGCGGCCACGTGGTTGTATTCGTTGTAGAGGATCTCGACGTGCAGCGGCAAGGTGTTGGTCACCCCGCGAATGTGCCCGGACACCACCGACACCGCACCGAACTCACCCATCGCCCGCGCCGTGCACAGCACCACACCGTAGATCAGGCCCCATTTGATATTGGGAACGGTGACGTGCCAGAACATCTGCCAGCCATTGGCGCCGAGCAGACGCGCAGCCTCTTCCTCCTGAGTGCCTTGTTCCTGCATCAAGGGGATCAGCTCGCGCGCCACGAATGGCACGGTGACGAAAATCGTCGCCAGCACGATGCCTGGCAAAGCGAACACGATCTGAATGTCGTGATCCTGCAACCACGGACCGAACAGGCCCTGCGCACCGAACATCAGCACGTAGACCAGACCGGCGATCACCGGCGACACCGAGAACGGCAAGTCGATCAGGGTCACCAGCATGCTCTTGCCGCGGAACGAGTACTTGCTCACGCACCACGCGGCGCTGACACCGAACACCAGGTTCAGCGGCACCGAAATCAACACGGCGATCACCGTCAGTTTCAGCGCGGACAGGGCATCCGGTTCAAAGATCGCGGCGAAGAACGCACCGAGGCCCAGCTTCAGCCCCTGAGACACCACGATAAACAGCGGCAACAACAGAAACAGCGCAAAAATCAGCCAGCCGAGGCCGATCAGGATTCGCCGCGACGTGGCACTGCCACGGCGGGCGGCGTTGGCCGAAGAGGCGGCCACAATAGACGATTGGGACATGGTTCGCGCCTCCTTATGGGGTTTCGATGCGGCGTTGCAGCAAGTTGATCAGCAGCAACAGGACGAAGGAAACCACCAGCATCAGTACACCAATGGAGGTAGCGCCGGTGTAATCGTACTGGTCGAGCTTGACCATGATCAGCAGCGGCAGGATCTCGGTTTTCATCGGCATGTTGCCGGCGATGAAAATCACCGAGCCGTACTCGCCGACCCCGCGGGCAAAGGCCAACGCGAAACCAGTCAACCAGGCGGGCAGCAGTGCGGGCACCAGGATATGGCGGAAAACCTGCAACGGTTTTGCACCGAGACACGCCGCTGCCTCTTCCACTTCACGGGGGATATCGGCCAATACTGGCTGTACCGTACGTACTACGAATGGAAGCGTTACAAAAGTCAGCGCCAGCGTGATGCCGAGGGGGGTATACGCGATCTTGAAGCCAAGGTCCGCCGCGAACTGACCCACCAGCCCGGTCGGGGTGTACAACGCGGTCAGCGCGATACCGGCCACGGCCGTGGGCAATGCGAAGGGCAGATCGATCATCGCATCGATGATCTTGCGACCCGGGAAGGTGTAGCGCACCAGCACCCAGGCCAGCAGCGTGCCGATGATGCCGTTGATGATCGCGGCATAGAGCGCGGTGCCGAAGCTCAGCTTCAACGCCGCCAGCACGCGGGGCGCCGAGATGATCGCCCAGAACTGATCCCAGGTGAGTTGGGCGGCATGCACGAACATCGCCGCCAGTGGAATGAGCACAATCAGGCTGAGGTACACCAAGGTGTAGCCCAGCGTCAGCCCGAAGCCGGGTATGACGGGGGAGATACGACGCGACATAAAAGTCCTTGGTTGAAAAATCAATCAGCTAAACGCGCCAAAGTGGGAGTGGGCTTGCTCGCGAAGAGGCTGGCACATTCAACATATTCGTTGACTGAACCACCGCCTTCGCGAGCAAGCCCGCTCCCACATGTTATGCGCCCAAGCTTAAGGCTCGTGGTGTGGCTAATGGCAGATTACTGCGCCTGGTAAATCTGGTCGAATACACCACCATCATTAAAGAATTTCGGCTGCGCGGATTTCCAGCCGCCGAAGTCCTTGTCGATGGTCACCAGCTCCAGTTTCGGGAACTGCTGGGCGTACTTCGCAGCGACATCCTTGTCACGTGGACGATAGAAGTTTTTCGCCGCGATTTCCTGGCCGGCCGGGCTGTACAGGTGCTTGAGGTACGCTTCGGCGATTTGCTCGTTGCCTTTCTTCTCGGCGTTTTTGTCGACGACGGCCACTGGCGGCTCAGCGAGGATCGACAGCGAAGGCACGACGATTTCGAACTTGTCGGCGCCGCCGTCTTCTTTCAGGGCCAGGAAGGCTTCGTTTTCCCAGGCCAGCAACACATCACCCTGACCGTTGTTGACGAAGGTGATGGTCGAGCCGCGCGCACCGGTGTCCAGCACAGGCACGTGTTTGAACAGGGTTTGTACGTATTCTTTGGCCTTGGCTTCGTCGCCGCCGTTGGCTTTCAGGCCGTAGGCCCAGGCCGCGAGGAAGTTCCAGCGAGCACCGCCGGAGGTTTTCGGGTTCGGGGTGATGACCGACACATCGTTCTTGATCAGGTCGCCCCAGTCCTTGATACCTTTAGGGTTGCCTTTACGCACCAGGAACACGATGGTCGAAGTGTACGGTGTGCTCGCTTCCGGCAGACGCTTCTGCCAGTCCGCCGGCAGGGTCTTGCCGAGTTTGGCGATTTCATCGATGTCACCAGCCAGGGCCAGGGTGACCACGTCGGCGCGCAGACCATCGATTACCGCACGGCCCTGTTTGCCCGAACCACCGTGGGATTGCTGGATCTTCACGGTGTCGCCAGCGTGATCTTTCTGCCAGAACTTCACGAACTCAGCGTTGTAATCCTGATACAGCTCGCGAGTCGGGTCGTACGACACATTGAGCAGCTCGTAATCCTTGGCAACCGCGGAACCCGCAAAAAGGGCACTGGCCAGGGCGGCCAAAGCGAAATGACGAATCGACGACATGGTGAAAGCTCCTGAAATTCTGGGCGTGTTGGCTTTTTTTATGATCTGGAATCGGGTTACCTGCTCAAAGATCGCAGCCTTCGGCAGCTCCTACACAAATCCCCTGTAGGAGCTGCCGCAGGCTGCGATCTTTTGATCTTTGGCTCAGCTCGGTTTGTTGCTTGGGTTCTGCAAACGGAATTTTTCTTTGCGTTCGATCTGGACCACCTGAGCGTTGTGCACGGTGATTTCCACGGCGCCGAACCGCAGATCGCGCAGGGCGCTCTGGATCTCACGCAAAATGGTGGCTTCGTCTTGACCGTCAACGCTACGTAGGGATGCGCTCATGGTGCTGCTCCTTCGACTGAGAGGTTGCCTGGCAATGTCCGGCACTGCTTGCGGCGTGAGGCCAATAGTAGATAGGTGCGGATATTCTTAAAAAGACTATTTAAGAATGTTTATATAACCAAAATAAAATGCTTGCCGGGACGAGGGTTTACGCGCAACCAGGGACGCGCCCCCCTTGTAGAAGCCGGCTTGCTGGCGATGAGGGCATCCCGTCATGTGGGGAGTTTGAGGGCGCCTTCGCCTGCAAGCCGGCTCCTACAGGTCCGTGTACAACGCGACAAACAGGCACGCTGCATACAATGGAAGGGGTTAGTGGATTTGCGGTGCGTGCATCCAATCGAGCTGCTGGGCCGGCACCGGTCGGCCGAACCAGTAGCCCTGCCCCAGATCACAGCCGTGTTCGAGCAGGAAACCCGCCTGCTCGACCTGCTCGATCCCCTCGGCATGCACCTGCATCCCCATGCTCTGCGCCAGGGCGATGATCACGCGTACGATGGCCCCATCATCCTCATCCCACGGCAACCCGGCCACGAAGCCCTGATCGATCTTGAGCTTCTGTACCGGCAAACGCTTGAGTCGCAACAACGACGAATACCCGGTACCAAAGTCATCGATGGCCAGCCGTACGCCGAGCTCGCGTAAGCGATGCATCTGCTCCAGCGCCACTTCCGGGTCATCCATCACCGCGCTTTCGGTAACTTCCAACTCCAGATACGCCGGATCCAGAGCGGTTTCACGCAGTACCTGCGCCACCTGCTGATACAACTCACGGCGAGCAAACAATCGCGACGAAACATTCACCGCGACAAACGACAACGCGACCCCGGCCTGCTGCCACTGGCACATCTGCTGACATGCCTGGCGCATGACCCAGGCATCGATCTCGGCGATCAACCCGGTGCGTTCGGCAATGGGGATGAATTCCGCTGGCGACACCAGCCCCCGTTGCGGGTGCTCCCAGCGCACCAGCGCCTCGACACCCACCAGGCGACGGGTCATGAGGTCGTGAACCGGCTGGTAATACACCCGCAACTCCTGCTGCTCCAGCGCGCGGCGCAGTTCGAACGCGGTCTCGACCCGCTGTTGCGCATGAGCGGTCAATTCTTCGGTGTACAGCGCATAGCCATCGCGGCCAGCGCTCTTGGCCTTGAACAAGGCCGAGTCGGCGTTGCGCAGTAGCTGTTCAGCGCTCAAGGCATCACTGGGGAACAAACTGATGCCGATGCTGGCGTTGATGAACAGTTGATGTCCGTCGATCGGGAATGGCTCCTTCATGCCGTCGAGGATGCGCTGAGCCAGTGCCGCGGCATGCTCCAACTGTGGGCAACTTTCAGCCAATACGGCGAACTCATCGCCGCCCAGCCGCGCCAGCGTGATGCCCGGGCCGAACATGGCCTTCAAGCGCTCGGCCACGGCTTTGAGCAATTGGTCACCAATCGTGTGCCCGAGGCTGTCGTTGATCATCTTGAAGTGATCCAGATCGATCATCAGCAACGCGCAGCCGCGCTTGTGGAGTTGCGCCGAAGTGAGTGCCTGCTCGGTACGGTCAGTGAACAGCAAGCGGTTAGGCAAATCCGTCAGCGGGTCGTGATGAGCCAGATGCTTGAGTTCATGTTCGGAGTTCTTGATCGCGCTGATATCGGAAAACACGGCAACGTAATGGCTGAGCCGCCCCTGATCGTCGTGAATAATGCGGATCGTCTGCCATTGCGGATAGATTTCACCGCTTTTTCGACGGTTCCAGATTTCCCCGCTCCATTCGCCGATGCTGCTGAGTGTCGAGAACATCGCCTGGTAAAAATCCGCCGAGTGATGACCCGACTTGAACAGGCTCGGTCGCTGGCCCAGCACCTCCTCTAGCGAGTAACCGGTGATTTCCATGAACGCCCGGTTAACGTGGACGATCAAGCCGTTGCAATCGGTGACCAGCACACCTTCACGTGTGCAATCGAAGACCGCAGCCGCCTGACGCAAACGCTCGCGGTCGTCATTTCGCTCACGCAATGTGGCGCCGATCCCCAGGCACCGGAGCAATCGCGCTCGGGCGATGAAGATCAGCCCGGCACTAAACGCAACCCAGACGTAACCGTTGATCAGTTGCCACCGCAGCAGCTCGTCTGAGCTATCGAAGAAACTGTTCAATAAATAACCACTGAACTGCAGCCAGACTACAGATAGCAACAGATAAAGCAGCGCTGCACGCAACGCGTCGCGATAGGTGGCAAACATTAGGCCGTCCATGTCCCTGCAAAAGGGTGGAATTATAGGTCAAGAAACATCCAGCCACTCTTATCTGAAAGGGCGACTGGTTTTATCTGTGGGCTTAGTGATAATGCAACGGCTGTTTTTTTCTTTATCGAGGGCCCTATAGCCTATGTGGTACGAAGGTTTTCTCGGCTTGTCGCCCTGGTCACTGGTGGCAGTCACCCTGCTGATGACCCACGTTACGATTATCGGCGTCACGGTCTATCTGCATCGTTATTCAGCCCATCGCTCGCTCGAGCTCAATGCTGGCCTGAAACATTTTTTCCGCTTCTGGCTGTGGCTGACCACGGCGCAGAACACCCGCGAGTGGACCGCCATCCACCGCAAGCATCACGCCAAATGCGAAACCGTCGATGACCCGCACAGCCCGGTTATCAAGGGCTTGTCCACCGTTCTGCGCAAAGGCGCCGAGCTGTACCGCGCCGAAGCGGAAAACCCCGAGACCCTGCGCATCTACGGCAAGAACTGCCCCGAAGACTGGATCGAACGCAACCTCTACAGCCGTTACCCGCTGCTGGGCGTGGCGATCATGGCCGTCATCGACCTTCTGCTGTTCGGCACCATCGGCATCACCATCTGGGCCATCCAGATGATGTGGATTCCGGTCTGGGCCGCCGGCGTGGTCAATGGCCTGGGCCATGCCGTCGGCTACCGAAACTTCGAATGCCGCGATGCGGCGACCAACCTGGTGCCCTGGGGCATCCTGATCGGCGGCGAAGAACTGCATAACAACCATCACACCTACCCTAACTCGGCAAAACTGTCGGTGAAGAAGTGGGAGTTCGACCTCGGCTGGGCCTGGATCCAGGTCTTCAGTTTCCTGCGTCTGGCCAAGGTTCAACGGGTTGCACCAATCGCCCACCGGGTAGAAGGTAAAGGCAGCCTGGACATGGACACCGCCATGGCCATCCTCAACAACCGCTTCCAGATCATGGCCCAGTACCGCAAATTGGTGATCGCGCCGCTGGTCAAACAGGAACTGGAAAAGGTCGATCACTCGGTCCGTCACCAGTTCCACCGAGCCAAACGCCTGCTCTCCCGGGAAACCAGCCTGCTCGATGACAAACACCACGTACGAATCCAGACCATGCTCGAGCACAGCCAGGCGCTGAAGGTAATTTACGAGAAACGACTGGCCTTGCAGCAGATCTGGGTCAAGACCAGCTCAAATGGTCACGACATGCTGGCCGCCATCAAGGATTGGGTACACGAAGCCGAAGCCAGCGGGATTCAATCCCTGCGCGACTTCGCCGATCAGTTGAAGACCTACTCCCTGCGCCCTGCAGCTGCCTGACCCTGCTGAGGGGCTTTCTGTGGCGAGGGAGCTTGCTCCCGCTCGGCTGCGCAGCAGACGCAAAACCTGACGACGCGTTTTAGCCAAAAAAACGCGTCGCCAATACCGCCCGGCGGGAGCAAGCCCCCTCGCCACCCCAGGCGGGAACTAAGCTCCAAATCCCCTATCTCAAAGACACTTCGCCACTACGGCGGGCTTTGTTGCGACCGCTGTCCAATACGCGGCACGCCCTTTGAGATTTGTGTCGATGGTCACCAAGAACCTCCAAGACTCATCCCTACCCCAGTGGCCCGAGGCCGCACAAACCCTGATGGCGCTGATGCATGCCCAAGGCGAAGTCGCACGCCTGAGCGAACGCGAACAGCTGTTCAGTTCTTTGCTGGTCAGCGTCAACGCGGTGCTTTGGGCTTTCAACTGGGAAACCCGCCAGGTGCTCTACGTGAGCCCCGCCTATGAGCGGATCTTCGGCCGTTCCGCAGGTCTGTTGCTGTCCGACTCCAACCAGTGGCGTGACAGCATTTACCCTGACGATCTGGAGTACGCCGAACGCAGCCTCGCCGAAGTGCTGGAAAAAGGCGCCGTCGAAGACCGCGAGTACCGCATCATCGCCGCCGACGGCCAGGTTCGCTGGCTCAGTGACAAGTGCTTCATCAACCGTCAGGCCGAACCGGGCCAGCCGCTGATCATTGTCGGCATTGCCGAAGACATCACCGAAAAGAAGCAGATGGAAAGCGAGCTGCATCGCCTGGCCACCACCGACGTCCTGACCCAGAGCAGCAATCGCCGGCACTTCTTCGACTGCGCCCATCATGAGTTCGAACTGGCGCGCCAACAGGGCGCGCCGCTGGCGTTTCTGCTGCTGGACATCGATGACTTCAAGGTGATCAACGACACCTACGGTCACCCGGAAGGCGACAACGTACTGCAACACGTCGCCGAGACCGGTCGCGGGGCGTTGCGTCGCGGCGATGTGTTTGGACGAATCGGTGGCGAGGAATTCGCCGCGGTGTTTCCCGGCTGTGCGCCCGACATGGCCATGCAAGTGGCCGAGCGTCTGCAACGGGAGATTCAGCGATTGAGCTTCACCCATGGCCACCAGACATTCGGCATCACCGTCAGCCAGGGCTTGACCAGCCTGACCGCCGAGGATGAAAGCATCGAGAGCCTGTTTGCCCGGGCGGACGCGGCGATGTATGAAGCGAAGCGCCAGGGCAAGAACCGGATCATATCCGGCTGACACCTCCTGTAGGAGCCGGCTTGCTGGCGATGGCATCACCGCGGTAAATCAGCCACACCGCTTTGCCCGGATCGCCAGCAAGCCGGCTCCTACAGGGTTTGGGGTCAGGTTTATTTTTTGCGCAAACGCATCAACTCCGGCAAGCCAATCTTGAGCAACCGCGCCGGCCGGCTCTTGGCCAGCACCTCAATGCCCTCATGCTCGGTCAGACGCGCCATCTGCGCCGCCATGTTCATCACCAGAGCCTCGCGGGAGTAAACCCCGCCACCGAGCTGGTACACCGCCGCAATCAGCTCTCGCAGCTCCAGGGGCAAGCGCCAGCGGGTGCGCAGCGCGGAACCGTACGCCGCGCCGAATTCAGCGAGGGCATCACCCACCTCCTCCCATTCATCCAACTCACCGCCGGCCTGTTTCCATTCCTGCAAACAGCGCAGCAACGCCAGATCACCCAGGCGATGCAACATCCCGGCGCAATAGCACCGCTCCTGATCCAGATCCAGCAAGCGCGCCAGTGTCCGGGCATATTCGGCGGTGTGCAGCGACAGCTCCCAATAACGTTCGGCATAGTCCGCCAATAATGGATCACTAAGCCGTGCACTGCGCTTGAGCGCCAACCCCAGAATCAGGTTCATGCTCTGCCCGCTGCCCAGCCGATGCAACGCCTGGGACAGGGTTTGCACGGCGACGCCATGATGCTGGGCCGCGCTGTTGGCGGCAGCGATCAGGACTGCGGTGATCTGTGGATCAATGCGGATTTCATCTTCCAGGAGTTTCAGGTCAAGGCCGTTTGGATTAAGGCTACGCTTGACCGCCAGTTGCACGTCGGTCATCAGCGGTGCACCGTCGGCAAACTCACGACGACGCTCCAGGTACGTCGACAAGGTCATGCCGGGCGCCAACGTCGGCACTTCACAAGACACCTCTTCACCGGCGTTCAGCAGCAGATCCTGCAGACGGAGGGTCAGGCTTTCCATGTTCAGGGGTTTGGTCAGGTACGCTGCAGGCGCCAAGGGCAACGCTTCGCGCACACTGGCACTGTCGTTGCGGCTGCTCATCAGAATAAAGGGCAGCGGCGGATTGCGTTTGCGCTGGCGGACACTGCGCAAGACATTCAAGCCATCGACACCGGGCAACTCCCAGTCGACGATCACCAAGTCGTAAGGATTTTCCGCCAGCAACTCCAGCGCCTGCTGACCATCGGCACACAGGTCGAGGCGCGCATCACAACGCACATTCAACAGCACCTGCTTGAGCAGGTCGCGGGACCAGGGATCAGCCTCGGCGATCAGCACACGTGGTACAGCGGGTAAAACCACAGCAGTCATTTGCACACTCCATCAGCAATGCTTGCACCTTAGTCAATGCTGGCCACTCGATACAGCGCGTTGTGTTTCTGGTGGCGTAAAAAAACCCGCCGAAGCGGGTTTTTTGTCGATCAGCTCACAAATCGATCAGAGCTCCGAGAAGCACTCTTCGATGATCGCCAGACCTTTGTCCAGTTGCTCGTCCGGCGAAGTCAGCGGTACCAGCACGCGCAGAACGTTGCCATAAGTGCCGCAGGACAGCAGGATCAGGCCTTTTTCGCGAGCCTTGGCCACAACGGCGGCTACCGCTGGAGCGTTCGGCTTGTGGCTGTCGCCGTCAACGAACAGCTCGACCGCGATCATCGCGCCCAGGGCACGGACTTCGCCGATGACCGGGTACTTGGCCTGGATGGCCTTGAGGCCAGTGACCAGACGCTCGCCGACAGCCTTGCAGCGGTCCAGCAGGTGCTCTTCTTCGAACACTTCCATCACGGCCAGGGCCGCGGCGCAAGCGATCGGGCTACCGGCGTAGGTGCCGCCCAGGCCGCCTGGAGCGATGGCGTCCATGTATTCGGCCTTGCCGCACACACCGGCCAGCGGGAAGCCGCCAGCGATGGATTTGGCGAAGGTGGTCAGGTCGGCAGCAACGCCCATCTGCTCCATGGCGAAGAAAGTACCGGTACGGCCAGCGCCAGTTTGCACTTCGTCAGCGATCAACAGGATGCCGTGCTGGTCGCACAGAGCGCGCAGGCGCTTCATGAACTCTTTAGGCGCGACGTAGAAACCGCCTTCGCCCTGAACCGGCTCGATGATGATGGCAGCGATGTCACGCGGCTCGGCGTCGTTCTTGAAGATGCGTTCGATGCTGGCGATCGAATCGTCGATGCTCACACCGTGCAGTTCGTTCGGGTACAGCGCGCGGAAGATGCCGCCTGGCATCAGGCCCATGCCGGCCGAGTAAGGCACGACTTTACCGGTCAGGCCCAGGGTCATCATGGTGCGACCGTGGTAAGCGCCGGTGAAGGCGATCACGCCGGCACGGCCAGTGGCGGCACGGGCGATTTTCACGGCGTTTTCTACGGCTTCGGAACCGGTGGTCACCAGCAGGGTTTTCTTGGCGAAATCACCTGGTACCTTGGCGTTGATTTTTTCGCACACTTCTACGTACGGCTCGTAAGCCAGTACCTGAAAGCAAGTGTGGGTCAGCTTGTTCAGCTGCTCGGTCACCGCTGCGATGATTTTCGGGTGCACGTGACCGGTATTCAGCACGGCGATACCGCCGGCGAAGTCGATGAACTCGCGACCTTCAACGTCGGTCACGGTGGCGTTCTTCGCGTGGTCGGCGAAGATCGGGTGAATCTGGCCAACACCGCGTGGTACAGCGGCTTCGCGGCGTTTCATCAGGGATGCGTTAGTCTTGCTCATAAAGTCCTCATTCACCGCTCATCGGGCGGCGTGGTTCAAGGAAAATGCGGCGGGGTGCAACGGCGACAGCATGCGATGATCGACTGCCACAGCGTTCCCGGCCACAGAGAAAATTCCGGTTGAAGCGCGCAAAGGGTCAGCGCTCTCGTGCCCTTTGCGCTTGAAGCAAAATGCCTTGCCGTGGCCTATCTGTTACGAGATTAGATGCCCAGGCAGAGGTATTTGATTTCCAGGTAATCTTCGATGCCGTACTTGGAGCCTTCACGGCCCAGGCCCGACGCCTTGATGCCGCCGAACGGCGCGACTTCGTTGGAGATCAGCCCGGTGTTGACGCCGACCATACCGTATTCCAGCGCTTCGGCCACACGGAACACACGGCCCAGGTCGCGAGCGTAGAAGTACGAGGCCAGACCGAACTCGGTGTCGTTCGACATCGCAATCACTTCGGCTTCGTCTTTGAAGCGGAACAGCGGCGCCAATGGACCGAAAGTTTCTTCCTTGGCCACAGCTGCGTTCTTCGGCACGTTGGTCAGGATGGTCGGCTCGAAGAAGTTGCCTTCCATGCTCTTGCCGCCAGACAGCACGGTGGCGCCTTTGGAAACGGCGTCAGCAATGTGCTCTTGAACCTTGGCCACGGCTTTTTCGTCGATCAGCGGACCGGTGGTGGTGCCTTCTTCGAGACCGTTGCCGATCTTGAGTTTGGACACCGCCACTTTCAGCTTCTCGGCGAACGCGTCGTAGACCGAATCCTGAATGTACAGACGGTTGGCGCAGACGCAGGTCTGGCCGTTGTTGCGGTATTTGGAAATGATCGCGCCTTCGACGGCCTTATCCAGGTCCGCGTCGTCGAACACGATGAACGGCGCGTTACCGCCCAGTTCCAGGGAGACTTTTTTGATGTCCTTGGCGCATTCAGCCATCAGCTGACGACCGATTTCGGTCGAGCCAGTGAACGACAGTTTGCGCACGATCGGGTTGCTGGTCAGCTCGCTGCCGATGTCGCCGGCGCTGCCGGACACAACGCTGAATACGCCAGCAGGAATGCCGGCACGCTGGGCCAGTTCAGCCAGAGCGAATGCGGAAAACGGAGTTTGCGAAGCAGGCTTGAGCACCATGGTGCAACCGGCGGCCAGGGCCGGGCCGGCTTTACGGGTGATCATCGCGGCCGGGAAGTTCCACGGGGTAATTGCCGCGGTCACGCCGATTGGCTGCTTGATCACGATCAGGCGCTTGTCTGGCTGGTGGCCCGGAATCACGTCACCGTAGACGCGCTTGGCTTCTTCGGCGAACCACTCGATAAAGGAGGCGGCGTAAACGATTTCGCCCTTGGCTTCAGCCAACGGCTTGCCCTGCTCCATGGTCATCAAGCGAGCCAGGTCGTCCTGGTTCTCGATGATCAGCTCGAACCAGCGACGCAGCTTGTTCGCACGGTCCTTGGCGGTCAGTGCACGCCAGGCCGGCAGCGCTTTGTCAGCAGCTTCGATCGCACGGCGGGTTTCGGCAGCGCCCATTTTCGGCACGGTGCCCAGAATTTCGCCCGTTGCCGGGTTGTTGACCTTGATCGTCTGACCATTGTCCGCATCGACCCAAGCGCCATCGATGAAGGCTTGCTGGCGGAACAACTGGGTGTCTTTAAGCTGCATGTCGGCTTTCCTTAACAGCACCGCGGCAGGCGCGGAGCAAATTATGATTGTAGAAAGGCGCCTGAAAGGCTGCCGTCAGGGAAATCATTCACCGGGCTGAAGCACATAAATAGCGCACGGAATGAACTCGTGCGGTTCAGCACCCAGACAAGAGCGTTTGAAATCTCAAACGAATCCTAGGATCAAAGGGGTTAAAGGACAATAGGCTGTTCGAAAAAAAGAACGAAAACGCCGCATTTGCCCAATTTTTCTGATCAACGTAGCAAACGCAGGTTACGCTTTGAAAAAGCGCAGTCGATTCAGCAGCATGGACGCCCGCAGTGCATATGAGTATCATGGCGCCCGCTTGCACCAGTAGCTCAGCTGGATAGAGTACTGCCCTCCGAAGGCAGGGGTCGTGGGTTCGAATCCCGCCTGGTGCACCATCTTCTTTCCCTTGTATTACAAGGCGATAGCGCTCCTGACAGAAACCTGTCCTAGTCCTGAAAGTCGTTTTTGCCACAAATTTGCCACACTTAATGTGGCGGGAATGGTCGAAATGGCAACAATCAGGAATCGCGGCGAGTATCAGTGGGAAGCGCAAATCCGTCGCAAGGGCTATCCAGCCCAAAGAAAAACCTTCGAAACCAAAGCAGATGCCCAGGCCTGGGCGCGAATGATCGAAAGCGAAATCGACCGAGGCATTTTTGTCTCTCGCGTCGAGGCAGAGCGCACCGCCTTTCATCAACTCATTGATCGCTACATCTCAGAGATCGCTCCGAAGCACAAAGGCGCGTACTCGGAAATCAAACGTCTGGAAGCGCTCAAGCGTCATCCGCTGGCTACGCGCATCGTTGCCACCCTCACCTCCTCCGACTTTGCCCGCTACCGTGACGAGCGCCTGAAGATCCGCAAGGGCAATACGGTCAAGCGTGAGCTGGCATTGTTTCAATGCGTGATTGAGGTCGCTCGCCGCGAATGGGGAATCCATCTTGCCGAGAATCCGGTGCGGATGGTCAGCCGCCCTAGCTATAACGACGAACGCTCGCGGCGGCTGGACCCGGTTGAGGAGCAATACATTCTCAGCGCCCTTGAGCTTCGAGAACGCCGTGCTGATGGCACCTATGCTGATGCGTCGCACAATCCTTGGATACGGCCCATCGTTCAATTGGCGATTGAGACAGCCATGCGCCGTGGCGAAATTTTCGAGCTGCGCTGGAAGCATGTGAACCTAGATCGCAGGACCGCGCATCTTCCAGCGACTAAGAACGGACTGCCCAGAACCGTCCCGCTTTCACCAAAGGCTATTCAGCTGTTGAAGGACTTGCCGCGCTCGCTGTGCGGTCGAGTCTTCCCCACCACAGCCGACGCTCTCAAGAAGGCCTTTGTGCGAGGCCTGGAGCGAGCGAGGCTGAAATACCTGGGGGATTGCGGCGCGGCGCAGGTAACGCCTCAGGAAGACTTCCTGATCAATCTACGCTTTCACGACCTGCGGCATGAAGCGACATGTCGGCTTGCGACCAAGCTTCCGAATTTGATCGAGCTTGCCAGCGTGACGGGACATCGGGAAGTGAACATGCTGAAGCGTTACTACAACATCACCGCAGAAGAGCTCGCGGCAAAGCTGGCTTGATCAGACCTATGACTACTTCTCAATGGTCAGCTTGGAGCTGACCATTGATCTTGCAACACGCCCGCGCGAACTCAGCATAGGTGCACGGGGCCCTGTTGCCGGGTCAACAATCGCCCGTTGTTGCGGCCTCCTTCCTTCAGAAAACATGTCATCTGTTAAAAAGCTGTCCTAGTGATTGAGCGGCTGATTGGCAAAAGCTGGGCTCACCAGATCAATCGAGCGATAAAGCGATGACAGTAGATTATGAAACTATCCAGAAAATACAGAAGCTTGGCGACGATGTTCTGATTGGCGTGGTTGAAGTAGCAGCGCTGACCGGCTTCAGCGTGCTTACGGTCCGTCAGCGCAAACTGCCGAGGCTTGAATCGCCCCGGGTTTTCTAGACACTCTCCAGGCTCGCTGCGTAACGCTTTTCAAACTCTACCGGTGACAGCTGATTGTTGAAACTGTGACG
>NZ_VIUK01000049.1:0-19890 GCF_007828295.1 Pseudomonas sp. SJZ080
TCAAGCACCGCGGACTCACAGCTTGCCATCCACCCCTCTCACCCCAGAGCTTATTCCTAGATCTAGACACAAGCGGGCTTGCTCGCGAAGAGGCCCTAAAGTTCACAACGAACGCCACGCCATAAAAAAGGCCGCGATCCAAATGGATCGCGGCCTTTTTATTGCCTTCGATTAACGCAAATCAGACCGCATCCAGCTCCGGCTCGTCCGCTTCAACGTTAACGGCAGCCTTCACCTCATCGTGACGACGAATGTATTTCCAGTCCGCCTCGTCAATGTAGATCCCGTTCGGCCCGCTGCCGCCTTCCAGGTCAATCGCCACACTGGCGCAGACCTGCGGCTTGACGCTCGCCAGAATCGGCACGAAGCCCAGTTGCAGACTGGTTTCCAGCAGCGCTGCCTGGTTCTTCTCGTCGATGTCCGCCGCCTCGTCGAGGTAGTAGGGCAGGCGTACACGGCCGGCCTGGTCGCGGTCCATCAAGTGCAGCAACAAGTACATGTTGGTCAGCGCCTTGATGGTCATCGTGGTGCCGTTGGACGCTGCGCCATCGATGTCGGTGTGAATCACCGGTTGACCGTTGACTTTGGTGATCTCGAACGCCAGTTCGAACAAGTCCTTGAGGCCCAGTTGGTTGTGGTTCGCCGCCACCAGACGCGCCAGGTATTCCTTGGCTTCTTCGTTCTTGTTGTCCTGATCGGCGCTTTGGCTCAGGTCGAATACGGAGAGGGTTTCGCCTTCTTCGTACTGGCCGGCGCTGTGGATGATCTGGTCGATGTGCTTCAACGCTTCCTTGTTCGGCGCGAGGACGATACGGAAGCTCTGCAGGTTAGAGACCTGGCGCTTGTTGATCTCGCGGTTGAACAGCGCCAGTTGGTGCTCGAGGCTGTCGTAGTCGCTGCGGATGTTGCGCAGCGTCCGGGCGATGTCGGTGACGGCAGCGCGGCGTGCCTTGCCGAGGGTCAGGGCTTCGTCGGTGCGGTGTGCATACGCGTTGATCAACAGTTGCAGGCGACGTTCCATATCGTCTTCGCTGTCGAACTTGGCCACGCCCTTGAGGCGCACCTGAGCGTACAACGCGTCGATCTGCCCGTCGCTGCGCAGCAAGCCTTGCCAACTGTCCTGATAGTCATTGAGCAGCGGCAGCAGGTTGTCCATGGAATCGTCGATCGGGTCCATGAACGGCGTGCCGAACGGCAGGTCTGCCGGCAGCAACTGACGGCGGCGCAGGGCGTCGTCGAGGGTGCGTTGCTTGGCTTCCATGTCGCCGATCTGACGGCCGACCAATTGCAGCTTGGCCGACAGTTGCTGGACGCGTTCGGTGAAGGCGTCGCTGGAACGCTTCAACTCGTCCTGCGCGGCTTCCATTTGCGCCAGCTGCTCAAGCTTGTCGCCTTCTTCGGCGCTCAGGGTTTGCGAGCGACGGAAATCCTCCAGGGCTTTCTGCGCATCCAGCACTTGCTGGTACAGCGCTTCGGTCTGGGTTTTGCTCGCGGCGCGGTCGGCTGCCACGGCCGCCTGGGTTTTGAGCTGCTTGAGTTCTTTTTCCAGCCGCTCTTTCTGGTCGCGCAACGCGGCGCGGTCAGCCAGGGCTTGCAACGCCGGAGGTTCGATGTGCGAGAGGTCGATGGACAGGCCCGGCACTTCGAAGCGCTCGCCTTTGAAACCGTCGAGGATCAGCTCCATGGATTTGACCCACTGACCGTCCTCGTCCAGCGCAATCCCGTGTTCGCCCAGCGGCAGGCTGAACAGTGCGCTGTTGAACAGACGCATCAGGCGTTCGACGTCCTGTTGCGAAAATTCTTCGCGCAGACGGGCGTAGCTGTTGTTGTCGGCATGATCGAGTTGCTGTTTCACCGACTTCAGGCGCTTTTCCAGATCCCGCAGACGTTCTTCGAGGTCTTCGGCAGAGAACTGCCGCGACTGCGCCAGCGCACCGGCCAGTTCATCGTGAGCGTCCTTGGCCGCGAGCAACTGCTGTTCGAGCACTTTGACGTCATCGACCAGCGCGAAGCGATTCTTCAGCGCCGACAATTCACCGAGCCAGCGCTGGATGCCACTGATTTCCCGCTCCAGGCGCATCAGTTCCTGAGTGCCGCCACGCTGATCGTTTTGCAGCGCGTCCTGTTCGTTGCGGTAGTGCTCGGCCTGAATCGTCAGCTCTTCCTTGCGCGCACTGGCGTAGTCCGACCAAGTGCCGAGCAGTGAGTCGAGTAGCGGTGAGATCCGGTGCAGCTTGCCGCGCAAGATATTGCGTTGGGTCACGCCTGCCGCGAGCGCTTCAACCAACGGGCCAGCGGTGACCAGCGAGTTGTAGTCCTGCTCCATGCGTCGTACATCGCGGAACGCTTCTTCGCACGCGGCGATGTAATCGACGCTGCCGGAGCGCAGGCTGTGTTCGAAGGCATCGAGGAACAGCTGCTTGAGCTTGGCCGCGGTGATTTCGCGCATGTGCAGCAGGTTGATGAACAGGGCGCGGAAGGTCTTCAGGCTCTGTTCGCTGGTGGAGCGCAGCGGGATCAGCGTGAGGTCCAGCGGGATCGACGTGTGGCCGCCCACCAGCAAACGGCGCAGTTCATCCGGCTTGAGTTCGTAGGCTTTCAGGCCTTCGCGCTCAAGGTTGGTGAACAGTTCTTTCTGGCGCAGGCAGGTGTCGTTTTTCTGGTAATGCGCCAGGTCCAGTTTGCCGGCATAGGCAAAGAACTGATGGCCGAAACCACCGCCCGGGCCGCGACCGACCACGCCGATCACGTGCGGACCGTGGGGCAGCGAGACTTCCACCAGGATGTAACTGGTGTCCGAGGCGAAGTAGAAGCGCCGGGATTGTTCCAGGCTGTACTTGCCGAAACTCATGTCCGACATGCGCGCCAGAATCGGGAATTGCAGCGCGTTGATCGAGGCGGATTTACCGAGGTTGTTCGCGCCGTAGACCGACAGCGGTTCTTCCAGCGGAAACAGGCCGAGGCTGTAACCGGCGGTGTTCAAAAGGGCGAAGCGGCGAATGCCGTAGCGTTCCTTGCTCATGCGTCGGTCTCCTGTTCTTCGGCAATGGCGCGGGCCAGGGCGTCTGCTTCGCTTTCTTCAGCGAAGTCGCTCAAGTCGAGCGGGTCATCGGTTTCCAAAAGTTTTTCGTCGCTGTCATCGTCGATCAAAACCGGGACCGGCAGCGGCAATACGCTGTGCAGGCTGGCCGCCAGGTCACGGTCCTGCTGAACCGACAGGCAAACATCGAGGAAACGGTGCATCGGCGGCAGGAAACGGTAGACGCCGTTTTCTTCGCTGGCGAAACCGAGCTGAGTCATGCGGCGCATGATTTTTTCTTCAAGTTCTTCGACGGTCTGCACTTCGGCCTGGATGAACAGGTCGCGGTACTTTTCCAGCAACGACGGCAATTCATCGCGGCCGAGGCTGCCGCCGTCGAGCACGGCGATCGGGTCACGGCCCTGATCCGCCAGATGCTCGACGAGGATGAAAGTAAACAGCGCCAGACGTTGCGCCGTCTTGTTCACCGCTGCTGCGGCGAGGTCCGGCACGAAGTAGTAGAAACCACGGGTGTCGCAGACCAGTTCAAAGCCCAGCGCCTTGAACAGCGTGCGGTACTGATCCTGAAAGTTCGACAGTTGCGCGTACAGCTCCGGATCGCGGCGGCTGACGTGGTAGCCCTTGAACAGCTCGCGAAAGATCGGAGCCAGCTGGGACAGTTCGGATAGATCAAGATGCATGTGGGATGCTCGCAGAATCCTCGGCGGCGGTATCGCGGGCCGAGAGCAGGGCGAAGGAGCGCAGGCTGACCTGATGCTCGTGAGTGTGGTAATCGCGGCGTTCCAGACGCTCGCGTTTAAAGCGCTTTTCCCGCGAGAGGCGCGAGAACCAGTACAGCAATTCGTCGGTGGCGCCGTCCGGCTCCTGCTCCAGCAGCCAGGTCATCAGGTCCGGCATCGGCAGGGCGTCTTCGCAGCGTTCGAGCATTTCCCGTACGGTGCGTGGCGCGCGCGGTGCTTCGCCTTTCTGGGTCTTGTGGGCCTTGGGGAAGCGTGCCGGTTTCGGCTCGAAACGGGCCAGCGCGTAAACGTAGGCTTCGACCTGACTGGCGCTGCCGAGGAAGGTGCTTTGCGGCCGGGTGAACATTGGCATCGCCGCTTGTGGCACCGCATCGATGCCTTTGCGACGGATGGCCGACAAGGCCAGCGCCGCGCCACGGGTCACGGCGTTGTGGCGACGGGCTTCTTCACGCAGCGGCAGCAGCAATTCGCGGGCATGCCGCAAGGTCAGCTGGGCGCTGGTCTGCATTTCGAGAATGCGTGCGTGGGTGCGCAGCAGCATGTCGTCGTCGACCAGGTGGCCGAGGCGCTGCTGCTCGGTGAGCATCTTCAACAGCACGTTCTCGACCTTGCGCACACCTTGTTCGAAGGCGCCGTCGGCGTTCACCAACTGAATCATCGGCTCGACGTATTCGTCCCAGGTCGCCAGCACTTCGGCGTAACGCTGACGCAGCGGGATCTGCCGGTCGCTGGTCTTGGCGCGTTCGGCCACGGCCACCAGGGCCTGTTCGTCGTTGGCGAGCTTTTTCAGCACATCGCGCACGCGCATGTCGAGCAGGCGTAACTGGCGCGCCAGGTCATGGCCGTCGCGGATGTCGAAGGCGTCCTGGATATAACCGGCCAGGCGTTCGAGGTGACGCAGATAGGCTTCGATTTCCAGGCACAGGCCCAGACGGTGCTCACGTCGCAGGTAAGCGAGGAAGTCGTGGATCTGCGCGTTGAGCTCGAAACGGTTCGGGCTTTTTGCCACGGGAACCAGAATGTCGAGGCGGATCCACACGTCCAGCAGGCTGGTGATGTCCTGCGGCGTACTGTCGAGTTGCTGGGCGGCCAGTTGCGTGCGCAGTTCGTTGAGGCTCAGTGTGCCTTGGTCGAAGTGCTCGCACAGTGGCTCCAGAAGTGCCCAGTGTTCAGCGAGGGCGCGCAAGACGCGCTTGGGTTCGATCATCGGAATGGCCGGCTGGTTGGCGATTAAAAGCCGCGATTGTACTGCATCGGGACCGATGCGATTCACTCTCGGGACGGGCTGTCACCATTTTTCATAGGTAGAAAGACTATCGGTGAGGTCTATCGATCAACAGCGTGAGCGATCTTGAGCGAAGGGCGGTAGAATCAGCGCACTATTAGTTATCCACAAGTGGCCGACCTTTGCTTATCGAGTCCCGTCGTCGCGCTTATTTGACCGCCATGCAGGTGGTCAACTGGCTGCCGCGCACTGAATTGCCCTTTGCCGCGCCTTCGCGGCCCGAGCTGCTGGAGATGCCTGAGCCATTGGTCGTCGCACCGGTGGCGCTGGCGCCAGTGGTCGATGCGCCCGTGGAGCCTGTGGTCAAGCCGGCCGAACGGGTGAAAATCGAGGTGCCGCGGCCATCGTTGGCCAGCACGCGTGACAACGCCAAGGTTGAAGAAGAGGAGGCACCGGTCGCGGTCAAGGCGCCAGTCGTGCCGCCCCCGCGATTCGCCCTGCAATTGCTGCGCGCCGGTCGCTGCCTGCTGCTGGTGGAGTTACCCACAGGCGAAACCTTCCAGACCCGCGACCCCGCTTATCTGTTGCTCAAGGACATGCTGCGCGCCGCCGGTCTGCCGGACAGCCCGCAGATCGTCGGCGAGCCGGTGCGCTGGCCGCTACTGGCCCGGGGCACGATGGACCAGGGACCGGAAGTAGCCCGTGACTTCGTGCAAGGTTTTCTGTCGGCCCGACTGGAAGACGCGCCGTGCGTCTGCGTGTGGCTGATTGGCTTGCCGGCGGTGCGTTTCGCCGGTGAGGCGAATGCCGAATCCTTCAACCGTGAACTCCAGGTCGACGGCCTGGGTACGGTCTGGGCCCTGCCGGGTCTGGAATTATTAATGGAAGAGCCACAGCGTAAGGCTGATGTCTGGCAAGCCATGCGTCGGCTAATGGCGCGCTGGAAAGAATCAAATGAGTGACGCTGTATCGTTTCGCCCGATGACCGAGGCGGACCTGGACGCTGTGCTGAAAATCGAATACGCGGCGTACAGCCATCCCTGGACCCGTGGGATTTTTCTCGATGGGCTGGGCAAGTACCAGATCTGGCTGATGTTTGAAGGGCAGCAGCAGGTCGGGCACGGCGTGGTGCAGATCATTCTTGATGAAGCGCACCTGCTGAATATCACCGTCAAACCGGAAAATCAGGGGCGTGGACTGGGGTTGACGCTATTGGAGCACCTGATGTCGATTGCCTATAAGGCTGAGGCTCGGGAATGTTTTCTGGAAGTGCGCGACAGCAATCGGTCGGCGTTTAGGTTGTATGAGCGGTATGGGTTTAACGAAATTGGACGGCGTCGGGATTATTATCCTGCGGTTGGCGGGCGGGAAGATGCCGTGGTCATGGCCTGCACTTTGGTGGATTGAACCCCGGTAGGAGCTGCCGAAGGCTGCGATCTTTTGATCTTTACGTGCCGCGACTATGAAAGATCAAAAGATCGCAGCCTTCGGCAGCTCCTACGCGGAAATCCGGTCATTCAGATAGATCACCGACTCCCATCCATCGGATCCTGCTTCGCCAATTCCTCCTCATCCAGACCATTGCCCCCGCCAATGTCATCTTCATCGACAATGCTCAAATCCCAATCGGCCTGGCCACCTTCACCTGCCTCATGGGCATCCCGAGCACCGTCTTCACGGATCAGGGTTTCCGGGCTCATGTCATCGTCGGTGGACTCATGGTCAGCGGTCGAGGCGCCGGTCATGCCTGCTTCACGCACGCGCCCCCGTGGCATTAGTCGCTCGCGCTCGTTTTCCGTCAGTTCATCGCCGATTTTGGCGCTGGGTTCTTCCTCGTCGAAATCCAGCTCATGTATCGAACCCATGCGGTCTTCGTTGTCGTCGATGGGCTCGGGTTGCGCCGCATCGTACGGACGTCGTGAATCAGTCATGGCAATTCCTCATACTGTGGGCCTTACTACGGTGGACCCACTGGGCTCCTCAGAATTCCACCGCCATGGAGTGCAGGTAATATGCATCAGCGGCAATCTGCATCTCGCGCGTGACCTCGACGGACGGTTGTCTGTCAAAGCAGCGCATCATTCTCGAGGCTTCATTGCATGAACGAATTACAAGATCTGATTGATAACAACGAGCGCTGGGCTGACGCGATCACCAAAGAAGATCCTGACTTCTTCGCCAAACTGGCCCGTCAGCAAACGCCGGAATTCCTCTGGATCGGCTGCTCCGACGCCCGCGTACCGGCGAACGAGATTGTTGGCATGCTGCCTGGCGACCTGTTCGTCCACCGCAACGTGGCCAACGTGGTGCTGCACACCGACCTCAATTGCCTGTCGGTGATTCAGTACGCGGTCGACGTGCTCAAGGTCAAACACATCCTTGTTACCGGCCACTATGGCTGCGGTGGCGTGCGCGCATCGATGCAGGACCGTCAGTTGGGCCTGATCGACGGCTGGTTGCGTTCGATTCGCGACCTCTACTACGAAAAACGCGAAGAACTGGCCCTGTTGCCGACGGAAGAAGAGCGGGTCGACCGCCTCTGCGAACTCAACGTGATCCAGCAAGTGGCCAACGTCGGGCACACCACCATTGTGCAAAACGCCTGGCATCGTGGGCAGAAGCTGTCGATTCACGGCTGCATCTACGGCATCAAGGATGGCCGGTGGAAGAGCCTGAACGCCAGCATCAGCGGTTTCGAGCAGTTACCGCCACAGTACCGTTTGCGCCCGGTCGAGGCGCAATAAAACCCTCAGCCCGGGCGCCGTCGGCGGCGGTTCTGTAAAAACAGCTGGCCATTGGCATTCGGCAACTCGTCGTAGCCGGTGATCCAGCCCCGGCAGCCAGGACAACTGCAGCGGCAGGCGAACTGCCGCTGCAGTTTGTCTTCCGTTGCGGCAAGATCAATCATCAGCCGATCGCCCTTATTGATGTCTTTCAGCGCCCATAACCACAGCTCGCTCATGTCGAGAAAGGCATTGGGGTCGCAGGCGTGGCTAAGCAGGCCGCAGAAAAGTGGATCGTGAACATGGATGCCCGGCGCCAGTTGTCGGGTATATCGGCAGCGATAGGGCAGCAGATGACCGGAAACACGACACATCCGGCTCAGGCGGGGGAAATCGCGCAGGGCTGCGACCCCGATGGCCTCCCCTCGAGCGTTGTGGATGGTTTTAAAGTCATTTATGGACGGGAATCCAAGGCGAAGGGGCAACTCTGGAAATGGGTAGATGCCATTGGATGGCGGCGGGATTCCTTGATCGGCGTGGGCTCTCATAACAATCCTTGTCGGCGGGGTGCTGCGACCTCCGTCAGCTGACATCCTGTCAGCCCTGCAGCACATGGGTACGCCTCAAGACTCTCGCAAAAGAAACAACCGGTCTACTGTCATAACTGACAGAGGAGAAACGCGCGTTCCCACGTCAGCCAAGGCTCACGCAGGAACGCTGTTCAGCATTTTACAAAGGCGGAGCAGGTATCGCGGTCGCAGGCGCCGGGACCTTGAGCTGTTTGAGTTGAGACTTGATCGGTGTTGTCGCGCACTTGGCGGCGGCTTGCCCGGGCGTCAGGTTGCGAATCGAGGTGTAGAACAGCTCGCAGGTCTTATCTGCCTGGGCCACCTGCCAGGTTTGGGTGCAACTTTTCAGTTCAATGTCTGGATTGCTGTCCGGGTCGCGGCCCATGGCGGCCTGCCAGCACGCGGCACTCAAGTCCTGGCCCATGACTTTCAGGCCCGCCGCGTCGGCCTGGGCCTGTGGATCTTTGCCGGTATAGCTGTCCGGGTCGGCGGCGTACCAGATATAACTCGGGTGGTTGGAACCCAACACCGGCACTTTCACCCCGTCCTTCGGACTGATGCTGACCAGGCCCAGCACGTTCACGGTCGGCCCGTATTGCTGTTTGATCCAGTTGCGCACTGGCGCACCGAAAGCAACCATCGGCAGCGCGGTACCGCTGGCGTTCTGGCTGACTTCCTTGACCATGGTGGTCTGGTAGTCCTTGAAGTAATCGTAAACGCCTTCCAGATCCTTGCCGGCGTTGGATGGCGCGGCAATCGGCGCGATGTCGATGATGGTCTGGAAAGCCGGCGTCTGATCGGCAGCGATCCCGTTGACCGTCAGCAGCGTGGCCCAACGATCGGTTGTCTTGGACTCCAGGTAGTCCTGGGCCTGGGTCAGCGAGTAATCGGGCGGGAAGTGCAGCAATTCGACGCTTCTACGGTTCTCCAGCGCCATGCCCAGCGGCAGGAACAAATACCAGCTGTAGGCCCATTTGCCGTCGGCATTCAGCTTGCTGGCGCCGGTGTAGGCCAGATCGCCTGCATCGAGCAGCGCCGCCAACGGCTTTTCATAGCCTCTGGGCACCCCGGTGATGGCGGCATAGAGCTGATCGTTATCGGTTTTGACCTGCACCTTCGCATCTTTGTAACCATCGCGCTGCACGCTTTGCGTCAGGTAATGCTCGACGGTTTGCTCCAGCGTCCAGTTGCGAAAGCAGATCACGTTGCAGTTGTTGGGGTAGGCGAACAGCCGCGTGACGCGCTCGGTGCTGCCCAGCTTCAGATCGGCATCGGCGTGGGCGGCGGTGCTCAGCGTCAGGGCGGCAAGGGTGAGTGCTGCGAGTTTGAACATGCTCAGATCCTTTTCAGCGTGTGGGCCTCCGAGGCGGAGGCGGGTGACAGGTCGGCTTACATGCGGCGCAGTGTTTACCTCACTCAAGCACTGCTAGACTGGCGCAATACTGCACTGGGTAAAGGTGAAAAATGAAGCCCTCGGTTGCGCTTGACCTAAAACGAGTTGCCGTTCGTGAGGTTGTTGGCCGCTTTCGGACAGCCAATCCCCGTGTGTTCGGTTCGGCATTGCTCGGAACGGATAAAGAGGGGAGTGACCTTGATTTGCTGGTAGATGCACTGCCAGGTGCCACGCTTTTTGATCTTGGCGGCCTTCAGGTCGAACTTGAGGATTTGTTGGGGGTGAGTGTCGATCTGCTGACGCCCGGCGATCTTCCAGTGAAGTTTCGCCAGCAGGTGCTTGAGCAGGCTCGTCCCGTATGACCGATAACCGTCTCGGCGATTACCTTGACCATATGCGTCAGGCTGCAGGGGATGCGCTGATCTTTGTCGAAGGTTTGAGTAAAGAAGGGTCTTCGACGACAAACGGACCCAGCAAGCCGTCATCATGAGCCTCATCATTATCGGAGAGGCCGCGACCAAAATCATGGATCGCTACACCGAATACACCACGCAGAACACTCAGGTGCCATGGCGCAGCATGCGAGGTATGCGCAATCGCATTGCTCACGGCTACTTCGATATCAATCTGGAAGTGGTATGGGATACGGTTCAGGCCGCCTTGCCTGAACTTCTGCAGGTGTTACCCAACGATCAAGGCTGATTGCACCTGCCTCACAGCAGGTGCAATCAATTCCGTTTACGGCATCACCGGCGCCGTATACGTCAGCGTCGTGCCCAATGCCCACAGCAGAAACAGCACCAGCGGCGTGTGCACCAGCAGTTGCACGAACGAAAACCCGATCAAGTCCCGCGCCTTCAACCCCAGCACGCCCAGCAGTGGCAGCATGTAGAACGGGTTGATCAGGTTCGGCAGGGCTTCGGCGGCGTTGTAGATCTGCACGGCCCAGCCCAGATGGTAGTTCAGGTCGGTGGCCACTTGCATCACGTACGGCGCTTCGATGATCCATTTGCCGCCACCCGACGGAATGAAGAACCCGAGGATCGCCGAGTACACGCCCATCAGCAACGCGTAGGTGTCGTGGGATGCGATCTGTACGAAAAAGGTCGAGATGTGGTGAGCCAGGGTTTGCGCGTCGGTGCCTTTGACCGTGGTCATCAGCGCGGCGATCGAACCGTACAACGGGAACTGGATCAGGACGCCGGTGGTGGTTGGCACTGCGCGGGAGACCGCATCGAGGAAACTGCGCGGGCGCCAGTGCAGCAGGGCGCCGAGCATGATGAACAGGAAGTTGTAGGTGTTCAGCCCGGAAATCGCACTGATCGCCGGTTTGGTCGAGAACTCGTGGAACAGCCACCCGGCTGCCAGCAGCACCAGCAGAATCGTCAGCAGCGGGCTGTGTTCCAGCCATTCGCCGGGACGAGTGCGCGGTTGCAGCGGCGGCAGGTTGAAGCTCGGATCGATGCCGCAGGCTTTTGCATCACGGGCCGAGTTCGGGCCGGGTGCGGTGGCGTAGGCAATGATCAGCGAGATCACGATCAGCGCCAGCAACATCACGCCGGACTGCCAGAGAAAAATCGTTTGTGTGAAAGGAATCACCCCGGTGATCGACAGAATCGACGGCGGCAGGCTGGCCGGGTTGGCCTGCAATTGCGCCGCTGACGATGACAGGCCCAAGGCCCATACGGCGCCAAGGCCCAGGTAGGCGGCGGCGCCGGCCGCGCGGTAATCCATTTTCAGATCGACGCGGCGGGCGAGGGCGCGTACCAGCAAGCCGCCGAATACCAGCGACAGGCCCCAGTTCAGCAGTGACGCGACCATGGAAATCAGCGCCACCCACGCGACGGCGGAACGGCCGTTCTTCGGAATTCGCGCCAGGCGGTCGATCAGCTTTACGGCGGGGGGCGAGCTGGCGACCACATAGCCGCCGATCACCACGAACGCCATCTGCATGGTGAACGGGATCAGGCTCCAGAACCCGTCACCGAACGCCATGGCGGCGTCGGTGGGTTTGGCGCCCATGAACAGGGTGGCGACGGCGACGATAATCACCGCCAGCGCGGCGAACACCCAGGAATCGGGAAACCAGCGTTCGGCAAAACTGGAACAGCGCAGGGCAAAGCGGGCAGAGCGGGTATCTTCGATATCAGCAGCCACGGGAGTACCTCGATTTTTATGTTTGTTGTGGTCTTCAAGGCCGCAGAGGCTTATGCCGTTGTTAATGTAGGAGCGAGCTTGCTCGCGATGAACGTAAGAGCGCCGCGTTTAGCCAGTCAACACGTGTAATCGTTATCGACCATCGCGAGCAAGCTCACTCCTACAGTTTCGATCGGCATTGGCTCCAGAGGCCCGTCTGGACAGGTGCCAACAGTAAATCAATCGGTCACGTCTTGTGACGAAGTTTTACCAGGCTGAGACTTTGGTCTAACGGGTTGTCCGCTGGCGCGATTGCGTAGACCATGGGCGCCTTGGTTTTTGCCTACGCCAGAGTTCTTTTGATGACTGCTCACAACGATTCGCGCCCGGCACCGTTCAGCCGTTCGGACTACAAGACCCTTGGCCTCGCGGCCCTCGGTGGCGCGCTGGAAATCTACGATTTCATCATTTTCGTGTTTTTCGCCCTGACCCTCAGCCAGCTGTTCTTTCCGCCGGAAATGCCCGAATGGCTGCGCCTGCTGCAAAGCTTCGGGATTTTCGTGACCGGTTATCTGGCGCGGCCGTTGGGCGGGATCCTGATGGCGCATTTCGCCGATCGGCTGGGGCGCAAGAAAGTCTTCAGCCTGAGCATTTTGATGATGGCGCTGCCGTGCCTGCTGATCGGCATCATGCCGACCTACGCCCAGATCGGCTATTTCGCGCCGCTGCTGCTGTTGGCCCTGCGGATTCTGCAGGGGGCAGCGGTGGGCGGTGAAGTACCGAGCGCCTGGGTCTTCGTCGCCGAGCACGCACCGGTCGCGCACCGTGGTTACGCGCTCGGTTTCCTGCAAGCGGGACTGACCTTCGGTTATTTGATCGGCGCGCTGACGGCGACCTTTCTGGCGCAGGCGTTCACCCCGGCGGAAATCCTCGATTACGCGTGGCGTTACCCCTTCCTGCTGGGTGGCGTATTTGGCGTGATAGGTGTCTGGCTACGCCGCTGGCTCAGTGAAACCCCGGTGTTCATGGCGATGCAGGCCAAGCGCGATGCCGCAGTCGAACTGCCATTGCGCACGGTCTTGCGCGAACATCGCCTGGCGATTTTGCCGGCGATGATTCTTACCTGCGTGCTGACATCGGCGGTGGTGGTGTTCGTAGTCATCACCCCGACCATGATGCAGAAAACCTTCGGCATGACCGCCAGCCACACCTTCGCCCTGAGTGCGTTGGGCATCGTGTTCCTGAACATCGGCTGCGTGCTCGCCGGTTTGCTGGTCGACCGTATCGGCGCCTGGCGCACGGTGATGTTGTATAGCCTGCTGCTGCCGTTGGGCATTGGCGTGCTCTATACCAGCCTGATCAGCGGCGGCAGCTGGATCGGTCTTGCGTACGCGATTGCGGGCCTCGGTTGCGGTGTGGTCGGTGCGGTGCCTTCCGTCATGGTCAGCCTGTTCCCGGCGCGGATTCGCGTCTCGGGGATTTCCTTCACATACAACATTGCCTACGCCGCGTGGGCGAGTATCACGCCGCTGTTGCTGATCGGCCTGATGCCGTGGAGTCCGTGGATTTGCGTGATCTTCTGCGCCGTGATGGGGGCGGTGGGTGTGAGCAGCGCGTTGTATTTCGGTGCTCGCATGCCCAGAACAGGCAGTTGCCCGGCGGCTGGCGCCATTTGATTGAAGGTGGCGCGGCGCACATGACAACTATTTTTGTAGGACAAGCCTGAAACACTCTTCAGAAAATATCTCCAAGGCCGATGGCTAGGCTGTATACCGCTTTCTATCCCTGCCCATCGGTGCTTTCCCATGTTCAACAAACGCTTGAAGCAAGAGTTGTCGGCTCTTCGCGAAGAACTCTCCAGCCTTCAGCAAGTGAAGGAAAGTCTGGAAAGCGAGATGCTGGTCCTGACCCTTGATCCCGATGGGCGAATTCAGTCGGTCAATCAGAATTTCCTCAGCGAGATGCTCTACAAGAGCCACGACCTGATCGATCGTCCGATCGAAGACATCGTGCCTCCCCACGTGAAGTCCGATGAATTCCATCACCGTTTCAAGGTTGCGCTGACCCGTGGCGAGCACTTCGCCGGTACGGTGCGCCTGTTGCGTGGCGATGGCCAGGAAGCCTGGTTGCGCTCGATTGTGCAGCCGGTGCGCTCCGCAGACGGACGGATCAAACACTTTTCGATTTACTCCAGCGACCTGACTCGCACCATCGAGGCCTCCCGTGAGCACGAGAACCTGATCGGTGCGCTGGTTCGCTCGACGGCGGTGATCGAATTCGACCTGGCTGGCAACGTGCTCACAGCCAATGAACGGTTCCTCAACGGCATGGGTTACAGCCTGGCGCAAATCAAGGGCAAACATCACCGCACCTTCTGCGAAGCGCAGGAGCACAACAGCGCCGAGTATCAGGACTTCTGGCGTCGTCTGAATGCCGGTGAATTCGTGGCCGGCCGTTTCAAGCGCGTCGACAGCCACGGGCGTACCGTCTGGCTGGAAGCGTCCTACAACCCGGTGGTCGATGCCAACAACAAGCTCTACAAAGTGGTGAAGTTCGCCACGGTGATCACCGATCAGATCAATCAGGAACAGGCTGTCGCCGAAGCGGCCAACATTGCCTACGGCACCTCGCAACAAACCGATCAGAGCGCCCAGCGCGGCACCGCCGTGGTGACCCAGGCGGTGAACGTGATGCGCGACCTGGCCAAACACATGCAAACCGCCGGCGATGGTATTGAAGCGCTGAACGAGCAATCGCTGGTAATCGGCACCATCGTCAAAACCATCAGTGGCATTGCCGAACAGACCAACCTGCTGGCGCTCAACGCGGCCATCGAAGCGGCCCGGGCCGGTGAGCAGGGCCGCGGTTTTGCCGTGGTGGCGGACGAGGTCCGGCAACTGGCTTCGCGCACCAGTCAGGCCACCGATGAAATTGTGTTGGTGGTGCGCCAGAACCAGGACATGGCGCGTAACGCCGTATCCCTGATGACCGACGGTAAACTTCAGGCCGAACAAGGCCTGGCGCTGGCGGCAGAGGCGGGTACGGTGATTGTCGAAATTCAGGACGGCGCGCAGAAAGTGGTGAATGCGGTCGGGCAGTTCGCCAATCAGCTATCGAGTTGATGGCTAGCCTCTAAAAGATCGCGGCCTGCGACAGTTCCTACAGGGTGTACGCCATGCCAATGTAGGAGCTGCCGCAGGCTGCGATCTTTCGTCCGTTCGAACTCCCTGTAGCGGGATATAGCTACAATCGGCTCTTTTCCCAGGAGCAGATGCCCATGAGCGCTTCCCATCGCCGCCCGGTTCCCTTGTCCAAGGCTTATCGTCTGCTCAATCATGGGCCGACCGTGCTGGTCAGCGCGGCCCATGACGGGCAGCGCAACATCATGGCAGCGGCCTGGGCCATGCCCCTGGATTTCGAGCCGCCGAAAATTGCCGTGGTGCTGGACAAGTCCACCTGGACCCGGCAACTGCTGGAAGCGTCCGGCACGTTCGTGCTGAACGTACCCTGCGCCGCGCAGGCCGATATCGTGCAAACCGTTGGCTCGACTTCCGGCCTGGAGCTGACTCAGGGCCAGGGCCGTGACAAATTCCAGACCTATGATTTGCAGACCTTCAGCGGCGAGCTGATCGATGCGCCGATGCTCGAAGATTGCGTGGCCTGGCTGGAATGCCGACTGCTGCCGGAGCCCGGCAACCACCAACAGTACGATCTGTTCCTGGCCGAAGTGATCGCCGCTCAGGCGGACGAGCGCGTGTTCAGCGACGGTCGCTGGCACTTCGAGGGGCACGATGCGTTGCGTACCTTGCACCACGTGGCAGGCGGGCATTTCCTGACAATCGGCGATCCGGTGGACGGCAAAACCTTACAGCCGTAAGACTTCACACCCAAACGTCATTTTCAGCCGTGCGCTCGCCGCCATTGCTGCCGGTGTTCAACACGCCCCGGGGTTCGATCAGCAGGAGTTTCACCTCCTGCCCGGCGAACGGTTTGTGCTCGACCCCCTTGGGCACCACGTACATTTCGCCGGCATTCACCAGCACGTGGCCATCGCGAAAATCGATGCGCAACTGGCCTTCGAGAACGATGAAGGCTTCGTCGGTATCAAGGTGGTCATGCCAGATGAAATCTCCCAGCAGCTTCACCACCTTGAACTGGTAGTCGTTCATTTCGGCGATGACCCGCGGTGTCCAGTGCGCGCCGATCCGGGAGATTTTTTCGGCGAAATTCAGGCTTTCGTAGGCTTTCATGGAGCAGCTCTCGTGGTTGATCGTGAAACCACGATAGCCAGCGCAACAGCGTGCTTCTTGTACGATTGTGCGTGGCTCAGCGGCGGTGCATTTTCATCCAGCGTGCTGGGGACAAACCGTAGGTTTTGCTGAACTGGCGGGTCATGTGGCTCTGATCGGTGAAGCCGGCGATCAGCGCGGCGCTGACCAGCGACTGGCCCTGAATCAGCAGCGAACGAACCAGGTCGAGACGGCGCATGGTCAAGTAACGGTAAGGGCTCGTGCCGAACAGCAGGCGAAAATCCCGCGACAGGCTCCAGCGATCCCGGCCGCTGTGGTGCGCCAGTTCTTCCAGCGTCACGGTGCGATCCAGTGCGCCATGCATGTATTCCCGCGCGCGCTCCGCAGCCCTGTAGTCGAAGCTTGCAGACTTGGCAGTGACGCCGCCAGCGCTGTTCAAGGCTTGCGCCAGATCGAACAGCGCGTCCTGCTCTTCCAGCGGTTCGAGGGGGCAGTCGAGGCTGCGCAACAGGACTTCGGTGGCCGCGAACAGGCGTGGATCGGTCGACAAGCCGTTCTTGATGAAGGGCAGCGGTTGACCGCCGAGCATCTGCTGAATCAGCGCCGGTTCGATGTACATCATCCGGTACTGGAAGCCGGTCTCGGTCCCGGCTTCGCCGTCGTGGATTTCGTCCGGGTGCAGCACCATCGTCCCGCCGGGGAGGCTGTGGCGCCAGCCGCCGCGGTACTGAAAACGCTGCACACCTGCGAGGGTATGACCGATGGCGTAGGTGTCGTGGCGGTGCAGGTCGTAGCCATGGCCGGCAAAAAATGCCTCGAACCGCTGTAGCCCGCCAATATCGGGCGCGCGGTGGAACCAGTCATTGCGCGGTGGGTGCCTGGTCATAGTGAACGTTGCCTGGAACTCGATGCCGATCACGTTACCCCAGTGACCGGTCGTCTGTCTTCTGGCCGATGGAAGGCCGCGCGCGAGTAGAAAATCGAAGGCAAATGTTGCACTGTGTGGCACATCCTCTGAAGCCAAGAAGGCGACCCACATCATGGACATTTCTCACCTGGGCTACGTCGCTCCGTTGTTGTCGCTGGCATTGTTGTGGACGGTTGCGGTGGTGACGCCGGGGCCGAACTTCTTCAACATCGCGCAACTGGCCGCCAGTCACTCCAAGCGCCACGGGGTGGTGGCGGCGCTGGGTGTGGCCACTGGCACCGTGCTGTGGGGGCTGGCGGGCGGGTTGGGTATCAAGTCGCTGTTTAGTGCAGCGCCGACGCTTTACCTGAGCTTCAAGATTGCCGGTGGCTGTTACCTGATCTATCTGGGCTTGAAGCAGTTCCGGCGTAAACCGCCCGTTGTTGCGGGCAAGTCCGGCTCGATTGACGGAGCGGGGCGCACGTTACTGTCGGTGTATGGCCAGGGCTTTCTGGGCAACATGACCAACCCCAAATCCGCCTTGTTCGTCGCGACCATCTTCGCGACGGCCATGCCCGCGTCCGTGCCGCCGATGTTACTGGCGCTGGCCGTGCTGACCATGGCGACCTTGTCCTTCAGTTGGTACAGCGGCGTTGCGCTGCTGTTTTCCAGTCGCCGGATGGCGGGGGCTTACGACCGTTCACGTAAATGGCTGGATCGCTTTGCTGGCAGTTGCTACTTGTTGTTCGGTGCGCATCTGGTGGCCAATCGTTGAGGAATTCTGAATGAGCAAACTGCGGGTAGGCATTATTTTTGGCGGCCGTTCGGCTGAACACGAAGTATCGCTGCAATCGGCGAAAAACATCGTCGACGCGCTGGATCGGTCGCGCTTCGAACCGGTACTGATCGGCATCGACAAACAGGGTCATTGGCACCTCAACGATCCGTCGAACTTCCTGCTCAACCAGGAAAATCCAGCACTGATCGCCCTCAACCAGTCCAACCGCGAACTCGCCGTGGTGCCTGGCAAGGCCAGTCAGCAACTGGTGGAAACCTCAAGCCAGGAACTGCTGGGACACGTCGACGTAATCTTCCCGATCGTCCACGGCACCCTGGGTGAAGACGGTTGCCTGCAAGGGTTGCTGCGCATGGCCGATCTGCCGTTTGTCGGCTCCGATGTGCTGGGATCGGCGGTGTGCATGGACAAGGACATCAGCAAACGCCTGCTGCGCGATGCCGGGCTGGCGGTCACACCGTTCGTGACCCTGACTCGCGCCACGGCGGCGCGCACCGGGTTCGCCGAGGTCCAGGGCAAGCTTGGCCTGCCGCTGTTCGTCAAACCGGCGAACCAGGGCTCTTCGGTGGGCGTGAGCAAGGTCAACGACGAGGCCGAGTACACGGCAGCTGTCGAACTGGCCCTCGGTTTCGATGAGAAAGTGCTGGTCGAGTCCGCCGTCAGCGGCCGCGAGATCGAATGCGCAGTGCTCGGCAACGAAGACGCCATCGCCAGCGGTTGTGGCGAAATCGTGGTACGCAGCGGGTTCTATTCCTACGACAGCAAGTACATCGACGCACAGGCCGCTGAGGTGGTGGTTCCGGCTGATATCAGCAGCGAAGCCAGCGAGCGCATTCGTTCCCTGGCCGTCGAGGCATTTCAGGTGCTGGGCTGTTCCGGGCTGGCGCGGGTCGATGTGTTCCTGACCGACAGCGGCGAAGTGCTGATCAACGAGATCAACTCGCTCCCCGGTTTCACCCGCATCAGCATGTACCCCAAACTGTGGCAGGCCACCGGCATGACCTACAGCGAACTGGTCAGCCGCCTGATCGAGCTGGCGCTGGAGAAACACCAGGCGCGGCAGGCGCTGAAGATTTCTCGCTAGGGTGCGTGCGACTATTCAATCAAGGGTTCAGGAATGAGCGATTCAACGGTGTATCTGTTTTCCTACGGCACCTTGCAGGACAAAGCCGTGCAACTGGCCAACTTCGGACGTGAGCTGACCGGCAGTGCCGACGCGATGTTGGGGTACGAGCAGTCGTGGGTGGAAATTACCGATCCCGAGGTGTTGGCCACCAGCGGCAAGACGCACCATCCGATCCTTCGTCCGGGCAACGAGAACAGCGCGCGAATTCCGGGGATGGTGTTTCAGATCACGGTTGAGGAGTTGGCCGCTGCGGATAGTTATGAAGTGTCCGATTACAAGCGTGTCAGCGTGGTACTGGAGTCCGGGATTGAGGCGTGGGTTTATGTGAGTGTGTAGATGCGCAATGCGGCGACTGTGATTAAGACCTCGCTTATTATTCTGGTGTGTCAGCGTCATTCGCCTTAAGGGTTTTCCAATGGTTGAGGGATAAAGCCTTGCTCTCTGAGCCCCTTAATAACGCCTCGCATCAGGTAGTTATTTGAGAACCCGATAGTGTATTGCCTTGCTCCTTCGTTGATCGGGAGGAGCATTCCTTGGCTAACCAGTTTTTTGATCAAATAGGTACGTTGGCTCCCTGATAGATCCGGTAGCACACTTGCGAGATCGGCAGACTTGACGATGCGGTCAGTGATTGATTTATTCAGCACAGCCTCTTCTGTTTTGGTAATCCATTCACGCTGACGAGCGAATGTAACGGCAGGCGTGAGAATCGAGTGCTTTAGATAGGCATAGTCGGTGAGTCGATCGACCTTGGCAATTTCATCCTTTACTCCCTTCAGTACATAGATGCACCACGCTTCAAGTCCTTCTGTGGTACCGGTGTCAGCAACACTCAGCATTGTGTAATAGCGCTCACGATCGTTACAGAAAACGGCCGTGGGATTCAGCACTTGAACGAGCCCCATGAAAGACAGGACACCGTTTCCCCCTTACGATAAGGGATAGGCAAACGGTTATGTTTATGACTAATAGCAACGATAAGAGT
>NZ_VIUK01000050.1:0-15280 GCF_007828295.1 Pseudomonas sp. SJZ080
CTGCCAACACAGCGTGCCAGTGAGATTGATCAACTGCTACCGCATCAGTGGGTGCCGGCCTGAGTCACGCAAGGTGACTTCGGCAGACGCTTACTCGGATACTGCCTTTCTGCGACAGGCAGCAATCGGCCAAAAGCGAACGGTCAGCCCCTTTTTTTAGAGTGTGGTTAAATTTCCAGCCAGAAACGAATATCAACGACCAGCTACTTACAACTACTGGCACTTTTCGGGAGGCACACTTGGTGTCGCAATGCCATTATGCGCAAGAAGTTGCGCACTAATTTTTCAAAACAGCCTCCAATATCGCTAAGTGCCAAGCCCGCCGTGGCCTCCAGCCGAGTGCGCAAGAAGTTGCGCAGTACTGCGCAACTTCTTGCGCACTTTAGGAGGTGATTTCCCTCCAAGCGCACCCAAGCGCTTGAAAAACCTCGGTCATCCCCCCCGGTTTACTTGGCCCTCAACTTTTCTGGCACGGACCTTGATAACAGTCAGGCACCCACCGGGCGATATCGCCTCCCGGGCACCCTAACTTTTAGCAAGGAGCACATCCATGGCTACACCAGCGTACATGTCCGTCACTGGCGAAAAACAAGGTCTGATCACTGCCGGCGCGTTCACCGCCGACTCGGTTGGCAACACCTACCAGGAAGGTCACGAAGACCAGGTCATGGTTCAGGCTTTCAGCCACGACGTCATCATCCCGCGTGACCCGCAATCCGGCCAACCTACCGGTCAGCGCGTTCACAAGCCAGTTGTAATCACCAAGGTCTACGACAAGGCTTCGCCACTGCTGCAAGCGGCCCTGACCTCCGGCGAGCGCATGAGCGAAATCGTTATCCAGTGGTATCGCACTTCGGCCCAAGGGACCCAAGAGCACTACTACACCACCAAACTGGAAGACGCGATCATCGTCGCCATCAACAACAAAATGCACAACTGCCAGGATCCGTCGAACTCCCACTTCACGCACTTGGAAGAAGTACAGTTCACCTACCGCAAAATCACCTGGACCCACGAAGTATCCGGTACTTCGGGTTCCGATGACTGGCGTCAGCCAGTCGCTTAATCGCGGCTGAACGCTTCACGCATCGGCCAGCTCTGCTGGTCGATGTTGTTTGCGCACTTCAAGAATTCTAGCGTCCGCCAGCGCCCTGCCCGGGTGCCGCGTACGCCGCAGCACTGCACGAGGAACAAGGGATGTTCGCGCCGGCCAATCAGACTCACTTTGCCCTGACTATTGAAGGTCTGGACAACGATTTCCAGGTTCTTGCCCTGCAAGGTCGGGAAGCCATCAGCCAGCCTTTTGTGTTTGAGGTGGAGCTGGTCAGTGAACAGCCGTCCCTGGACCTCGAAACGCTGCTGCACAAACCGGCCTTTTTGCAGCTCTCGCCTGACGGCAGCGGCATTCATGGCCAGATCTATCGCGCCGCCCAGGGTGATTCCGGCAAACGCCTGACCCGCTACGCGGTGACCCTGCGCCCGCAACTGTCCTACCTGGCACACCGCATCAACCAGCGCATTTTCCAGAACCTCAGCGTGCCGAAAATCGTCGGCATGGTCCTCGAAGAGCATGGCATCCAGGGCAACGCCTACGAATTCAAGGTCGGGGCGATTTATCCCGAACGCATCTACTGCGTTCAGTACGATGAGTCGGACCTGCAGTTCATCCAGCGCCTGTGCGAGGAAGAAGGTATCCACTACCACTTCCAGCACAGCGCCACGGCCCACAAACTGGTGTTCGGCGATGACCAGACCGTGTTCCCGAAACTCGCGCCAGTGGCCTACCAGCAAGACTCCGGCATGGTCGCCAACGACCCGGTGATCAAGCGCTTCGACCTGCGCCTGGAAACCCGCACCAGCCGCACCACCCGCCGCGACTACGACTTCGAAAAACCGCGCATCACCCTCGAAAGCGAAAACCGTGGCGACGCCCTGCCCGACCTCGAAGACTACGACTACCCCGGTCGTTTCATCGACCGCGAACGCGGCAAGCATCTGGCCAAACGCGCCCTCGAACGTCATCGCAGCGACTTCCAGTTGGCCGAAGGCCGCAGCGACCAGCCGATCTTGGTCAGCGGCCACTTCCTGGCCCTGACCCAACACCCGAAAGCCAAATGGAACGACCTGTGGCTGCTCACCGAAATCCTCCACGAAGGCAAACAGCCGCAAGTGTTGGAAGAATCGGTGACCAGCAACACCACCGCGTTGAAGGATGACTTCCATCAAGGCTATCGCAACCGCTTCCAGGCCACGCCCTGGGACGTGCCGAACCGCCCGCCGCTGAACCACCCCAAACCGCGAATCCTCGGCAGCCAAAGCGCCGTGGTCACCGGCCCCAAGGGTGAAGAAATCCACTGCGACCAGTACGGCCGCGTCAAAGTGCAATTCCACTGGGACCGCGAAGGCCAGGCCGACGACAAGACCAGTTGCTGGCTGCGCGTCTCCTCCGCCTGGGCCGGCGCCCACTACGGCGGCATCGCCATCCCGCGCATCGGCATGGAAGTGCTGGTCACGTTCCTTGAAGGCGACCCCGACCAACCGCTGATCAGCGGCTGCCTGTACCACAAGGAAAACGTCGTCCCCTACGAGCTGCCGGCGAACAAGACCCGCAGCACCTTCAAGACCCTGAGCTCCAAGGGTGGCGGCGGCTACAACGAACTGCGCATCGAAGACAAAAAAGGCCAGGAACAAATCTTCCTGCACGCCCAGCGCGACTGGGACGAAAACGTCGAACACGACCAGAAAATTCGCGTCGGCAACGAACGCCACGACACCGTCGAGCAAAACAGCTACAGCGAATTCAAAGCCGAAGAACACCACACCGTCTACGCCGACCGCAAAGTCGAAACCCGCGCCAACGACCACCTCACCGTGGGCATGAACCAGCACATCAAGGTCGGCACCGGCCAATTCATCGAAGCCGGCCAGGAAATCCACCTGAGCAGCGGCATGAAAGTCGTGCTCGAAGCTGGCAGCGAACTGACCCTCAAGGGCGGCGGCAGCTTCATCAAGATCGACGGCAGCGGCGTGACGCTGAGCGGGCCGGTGATCAACATGAACTCCGGGGGTAGCCCCGGCAACGTCACTGGCGCAGCACCGTTGATGCCCGGCGTGCTGAAACAGGCCGACGCCGACACAGCCGGCCAGGTCCTGACCCCGGCGCAGATCAATACGTTGAAACGTAATGCACCGTTCTGTGAAGAGTGTGAAAAATGCAAGGCAGGTGCTTGTGCGATCTGATCTTTTGACCCCGCAGGCGTGGTTGGCTGAGCGTCCTTTGCAGACAGGCGAACGTCTCTACTTGATTGTCAGCGCCGCTAGTGATGCCGAAGCGCTGAAGACCCTTTATCAAGTAGAACCCACCACCCAAGTCACCCCGATATGGGGCGGCACACCCTACGCAGCCTGGCAACCGGTGATGCCCTACCTCACCGAAATAAAACCCAACTCGAACTTCCTGCCGTGGATCGCCGAAACCGACGCCCAGGACTGGGGTTGGCTGGCAGTGTCCCGCAGCACGCCTGACGTGGTGTTTGAACATCTGCGCAGTTTGACGCAAGTGAAGATGCCGGATGGGACGGAGGTGTTCTTCCGGTTTTGGGATGGGCGGCACATTTATCCGATTCTTGAAGGGTTGGGTGAAGCGGCCGGGGAAGTGTTGCCGGTGTTTGATCGGTATTTGATTAATGGCAAAAGTCTGGAAGTTGGGCCGAGGGTCGTGCCACCGGCGAAGGACTGGCCTTGGTGGGAGGTGCCGGAGGGGTTGTTGGATGGGCTCGCCAAGCAGAACCCGTCGACCCTGATCGGCAACCTGATGCAATGGCTGGGAGAGGAACGTCCAGACATCTACGCCGCTTACCCCGAGAGCAACCTGAAGCTGAAAATCGCACGTTTCGTGCGCAAGGCCGATGCTCCGAAAAATCTTAATGAAGCACTGTTAAACCACCTGATTCTGGAGCAAGGCTGATGGATCGCGTTGCCTTTATTGATGACCAACTGGCTACTTTCAAGGACAGTCTGAAACTTTATCGTGAACTGACCGAAAGCAATTTCGCCCAGTGGGTGGATAAAGGCCCGCAGTTCTTCGACAGACCAGCCATATTTGGAATGAACAGGACCGTCAAACTCGGGACCGAGAACGCGACTGTCAGTATCAACGATAACGACTTCTCTACGGTTGCCATTTGCCCAAAAGACGGCCGGCTGCTGATCGAGAGCAAATTCGTCTCGGTTAACGATATCCCGGTAGGCAACATTACCGTCGATGTCACACCGACGGCCGGCGGGGCTTCAAAGCCCGTCACGCTTGATGAGCAAGGCAAAGGTGTCTACAAGGGAATAGCAGGGGAAAAATACTACGTCCGCGTTCAGAGCCAAGTCACTAAGGAACAGGTTAACGACTTATTTGGCTCCTACGACAACCTGACGCAGCAGTTGCAAACCTGGCTGGATGGTGAATGGAAAAACTACAGGCCTCTATGGCCCACCGAGACACTGTCGACAGCCTACCTGGCGCAACTCAATGGTGCTGCCGCTGGAACCTGGGATGCAATCAAGGGTGCATTTGACGGTATTAAGCGCATATTCGAGATCCTGAAGGATCCTCAAGCATTTGCGCATGAGCTAGGCCAAAGTGCCACTGACCTGATCAAACTTGCAAAAGAAACGCCAGCAGCCATGGAAAGGCTCATGTTGCTGGCAAGTGATCAGGCTGCTCTATTTTTGCTGCTAAAAACTACGGCTCTCTGGCTTATTCAATTGCCACCTAGCGTGGCCGTAGGCAAATTCTCCGAGCAAGCAGCTAGCGTACTGGTAACCATCCTTATCGACATCGTATTGGCCTTGGTGTTGACGTATGCGGCCGCAGGTTCAGGCATTGCCTATTTGGGCGTTCGCCTTGCGAACTACGGTGCAAAAATTCTTGAAACTGTAGTCGGTTTTGTAAAAGCCGTCTTCAGGATTCTTAAAGCCTTCATTGAATCTATTGATAAATACAAGAAGGTCGCCGCCCGTGCAGCCGTTGGAGCCTTTGAAAAAGGCAAAGTGAAAATTGGTTGGGGCAGGCAGGATCACGCCAAAATTCGCGAGCACGAACACGCCGATGACCATTCCAAGCAATCGACAAATCCCGATGAAAAAAGCGCTACCTGCGCCAAGAAAACCTGCACAAACAATTGCCCGGTTTCCATGGTTACCGGTGAAGAGCTACTGACGCTGACCGATGGTCAGCTCCACGGACTGCTACCCTTCGAGTGGACTCGCCTTTACCGCACCAGCGCCGCGGAAATTGATTGCGGTCTCGGCTACGGCTGGAGCCATGCACTTGCCCAGCGGGTGGACATCAAGGACGATGAGGTAGTCTGGACCGACCACGAAAATCGTATCACCACGTTCCCGTTACCGAGTGTGCAGCGTCCGGCGATCACCAACAGCCTGTCGGAAGCAGCGATTTTCCTTGGTGATGATCCCTCAGAACTGATCCTCACCCAGGCCGGCGAACGTGCCCAGTTCTACCACTTTCGCTACAACAGCAAAGGCGCGACGCTGATCGCTATCAGCGACAACTACGGCAATCGCCTGCACATCACCCGCGACATTCACGGGCGTATCAAACGAGTCGACAACGGTGCCGGGCGCGCTCTTCTTATTCGTTACGACCGCAAACATATCGTCGCCATCGATTACCAGCAGTTCGTCCCCGCTGACAACCTGGAAAACGCCTGGAGCACAATCCAGAACCTGATCACCTACAGCTACGATGTCCAGTACCGCCTGATCGAAGCGAAAAATGCGGCCGGTGAAGCCGAGCGCTACACCTATAACGACCAGAACGTAATCCTGGAGCGCCGCCTGGCCGGTGGCGCCAGCTTCTACTGGGAATGGGAAAAGGAAGGTAAGTCGGCACGCTGTATCCATCACTGGGCCAGCTTCTCGCAAATGGATGCGCACTACGTTTGGGATGATAAAGGCACCGTTACGGTCACGAACGCCGATGGTAGCGAAGAGATTTACACCCATGACGATCAGGCGCGTTTGGTGGCCAAGGTCGATCCGGACGGGGCCGAACACCTCAAAGTCTATGACGAAAAAGGCCGATTGATCGCCGAAAAGAATCCCCTCGGCGCGGTCAGTGAATATCAATACGACGCCGCCGGCCGTTTAGCCGCGGTAATCCCACCGAAAGACGCGCCGACGGAGTACGAATACAGCAACGGTTTTGTCAGCGAAGTCCGTCGTGACGAGTCGATCTGGAAGTACCAACGCAACAATCAGGGCGATATCACCCTGCAGATCGATCCCCACGGCAATGAAACCCATTACAGCTACGACCGCCAAGGTCGCCTGCTGGAAATTCGTTACCCCGATGGCAGCCGTCATCAGTTGGGTTGGAACAACCTCGGCCAATTGCTGGAAGAACGCTTGCCCGACGGCGGCCAGCGTAAGTACCGCTATGACGCACTTGGCCGGCAGATCACGCGCCAGGAAGAAAGCGGCGCCATCACCCACTATCAATGGGACGCCGTTGATCGTCTGACGCAGATCACCCTCCCCGGCGCCGCCACCCGAGCGTTCACCTACAATCCTTATGGTCGCGTCACCGCCGAACGCGATGAACTCGGTCGTGTCACACGCTACGAATACGCCGATGGCCTGCACCTAGTCAGCCGCCGAATCAATCCGGACGGCAGCCAATTACGCTACCGCTACGACAATTCGCGCCTGTTACTCACCGAAATCGAAAACGAACGCGGCGAGCACTACCACCTCGATTATTACGCCAACGGACTGATCCAGCAGGAAACCGGATTCGACGGGCGTCGCACGGCCTATGAATACGACCTCAATGGCCAGTTGGTGAAGAAAACCGAATTCGGCGATGACGGCAGCGAGCTAGCCACTGAATACCAGCGTGACGCCGCTGGCCGTTTGCTGGTGAAAACCCTGGCTGACGGCGAAGAGATTCACTACAGCTACGACGCGCTTGGCCGTCTCGTGAATGTCGACGACGGTAACTGGCCACTGGCGTACGAATACGACCTGCAAGACCGCCTGATCACCGAGCACCAAGGTTGGGGCACTACGCGGTACGAGTACGACACCGTCGGCCAGTTGAAACACTGCCGTCTCCCGGACGGTAGCAAGCTTGATTATCGCCACCAGCGCGGCGGGCAGTTGAGCAGCATCGACCTTAACGGTTCGCGCCTGACCACTCATCAATTTAACGCCGGCCGTGAACAACAGCGCCAACAAGGCCTGCTGCTCAGCCAATACCAGTACGACGAACAAGGCCGCCTGCAAGCCCACAGCGTTAGTCAGCAGGATCGCAACCTGTTCCAGCGTCGCTACGCCTACGATGCCAATGGCAACCTCGCCGACATCGACGACAGCCGCAAAGGCAGCCGCAGCTACCACTACGACCCGCTCGACCGCCTGATCAACGTCCGTGGCAGCACCCCGGAAAGCTTCGCCCACGACCCCGCCGGCAACTTGCTGGGACAAGGCGATCAGACAACCGCGAACCTGGCCAACGTCAAAGGCAATCGCCTGCTGATGCAGGGCGACCGCCACTACGACTACGACGCCTACGGCAACCTGACCCGCGAACGCCGTGGCACCGGACAAAAACTCGTCACGGAATACCGCTACGACTGCCAGCACCGCTTGATCGGCGTCAGCCTGCCGGGCGGCAGCACCGCAAGCTACAAGTACGACGCCTTCGGCCGCCGTATCCAAAAAACCGTCGACGGCAGCACCACCGAATTCCTTTGGCAAGGCGAACGCCTAATCGCTGAAAGCGCCGACAACCGCTATCGCACCTACATCTACGAACCGGGCAGCTTCCGCCCGCTGGCAATGCTCGACGGCGAAGGCCCGCTGAAAGCAACGCCGTTCTACTACCAACTCGACCACCTGGGCACCCCGCAAGAACTCACCGACTACAGCGGCGAGATCATGTGGTCGGCGAAATACCGCGCCTACGGCAACCTCGCCGCACTCGACGTTACTGAAATCGACAACCCGTTGCGTTTCCAGGGGCAGTATTTCGATGCCGAGACGGGCTTACACTACAACCGCCATCGCTACTACAATCCGGGGACTGGACGGTTTCTGACACCGGATCCGATCAAGCTTGCGGGTGGGTTGAACAACTACCAGTACGTGCCTAACCCTACGGGGTGGGTGGATCCGTTGGGGCTGGATACTTGTCCTGGTGCGGATGGATGTAAGCCAGACTTCGACGCCGATAACGCGACAACAAAACCGGCGGTCGATGAAGGCCAACCCGACACTCCTGATGCAGGACGAAAAGCTCATCAATTCAACTCATTCCACGAATACAAAGTCCCTGAAAATCTGTACCTAAAGAGCGACAAAGTACAATTCAACAGAGCTAACAAGGACTTAATAAACAAGCTCAATGGCGATCCAGCATTTAGAAAAAATATGTATAGTCGAAACCCAGATCTAAAAACTTGGGTAGATGATCCCAAACGGAACATGGGCTCTAGCCCGACAGGCTACACTTGGCACCACAACGAGAAGCCTGGCGTGCTGCAGCTTGTTCATCGGGCGGACCATGGCGGCGAACACTCTGTATATCACCCAACTGGCAAAGGCGGACGAGATATATGGGGTGGGGGCCGAGAGGGGCGCGAAGGGAAAATCAAAACGGAATAATTGGAGCACTGATATGAAGCACGATCAATCTATCAAGATAAATGACCTGATCGACTCCTTAAAGGCTCAGAAAAAAGAGCTAACCTATTGTGTTTATGGGAAAGGATCATCGGACCAAGCGACGCTTGAAACCGACTGCGTGATTGCTGAATACTCGGAGATCACCGATGACGACGAAGAAATTTTTCCAAAGTACATCACTCAAAACAATCTTGAGTTTTGGTTTACCGACGAACTCTTGGAGGATGTTACATTCAATGCACTGAAGCAAAAAACATCTGCTACAAATGAGGAAATACTAAAAGCCATTAAGCATTATAATGAGCACGACAGCTTCATAAAACTATGAAAAATAGCACGCGAAAATAACCCCGCTACCTTTTTGCTTGATGAATGGGAGTGTATCTAGACAAGATTCGGAAATTGCTCCGCCGAAACGATAGGCTCCCATAAGCTTGCACGCTCCCACCGTCGCCAAGAAAAGGGGGGCAGAGTTATTAACTGCGCGGGAGTCTGACATGAAATTCGACTGGAGTTCTTTCGGGGCTGAACAAGACTCCTCAGAGGACGGCGATACGATTACGCAAGTACAAAATAAGTTACTTGGCGTAGTTTTTCCAGATTCATACTTGGCCTTGGTAAAATATTCCGATGAGGCCTCTCCAGAAGTATCGTCATTTCCGTATGGGAACGAAGCTAGCTGTATAAGCGAGTTCTTTTCGTTCTCGCCTGATGCGACTCCATATACCATTTCATGGGAGGTAGGTGTTGGAAGCCCCCCAGGACTTCCCAACGGAATGGTCCCTATAGTGTTGGCGCCGACGGCAAATTGACCCAGTTGCCGAGTTGTCACTGACCCGGTCTGTTCCTAGCGAACCATTGCCTTTGCTGAGTTTGTTTAAATTTGGAGGTGGGTCAGTCCTACGTCAGCATGTGGGTAAATTCGGCATTGGCGTCAACACTTATAACGAAATTAAGGGCACCGCACCGGGACTGGATGCTCATCACGTCGGGCAGAAAGCGCTAATGAAAGAGATGATTTCTGGATATGATCCAGCTACAGCACCGTCAATTTTCGTTCCTAAGGTAGGCCATATAATCAAAGGTCCAAATGGTATTGTCTCTCGGAGCACTGCAGGACTGGCAAACCCACGACAGGTTCTTGCACGTGATATTCTTGAACTTCGACGAGTTTATAAAGATGTTTCGAATAAACAACTACAAACCCTGATAAAAATTAACAAATACGCCTACCCTTGCGCGTTTTCCAAGTGAGTAGCTATCAAATGAACACGAAAGACTTTGTAATTGGACTCAAAACGACAGTTGTAGAAGAGAATCTTTCTATTTATAAAGATTTATTTTCTAGCACCTCTATCAAAGATGTGACCAACGAGTACTGGAAGCGGGCATTAACCCTATTCAACTCATTGCCTGCCGAACAACGAGAAGTTTTCTTTGAGGTGATTAGGCAGACAATGGTGGATACGACCTCAAATATTCTAGGGGTTATCGACGGAGTCAGCATAATGAATAATGAAAGTGATGAATTCTCGCTCACGTATGGCGACGATAAAAAATCACTCTCTGGTGATTTGCAGAGTTTATTCTTAGCAGAAGAAGAGGCGGTATAAAATATCTCGATTTTATATTGGCGATGTGTTGGGCAAACGTGATAGTTTGAATCGAAAGTGAATCACTCGTTCGAACAAAACTACGGACTCACTGAAGTCAACCGCTCACGTATCGCTGGCGAGTAGGCACTAGCCTTTGGGTTTACCTAGTTGAGTTGAAGTGCAATGGCACTCCTCTGCAGCTACTTCCGGAGTTGCCATCCACAAGCGTCAGCTTGGGCGCGCAGGTTAGTGGTGAAATCAGAGGCGATTCAATGCCTCGCCCACGAGTCTTGTGAAGTCCCCCTACATCGGCTTTACCGAAACCACTTCCACAAACCTGAATTTCTTCTTGGCCGCCTTGGTAGCTTCTTGCTCTGCTAGAAGGGTACTCAGCGTATCCGCCTCATGGAACATTTCGTGCGTCTTGCCCTCAAATTCATTACCCACTCGTAGCGTTACCCTCAACCTGGGCGTGAACGCTTTGACGACCTTCTTTTTCTCCACTGCCTTTGTCGGCGGTATGATCGCTATACCCGAGAGGGTGTCTTGCACAGGTAAGGCAGTAGCCTGCGCAAGGTGCTCTGCAACACCGAACAGCGCTCGGCGCATCTCTTCTTCAGTCAGTTCTTCGTTCATGCAATTTCTCAGAAGGGTGTTATCTCCAAACGTCCTGATTCTAGCAGCATGACCGATCTCTACAGCTGTGAATTTCTGGGACAAAAACCTGAGTCAGCCCTGAATCGATGGCGATAGGACCGGCCAATTTGGTTCGCTTGTGCGCCATACGGCTGGCCGATGATATGCAGACGTTCGCAGAGGGCTGATATCGGCCAAAAGCGGACGTTCACAAAGGTCCATTCTTAAATCGGCCATTCAGAAAAGTTATTAGAACGGCGTGCTGGAAAAGCCAAATTGGCAAATTATGGACAAGCTTAGCTTCAAGCGGGAATAAGCTCCTTAAATACAAAGTCCATGAATTGCCTAGCTACCGATCGTTGATCCTCAACATTGTTGCCTTGCCAGGTATGGTGAGTGGGATTTAGCACTAACCGCCATTTATCCGCTTCTTGAGCAACTTGCATGGATATCCTAGAGTGGATCAGCAATCGATCAGCTCAACCTTTTGGCACGGTGTCATATAAGTAATTAGTCTTTACCAGTTCGCTAGTGCCCGCCTTCCCTCGCGCTGTCTCAGATATCAAAAAAAGGTTCTTCCGAGCCCTAGAGCAAATTACATAAAGTAGCTTTTTGGCGCTGTCGAGCGGCTTGGGATCTGCCCAATGCGGAACCAAGCCCTCAAGCAGGGAAAAAGCGATCACATTGTCAAACTCAGCGCCTTTGATGCCATGAATTGTTGAAATTGTAATTCCCGACCTAGGCCGAAAAGCTCGTTTGAAGTTATCAATACCCTCGATCAACTCTAAACCGTCACTTTTGGCGCGCGCTATCTTTTTATGGGCAGTCTCAAAAAACGATAGATAATGATTGTGTAGACCTGGATAAGTATCAAGTAAAGGTATTCGAATCAGCTCAAGAAATTTCTGGAAGTACTGTTCGAGATATTGCATCCCGTTCTGTTCGGTGAGTTGAATAGCGTTAAGCTCCTTCAACAGGCTTTTCGGAGTGTGACCGCACTTGATTCCCTCGTCAGCGAGCGCATCTACCACCTCTGTAGCCCACCGAACCCTTCTCAGATACATGTCCGGTGCAGGATCTGATAAACATATACGGCTTACTTTATACCAAAAATTGTCAAGTTCCCTTCCAAATGGAATCATGCCTGGACCATCGAAACTACATTCAGGAAGCCTGCTCATTAACCGCCGGGTCATGGCTGCCAATGACTGCCACTGCGGACCGATAATGCAAATTTCCTCCGGGCGAATCCTTTGCTCGTACAGGCTATGGCGAATCAACCGCTCAACCTCGTCCTCCAGATGGTTCGCAGAGATCGTGCGGTCATAGCAAACCACACTGTGATACTCCTTATGCTCGGAACAGGCGGTTATCGGCCCGGGGTGCAATCTATAGTTGGTAAAATACTTAACGATTTTTGTCGATGAGCGGTAATTGTAGGAAAGCGAGAGGCTCTCAATTGAAAGGAGCGATTTTTGTTTAAAATCATCGAACGCGATGGCATATCCACCGAGGCTATTAAAAATGGCTTGATCTTGATCGCCCACAATAAATGCTCGTGTCTGGTCAGGGCGGGAAGAAAATATACAGAACAAAATGAGATATTGTATTTCTTTAGTGTCTTGATACTCATCGAGCAATACGATACTAAACAAGTTGCTAAGATTCTTGGCGATCAGAGGAAAACTTGAAATTAATTTGTGCGCAAAAAACAGAATCAGCTCAAAATCAATTTTCCTTTCTTGCTTCAAAATTGCAAAGTAGCGTCTTAAAACATCGCGCACGTTTGCGTGCTTTTTGATATCAGAGCATAAAAGCGCTATTTTTCCGTCAATAAAGTGATAGCCACAGTCATACGTTTTTATTTTTGGATAGTTTGTAGACTTGCAAAGCTCCTCCAGTAATGCCTCTGCATCCGGCTGATTGATGATTGTGAATCCGCTCTCCAAGCGTGGCTCATAGATCGCGTAAGGCCGGATAATCCATTCCAGGCAAAACGAGTGTATTGTACCTATCCAGAGTTGTGCAGTTACTAGGCCCAGACGCTCCACGCGTTCAAGGATTTCATCTGCAGCCCGATGAGTATAGGTGATGGCTACGACGAATTTGCGGTGGTCATCAATTTTCCAGAGCTCTGTGGCAACTTTATAGGTAAGCGTTTTTGTTTTTCCGCTTCCCGGGCATGCCGTTAAAAACACGCTGCCCGGATGGTTGATGGCCGCAAGCTGTTTGTCGTCAAGGCCCGCACTTGAAAGGTCCATCATTTTAAATGCCCAAGAAAGTTGCTAAGACTGAGTCCTCACTTAGCAGATCGCCAAGTGAGTCCGTCAAAGTGGAAAACGACAGGCTGCCTGCCTCATACTGGACTAATAACTCCTTAGCTTGAAGGGCGTAGTTATAAAATTCCTCATAGTAATTTTCTGTGGTCAGGGTAACGATTCGATACTTCAATATCTTGATTTTTGTCTTGTGCGGCAGTTCTTCACATGCGCCTAAGACAGACTCGAGAATGTACTCAGGAATATTCGTCGCCCGGGTAATACTATCCGCTAGCAATATGGCGAACCAACCTTTGCCGAGGTGATTGGCCATCGTCAGGATTCTTTTTCCAGCCACCCCAATCTCAGCATCCTCTAGTTCGATTTTCGCGGTGTTACGCGTAGGCAGGTCAGTATAAACACGGTCGACAACGCTTTTAACCTCATGGGTGTTGTTAGCCATCAGGAAATCGACTTCAAAGGTATGTTGTGCGTAGTACGTATTCAGGTAGGGGTTGTCTCGGCCGAAATTTTCCAGACGTGTCCTTCTCGTACGGCCTGATTCTGCTGATCCCGCTACTTTCAACTTATATGCCCTAACGGAGCTACTGTCAGTCTCAAGTATGTCAGTCCCAGTGATAGCCATGTCCAGATCAGTAACGATACTGCACCTGCGACGGATCCGAGAGGGGTGGAATACGCAGGCAATGTTTTCAAAGCCTGTACTACGGATATTAATCAAGCTTATGCCCAGCTCGTCGAGGCTCACGCCGATCACCTTCTTCACTAAAGCCGGAATCATAAACTCCTCGGCATCGCCCTCAATCAATATAACTCCGCGTGCGAATAAGAGGCTGCTACGTGTCGCATCAAGGTAGCGTTGAAGATGGACAATTTCTGGATGTGTGAGTGAAACTGAAGGTTGGTAGGATTCGCAACGGAAACCCTTACGGGCAAGGATATTCACGCTTTCGATGTTACTGACTTCTGCTATTTGGGTCGAGTGAGTCGAATAAATGATCTGGGTGTTGCTGTAGTTTATATTGTCAAACAAGGTTTTCTGAATGTGTGTATGAATATGGGCTTCTGGCTCTTCTACCAATAGAAAGTTGGCGGCGGTTTCACGTTGTTTTTGATACTTGAACTCCAGAAGTTTCAGAGTCAGATAGATGAGGTTGGCGCCGCCCAAGCTCAGCTCTGAAATGTCTCCAGCGTAATTCTCATCTGTTTCGCCGACAAAAAGTTTCAATGATTGAAGTAGTTTCTCTGCTTCGCTTGGTAAATCCGATCTGATATGGAGACTCGCCGGAGCGTATGCGTCACCGGCGGTTTCGCTTATTGTCGCCCTAATATCACCCCTGACATCTTGAACATCTTGGAGTGCCTCAATATCTAAGTTTAATGTTTTTACGGTATTGGTTATGGTCTCATATTTGGTTTTGTCAATTTCTTGGCTTTTGCGTGTCAGCAAGTTAAGAAGCGGGTTTTGACGGTTACCGTTGAAGTCGGACACCACATCCCTTAACGCTTTGACGAAAGTGAACGAAACCTCCTTGGCAACCGAAAGCTGGTGAGGAATCTTGCTACCGATCAGCTTCGAGTCGAGAGCGGGAAACCAGACGGCGTCGAAGTCACCGACGATCTCCCGATAACGCGCTGGGTCAGTGAAATCGACGTCGCTTCGTCCTGTAAACCAAACTTCATAGTCGTCAATGGTCATTGATTCCTGCAAAGTAGCGAGTCCGGCTTTGTCACCCGCTGAGAGTGCTGACAGTTTAGTTCTGATGTACGAGTTCGGACGGAAAATCAGGTTGTACGTGGCCTTTTTAATCGCGTTTCCGGAGACAATTGCACCGTGATGGACAAACAACGATTGAAGGGATTCGTCGGTGCTAATGTCATCAAACTCGAGGCTGATGACTATCCAATGTCCTTTCCATGAGGTCTTCTTTCTGAAGAAGTCGCCCTCAGAGAGCTCGTGTGCCGCCCTGTAGATATGAATCGCCCCTAGTTTCGTAGACACCTCCAAGCCTTAAAATGAGGCCCATTAGGAGGTGCCATGAGCAACCAGCGTTATCCCGAAGAATTCAA
>NZ_VIUK01000051.1:0-13527 GCF_007828295.1 Pseudomonas sp. SJZ080
GGCTATAAGGCCGCCTCGCTTTGGCTTTTGATCTTGATCTGCCCCGTCGGAAGGCCGAGCGCAGGTTCTGCGCAGTGGGCAACCCGGCATGGATGGCCGATGGCGGCGGGCCCACGGAGCAGGACCGGAGCGAGGGCATGGCGAGCCTAGGCGAGCCACCGTACGTCAGGGGCGCGGGCGCTTGGTTACTTGGCGCTTTTCCAAGTGACCCGCCGTAAGGGCGGAACCAATAGCGGCCGTTACAAAAGAAACGGATATGCCCCCCATCACACCAGCAAGCGCAGAGCCAAAGCCTTGGCCTGACTAGCCACATCAGTCACCGCCGTACTCTCCCACCACATCCCCCGCAACGGCGGTCCCATGGCAAACAACCGACTGACAACCCGCCCGTCCGCCCCCAGCACCGCGCCATCAACCGCCGCCGCAATCCCCAACGCCAACGGCCCCGGTCGCACCAACCCGCGGGCCAGCAACTGTTGCGGCAACGGTCGCGCCACCCGTCGCCAGTCGTACTCGATCCCGCTGGAATTGATCAACGCAGCCCCGCTAACGACAACCGTCTCAGCCTCACCACGACGACGAATACGAATGCCCACCTCATCACCCGACACAATCTCCAGCCCCTTGAACGAAGCCGCTTGAATCCGCAAACGCCCTTCCCCATGCAACCGCTCCACCAACTGCGCACTCAACGGCGGCGAACGGTGATGGTGACTCTCCCACCAGGGCCGCACATGCCGCACAAACTGCCGACGCTGCACGTCCGTCGCCTGACTCCACAAACGGCCAATGTGCGCCCGCACCGTGTCCAGCGGCGCCTGCCAGTCGATGCCCTGCGCAACGGCATACCGACAATGCCGTCGCAATTCACGCACCAACTGTCGCGGCGTGCGAATACTCTGATCCTCGGCAAGAAAATCCGCCCAGGCCGGCGGTTGCCGGCGCACATGCGGCAACAGCCCATGCCGGGAAAACACTTCGATGGGCCCACGATGCCCGGCCTGTTCCAGCGACACCACGGCATCGACCATGGTCAGGCCGGAACCGATGATCAGCACCGTCGATTGCGGATCGAGCTGACGCATGGCCGCCACGTCCCAAGGATCGAGCGCCGCGGCGTTCAGACCGCTGGACTCGGTCTGCGGCGTGCGAGCGGCGGGAAACATCCCCGTCGCCAACACCGCATATCCACCCTGCAACCGCTGCCCGCCACTCAAGTTCAGCCGCACCGAATCGCTCAACGTTTCCAGGTCAACCACCTCGGCCCGCACATGCTCGACGGTCGAGCCATTCAAGGCGCCCACCGCTTGCGCCTCGGCCAGGCGCTGCTGCACGTACACACCGAAAAGCCCTCGTGGTGGAAACAGCTCGCTGACCGGCACATGCTGCTCATCGGACTCCGGCCAGCCGCCGGCGGCGATGTACTCGCTCAGCCACTGAGTCAGGTCATCGGCATTGTCCGGGTCGACGCTCATCCGCGCCGCGTTGCCGTTGAGCGTATGGCCCAACTCGACCGCGCTGTAGGCCTCGCCCCGTCCGAGTTCGGCCCGTGGCTCGATCACCAGCAACGAGCGCTTGCCGGGCAGACGCAACAACTGCGCCGCCAGCATCGTGCCGCTGAGGCCGCCGCCGATGATCAGGATGTCTGCATGGCGGATGACGTCGGTCGCCTGTCCGCTTCGGGTTTCAGTCATGGCGTTCTCAATGTTCAGTGTTTACCTAGATAGAAGTCATGCAGATCGCCCCGCGCCAGCAACGCCTCGCTGCTGCCGGACAACACCACCCGGCCGGTGTCGAGAACATAGGCCTGTTGAGCGTACTTGAGCGCCACATTAATGTTTTGCTCGGCAATCAGGAAGCTCACCTGCTCCTCGCGATTGAGTTGGGCGACGATCTCGAAAATCTCCTGGACGATAATAGGCGCCAAACCCATGGAAGGTTCATCAAGCAGTACCAAAGTAGGACGGGTCATCAACGCCCGGCCGATGGCGACCATCTGTTGTTCGCCACCGGACGTCAGCCCGGCCTGGGTCTTGCGCTTGGTTTTCAGACGTGGAAACCAGGTGTAGATCCGCTCCAGGTCCCGGGCCATGTCCTGGCGACTCAAACCTCGCACAAAACCGCCGCTGCGCAGGTTGTCCTCGACGGTCAATTGCGGGAACACGTGTCGCCCCTCCAGCACATGCACCATCCCTTGGCGCACCCGCACACTCGGATCGACACCCGCCGTGTCCCGACCGAGAAACTCGATCGCTCCGCGACTGACCTCCGCCCGCTCGGCCCGCACCAACCCCGAAATCGCCTTGAGGGTGGTGCTTTTGCCCGCGCCGTTGGCACCGAGCAATGCGACGATGCCGCCCTTGGGCACCGTCAGCGAAACCCCCGCCACGGCCAGGATTGCGCCGTCGTAGACCACCTCGATGTCGTTGACTCGCAGCAATTCGTTCACAGCAATGTCGCTGGCGGCTTCGCTCATGGGTTACTCGTCCCCGGTGCAGGTGCGTGGTGTCAGGCCTTTTTCCTTGGCGAAGGCCGCGGATTTCTCATCGATCAGGGGCCGCAACAAGGCGCGGTCGGCGGCGATCCAGTCGCTGATCAGCGTCCAGTTGGCGCCGTCCCACTGCTGGACCCGCGCCGAGCCGCCACCCTCGTGATCCTTGCACGACAACTTGAGGTTCTGCATCAGGCCGAAATAGCCCATGTCCTTGAGCCGTGTGTCATCGATGTTCAGGTGTTCCAGCCCCCAGCGCCCCTCTTCGCCATTCAAGGGACGCTTGCCGAATTTGCCTTGGGCGGTGCGGATCGCTTCCACCATCACCGCGGCGTTCACCAGCCCGGAGTTGTAGTAGACGCTGCCGAAATTCTTCAGGTCCTTGAGGTCGCTTTTGCCCTTGTCGAGGATGTGCTGCTTGAGGCGTTTGTGGATCTCGAAATCGGTGCCGGCCGGGTATGGCGTCAGCGCCAGATAACCTTTGGCGGCGGCGCCTGCGGGCAGTACGTCCTCGCTGGAACTGGCCCAGATGTCGCCGACGATATGGTCCACCGGGAAGCCGAAACGCGCAGCGGTCTTCACCGCTACCGGCGTCGACACGCCCCAGGTGCGCAGAAACACCCAGTCCGGGTTGACCTGGCGAATCTGTCGCCATTGCGACGATTGTTCGTTACCCGGATCGGCCACCGGAATCTGGATGTTCTCGAAGCCGTATTTCTCCGCCAGCAACTTCAGCGGGCCGAGGGTTTCCCGGCCATACGCCGAGTCGTGGTAGACCGTGGCGATTTTCTTGCCCTTGAGTTTGTCGAAGCCACCCTCGCGCTCGGCGATGTAATTGATCAGGCTCGATGCCTCGCTGTAGAAGGTCAGCATCACCGGGAAGTTGTACGGGAACACCGTACCGTCGGTGGCCTCGGTGCGCCCGTAGCCGAGGGTGATCAACGGAATCTTGTCGACTTCCGCGCGCTCGCTCAGTGCATACGCCGCCGGCGCGCCGTTGGGTGAATAGATCGCCACCGGCGCGCCATCCAGACCTTTCTTGAAGCGCTCATAGCACTCGATACCCTTCTCCGCTGTCCACTCGGTTTCACATTCCTGCCACACCAGTTTGACGCCGTTGATCCCGCCTTCCACCTCGTTGATGTAGTTCAGGTAATCGAGCATGCCGGCCCAGACCTGCACACCGCTGGAGGCATAAGCACCGACGCGATAAGTGGCCAACGGGAAGAATTGCTGGTCCGGCGAAGCTTGAACCACCGGCACTGCACTGCTGAAAACGGCCAGCGTCAAAGCGGCGCTGACCAACGAACGTTTCAAGGATGCACGCATGTTGTCTCTCTATCTGATAATGGAAAGGATTCAGAAGCGCAGCGGCCAGTGACTCAGCCGTTGACGAAGGTTGCTCAGCAGGCGGATCAGGCCTTCCGGTTCCTTGATCAGGAACACAATGATCAGCACGCCGAAGATGATTTTTTGCAGGTTCTGCAGTTGCCCCGCGTCCACCGAACCGCCGAACAGGGCTTGCCCGGCGTGGCTGAGCAGGATCGGCAACAGGCTGATAAACGCGGCACCGATGAAGTTGCCGGCGATGCTGCCCATGCCGCCGATAATGATGATGAACAGGATCTGGAACGACCGGTTGATATCGAAGCTGCTGGCACTGGCCGTGCCCAGGTAAGCGAAGGCCCACAATGCCCCGGCGATGCCGAGGTAGAACGAACTGACGGCAAACGCCAGGTGTTTGTAGCGCACCACCGGAATGCCGATCACGGCAGCGGCGGTGTCCATGTCGCGGATCGCCATCCAGTTGCGGCCGATCTGGCTTTTCACCAGGTTCACCGCCACCCAGGTCAGCACCAACACGGTAGTCAGCGTCAGCAGATAGCGGCCGAGCGGCGTGTTCAGGTCATGGCCGAACAGCGCGAGCTTCGGTGCGGAGATGGTTCCGGACGATCCGTAGTTATAGAACCAGGGAAATTTGACGAACAGCCACTCCAGGAAGAACTGTGCCGCCAGCGTGGTGACCATCAGGTAAAAGCCTTTGATCCGCGAACTCGGCAGACCGAAGACGAAGCCCACCACCGCGCTGATCAATCCGCCGCCCAGCAATGCGACGGGCAGACCGAGCTCAGGCAAGCGCAGCAAAAATCCATAGGTGGCGAACGCCCCGACCGCCATGAACCCGGCCGCGCCGACCGAGGTCTGGCCGGTGTAGCCGGTGAGCAAATTCAGGCCGAGGCCAGCCAGGGACAACACCAGGAACGGGATCAGGATCGCGTTCAGCCAATAGTCGTTGCCGGTCAGCGGCACAACGATGAAGGCAATCAACAACAAGCCAAGCAGTCCAAACGGGACACGACGCTGGATCAACACCGACGGCGCGGTTTCGCGGGCAAGGGATATCGACATGGGTTCAGACTCGCTCGATGGCACGCTCGCCGAACAGGCCGGCGGGACGGATGTACAGGAAGGCCAGGGCCAGGACGTAAGCGAACCACGGCGTGATGCCGCCGCCGATCAGCGGACCGATGTAAACCTCGGCGAGGTTCTCCGCCGCGCCGACAATCAATCCGCCGACAATGGCCCCGCCAATCGAGGTGAAGCCACCGATGATCAAGACCGGCAAGGCCTTGAGCACCACCAGCGACAGGGAAAACTGCACCCCTTGGCGAGCGCCCCAGAGCAACCCCGCCACTAACCCGACAATGCCCGCCACCGCCCAGACGATCTGCCAGATGCGGTTGAGGTTGATGCCGATCGACAGCGCGGCGGTGGTGTCATCGGCCACCGCGCGCAGCGACACGCCAATGCGGGTCTTGTTGAACAACAGCGCCAGCACCGTCACCAGCACGATGGCGGCCGCCGCGGCGATCAGGTCGAACTGGCTGACCATCATCCCGCCGATGAACACCGGCACGTCGTCGATGCCCAGGTCCAGGGCTCGCACCTGCGAACCCATCAGGCCTTGGGCCAGGCCTTCGATAATGAATGACAACCCGAGGGTGGCCATGAACAACGTGATCTGCGAACGGTTGACCAAAGGACGCAGCACCAGCCGTTCGATCAGCAGTGCGCCGATCACCATCACCACAACGGTGAGCAACAACGCCAGGGCAAACGGCACGCCCTGATCGTGCAGGCTGACGAAGGTCAGCGCGGCGAACAGCAGCATCGCGCCCTGGGCGAAATTGAACACGCCGCTGGCCTTGTAGATCAGCACGAAGCCGATGGCGACCAGCGAATACATGGTCCCGGCCAGCAAGCCGCCGAGCAGGGTTTCGAAGAAAAATGTCATCAGTGCACCACTCCCAGATACGCCGCGATCACTTCAGGATCGGCCTGCACTTGGGCCGGTGTGCCGTCACCGACCTTGCGCCCGTAATCGAGGACCACAACGTGATCGGACAGGCCCATGACCACGCTCATGTCGTGCTCGATCAAGACCACGGTGGTGCCGAGGTCGCGGTTGATGTCGGCGATGAAACGGGCCATTTCCTGTTTCTCTTCAGCGTTCATCCCGGCCATCGGCTCATCCAGCAGCAACAGGCGTGGGCCGGCGATCAAGGCTCGCCCCAGCTCCACGCGTTTTTGCAGGCCATAGGAAAGGTTTCCCACCGGCACATCGCGATGGGCTTGCAGTTCAAGGAATTCGAGAATGCCCTGGGCCTGCTGGCGAAAATCTTCAGCCTCGCGGCGGGCGCGCGGCAGGTTGAGTGCCTGCTCGATGAAGCTGCTGCGCAGATGCCGGGACAGGCCGGTGAGGATGTTGTCGATCACGCTCATCTTCTTGAACAACGCGTTGTTCTGGAACGTACGGCCGATGCCCCGACGCGCGGCGGTCAGCGGATCGATGCGTTTGAACGGCTGCTGCTCGAAGACAATCGAACCGGCGTCGAAGCGGTACACGCCGTTCAGCACATTGAGCAGCGAGCTTTTGCCTGCGCCGTTGGGGCCGATCAGCGCGCAGATCTCGCCCCGACGCACGTCGAAGGACAGTTCGTTGATCGCTTTTACGCCTTTGAACGACAGGGAAATGCCGCTGACTTGCAGGATGGAATCGGTCGAGCTCATGCGATATCCCGTTTGAATTCGGTGAGCCAGGTGGGCTGCGGTTGAGCGTCAGGGCTGCGCGTGGCTTGCCAGATGAAATGCAGGTTGTGGAAACCGAGCAGTCGACGAACGCGATTTTTGATCAGGCGTTGCAGGCCTTTTTCCGGGTGGGCGATGGCCCAGTCGCACAGGCGCCGGCGCCAGGTGTCATGCGGAGCAAGACGACTTTCGATTTCCGCCGCCAATAGCTGCAGGCGTTCCGCCGAGAGCAACAACCCGGAAGGCGCCACTTCGCGACGGTCGCGGCTGGCGCTGCCGGGGCTTTCCGGGAACGCCAGGGAGTGGCCGCTGGTCAGCCACTGCTCGAGCAATACCGTCAGTCCGGCCTGCCATTGCGTGCCCTCCTCGCTCCACAGTTGCGGGTTCTTGCTCCAGCGGTTGAGCCGTTGCGGGGTGTCCACCGGGCCGATCAGGTCGTTGAAGCTCAGCAGGGATTGCCCCTGATGGAGCCAGCGTTGTTGCGTCTGCCGCCCCTGAACGAACGCGTGCGTGGGACTGCTGCGCCACAGGATTTTGTGCAGGGTTTCGGGGTCGAGGTTGTCCGGCAACGTCAGCAGTTGCCCGCCAATGTGTTGGGCAGCCAGGGCCAGCAGCAACAGATTCGGTTCGAACGCGCCGCTGAGGGCCAGGCGTGAATCCTCGATGAAACCTTGCTGGCGCAAACCGTCGGCCAGGCGCTCGACATCGCGCAGGACGTCGATCCAGCGCCAGACAAACCACTGGCCGTGACGCTTGTGACGCAGCGCCGGTTGCAACGGACTGATCTGCGCCCAGTGGCGCAATTGCTCCAGTGCCTTGGGCAACTCGACCCGCCACTCGGCGGTGTCCGCGAGGGGCGGACGTTTGAGTTCATGCACGCTCATGGGTGGACCTCCTGTTCATGGGCAAAAGCGTGCGGTGGTCCGCTGGGCTGAAATCTCTAAAACAACCGCGATCAACTGTGGGAGCGGGCTTGCTCGCGAAAGCGGTCTATCGAACGACAGTCATGTTTTGAATGTGCCGGCCCCTTCGCGAGCAAGCCCGCTCCCACAGGTTTCGTGTCGGTGGTGAAATTTGTGAACGACAAAACACCTTGTAGGAGCCGACTTACTGCGGGCGGCGTTCCGGCGATGGCGTCTACGCCGACACCACTTTCTTCGCCTGTGGCCGCAATGCCGCCAAGTTCCGATATCCCGCGCCCGGGTGAATCTCCGGCAACTGCGGCCCTTCGCCGAACAACTTCTCGCGCAAAGTCCCCGCCGCGTATTCGGTCTTGTAGACCCCACGCTTCTGCAACTCCGGCACCAGCAGTTCCACGGCGTCGATAAAGGTTTCGTGAGTCAGCGCATACGCCAGGTTGAAGCCGTCCACATCGGTTTCCTCAACCCACTCCTGCAACAGATCGGCAACCGTCTCGGGGCTGCCGACAAACAACGGCCCAAACCCGCCAATGCCGACCCAATCGGCCAGTTCGTTAGGCGTCCACACCTTGTTCGGATCGGCCGTGGAGAACGCCTCCACCGCCGATTGAATCGCGTTGGTGTGCACATGCTTGAGCGGCTCATCCGGTTTGAACTGACTGAAGTCGATCCCGGTCCAGCCCGAAATCAGCGCCATCGCGCCTTCGTAACTCACCCAGGTTTTGTATTCCTCGAACTTGGCTTTGGCCTTGGCATCGGTCTCGCCGAGGATCACGGTTTGCAGGTTGAAGATCAGAATCTTCGACGGATCGCGACCGGCCTCGGCGGCACGGCGACGGATGTCGGCCACGGTTTTTTTCAGCAGCACTTTCGATGGTGCGGCAACGAACACGCACTCGGCATGCTCCGCGGCGAACTGCTTGCCGCGACTGGATGCGCCAGCCTGATAGAGCACTGGCGTACGTTGTGGCGAGGGTTCGCAGAGGTGAATGCCCGGCACCTGAAAGTGTTTACCGACGTGCTGGATTTCATGGATTTTGCTCGGTTCACTGAAGATCCGGCGCTCGCGATCGCGCAGGATGGCGCCCTCTTCCCAACTGCCTTCCCAGAGTTTGTAGCAAACCTCCAGGTACTCTTCGGCGAAGTCGTAACGAGCATCGTGCTCGGTCTGGCTTTTCTGCCCAAGGTTCTTGGCGCCGCTTTCCAGATACGAGGTGACGATGTTCCAGCCGGCGCGGCCCTTGGTCAGGTGATCGAGGGTCGACAGGCGTCGGGCGAACGGATACGGATGCTCGAACGACAGCGATGCAGTCAAACCAAAACCCAGCTGCTCGGTGACCAGCGCCATCGGCGGAATCAGTTGCAGCGGATCGTTGACCGGCACCTGCGCCGCCTGACGGATCGCCGCGTCACCATTGCCGTTGTAAACGTCATAGATGCCCAGCACATCGGCGATGAACAACCCGTCGAACTTGCCGCGCTCGAGGATTTTCGCCAGATCGGTCCAGTATTCGAGGTCTTTGTACTGCCATGAGCGATCCCGTGGGTGCGCCCATAAACCGGGCGACTGGTGACCGACGCAATTCATGTCGAAAGCGTTGAGGCGGATTTCACGAGGCATCAGGCGACACTCCTGAAACCGCATTCGCGATAGAGCGTTTAAAACGGGAGATAGCAGACGTGGACAACATGATCTTTTGGACTCCTGATGGATATGAGAGTCCTTATGCATGAGTCGCGCCAGAATGAATAAGCCGCTTAGTTCCTGCACTTCACTCTGTAAGATTTTAAACACAGAGCCATCCGACAACACAAAATGTTGGACAGCTGTTTGTGGAACAACACCTGTAATTGACAGTGCTCTAATCCGCTAACGGAAAAAGAGCACTTATTTAAATATTTACTCTTGAAAATCGAGAGCCTTAGGCTGCAACCAGTGTCTCCGACGAACTACCCAGACGCACAGTATCTTCATCCTCCACCTTGTATTCAAACGCAACTTGTTTATCGCCTTGCAGAGATTTGTGGCTCCTTTCAATTTCAAAAGTTGAACCCGCGCCATCCTTTTCAACCATAATTGTACCGAGCACAATAAAGTCAGGGGCTGTCGACGCCTTACCATAGAAGTAGACTGCGTAACCTTCCTTGACAATTTCATTTGTCGACTGGGGAGTAGCAATTAAAAAATGCGCTCCCTTTACCGTAACTTTTGGAGCGTCTAGTAACGAGTCGGCTGTTAACGATTTTTTTGACATTTCCCAATCCCTCTTAAAATAAAATAATCGTCCTAATTTATTAGAACGTCGGCTCCCTTAGTACAAGCGTTGCACCGAGTAAACATAAGTCCGTCAACACGAGAGCGTCTACTGTCAGAATTAACAGGTCGTCACGGGTTTCAGACGAGTGGTAATGGAGGGCTTAACCAGCTACATCGAGCACAGACTTGGCTACGACAATGCCTGCCATTGCGACAGGCATGAAGTTGTTATCGAAAAACGTGTTTAGTTTTCCGCAAACCACCTAAGAAAACTTGGGTGGATGAATACCATTCAGACGAAAATTGCCAATAAGGTGAAGCTTCCAACGCAACGGATCCTGCAGAGATCCAGGCAACACAGTGCGCTGCCCTGTCAGTTCAAATTCAGCATCGCTGACCGTGCTCAGCGCCTCGGCACTGGCAAGATGCGACTCGGCAATGGCGACGCTGACCTCAGTGGAGTCTTCATGACTATTCAAGAACTCTTGCGCACGTTCGAGCAGCGCCGCGGCGACTTCAATGCGTATGTGCACATCGCCGAAACGGCTGATGACAAACGGATCGTCCGTGGTTTTGGACTGTTGACGGACGAACCGCAAAGTCGCATCGAGCAAGCTGCGGGCGTTGTGCAAATCATGCTGACTTTTGGCCAGGGGTTGCCCGGCAACGATCGGTTGGGTCAAGGCATTCATGGTGGGCTCCTCAGTTCCAGGCGTGGCGCGCGGGCTTTACGCCGTTGAGCAGGTAGTTGCCGATCAGGTGATATTTCCAGCGCGCCGGGTCGTGCAGCGTGTGGGTCCGGGCATTGCGCCAGTGGCGATCGAGGTTGTGCTTGCCGAGCACCGAGCGGGTGCCGGCCAGTTCGAAGAGTTTGCTGCTGGCGAGCAAGGCGATTTCGGCAGAGAGGACTTTGGCCTGGGCGACCACTACCGAGGCGTGAGCCACGGTGTCTTCATTGGCGTTGAGCAACGCCGCGTCGATGGCCTGGCCGGCCTTTTTGAGGATCGCTTCGGTGCCGTGGACGCGCCATTCGAGCTCGCCGATGGCGGCGATGCTGAACGGGTCTTGCCAGCCGTGATCCTGTCCGCTGTCGATCCATGGCCGGGATTCACGGGCATAGCGCTTGGTTTCTTCCAGCGCGCCGACGGCGATGCCGGTGTCCACTGCGGCTTGAATGATCTGTGAAATCGGACCGTCGGCGGTGGGTTCGTCAAAGGCTTTGTGAGCCGGAATCACCGCGCTAAGCGGCACCTTCACGGCGTTCAACGTGACACCGCCACTGGCGGTGGTTCGCTGGCCAAAACCGTCCCAACTGTCGATCACGGTCAGGCCGGGGTTGTCGCGCTCGATGAACGCGATGAACGCCTGGTTCTGCTCGTTGACCGCCACCGCAGGGACGATGTGCGCGAACAGCGCGCCGGTGCAGTAGAACTTCTCGCCATCGATTTGCGCGGTGTCTGTGTCGAAACGAATACGGGTTTCGAAGGCCCCGGCGTTTTTGCTTTTGGATTCGGAGAAGGCGTTGCCGAAGCGGTAACCCTGCAGGACTTTGCCGAAGTAGTAGCGCTTCTGCTCTTCAGTGGCGGTTTGCAGCAGGATGTCGAGCACGCCGAGGTGATTTTGCGGGATCTGGCCGAGAGATGAGTCGGCAGCGGAAATGATCTTGATCACTTCCGCCACCGTCACGTAGGAAACGCCAGCGCCTCCGTACTCCTTGGGAACAGTGATCCCCCAGAGACCACTGGCGGAAAACTCGTCCAGCTCGGCAACCGGCAAGCGTCGCTCGCGATCGCGCACGCTGGCCTCGACGGCGAAGCGTGCAGCGAGCTTGTGAGCAACGGCGATTGCCTCGGCGTCCGAATGGATCACATGGGCAGTGCGAGGGGGTTGGGCAGAGGCTGTCATGGGCCGACTCCGGGATTCTGGTGAATGCACCAGGGCTTTTGCAGGAGTCGTGCCTGAAACTAATTTGCTTAAATTTCAATAAGTTGATGAGTCAATCGAGAAACCCGTGCAGCTTGAAAACAGCAATGTGTCTATCCGGTGTTGATCGGCGAACAGTCAGATCACCACGTTTCTCACGAACCGCGCCGCCACCGGCCCGTCGTTGCGATAAGCATGGGGCTGGTTGCTGGCAAACATATAGAACTCACCGGCAGCGATCTCATGGGGCGTGTCACCGAGCATCAAGGTCAGACAACCTTCGAACACATAAATCTGTTCGCTCCAGCCATCGGCATCCGGTTGCGACGGGTAAATCTCCCCCGGTTGCAGGCACCATTCCCACTGTTCCACTTCACGGGTGGCGGTGGCCTTGGACAATAAAACGGCCTTGCTGCCGGGAATCTTCCCGGCCCAGGCCACTTCGTTGATGCGGCTCGGATCTCGGGCATCCGGCGCCTGGATCAAATCGCTGAACGCTACGTCCAGCGCTTCCGCTACGCGGTCGAGGGTGGTCAGGCTGACGTTCTTCTCGCCGGCCTCGATGGCGACCAGCATACGGCGGCTGACCCCGGACTTTTCCGCCAGCGCGGTCTGGCTCATGTCGGCGGCGTGGCGCAGGCGCCGAACGTTCAAACTGACGTGCTGAAGGACCGAAGCCCGCTGCGTTGAATCTTTGTGCACTATATTGCTCACTTAGTGGGGTTGGGCAGTATACTGCGCAACATTCGGCGCATTGTGCGTCGCCCTCAGGTAGCGCGCAAGGTCATGACGTCGTTGAACTCCTCCCCGGCTTCTTCCCGTTTCTCACGGTTCAGCAAGGCCGAGTGCGTGCTGGTGCTGATCACCATGGTCTGGGGCGGCACCTTTCTGCTGGTGCAGCACGCCATGACTGTCAGCGGACCGATGTTCTTCGTCGGCCTGCGCTTTGCGGCGGCGGCGATTATCGTCTCACTTTTTTCCTGGCGTCACCTTCGGGAATTGACCCTGTTCGAACTCAAGGCGGGCGCCTTCATCGGCGTGGCGATCATGCTCGGTTATGGCTTGCAGACCGTCGGGTTGCAGAGCATTCCCAGCAGTCAGTCGGCCTTCATTACCGCGTTGTACGTGCCGTTCGTCCCATTGTTGCAATGGCTGGTGCTGGGGCGACGTCCGGGGCTGATGCCGAGCATTGGCATCATGCTGGCATTTACCGGGTTGATGTTGCTGTCGGGGCCTGCGGGCGCGTCGTTCAATTTCAGTCCCGGTGAAATCGCCACGCTGATCAGCGCCATTGCGATTGCCGCTGAAATCATTCTGATCAGCACCTATGCCGGCCAGGTCGATGTGCGTCGGGTGACGGTGGTGCAATTGGCGACCACCTCGGTGCTGGCGTTTTTGATGGTGGTACCGACTCAGGAAGTCATTCCTGACTTTTCATGGTTTTTGCTGTGCAGCGCACTCGGCCTCGGCGCGGCGAGCGCGGCGATTCAGGTGGCAATGAACTGGGCGCAAAAAAGCGTTTCACCGACGCGGGCGACATTGATTTATGCGGGGGAGCCTGTCTGGGCCGGGATCGTCGGGCGGATCGCCGGGGAGCGGTTGCCGGCGATTGCGTTGGTGGGTGCTGGGTTGATTGTCGCGGCGGTGATTGTGAGTGAGTTGAAGACCAAGGGTAAGGCTGCTGCGGTCGAGGAAGAGTTGGAGCAAGAAACTCAGGGGTAAACCTCAAGATTTGAAGCGCCTGATAAATCGTCTTCGCGAGCAAGCCCGCTTGTGTCTAGATCTAGGAATAAGCTCTGGGGTGAGAGGGGTGGATGGCAAGCTGTGAGTCCGCGGTGCTTGAAGCA
>NZ_VIUK01000052.1:0-12903 GCF_007828295.1 Pseudomonas sp. SJZ080
GCCTTGAAATATCGTTCACCGAGGGAGTTCAGGCGCTTAGCGGGAACATCAATTTAACGGGGAGTTGGTGTCCGGTTTGGTAGGGGCAAGTCCAGTCTGCCTGATGCTCCGTGTCCCCATAGGTCCGGCACAATCACACGATAGTGTTGCGACAAAGCCTCAATCTGCGGCGCCCACATGGAGTGGTCCCACAGATAGCTATGTCCAAACAATATGGTATGACCGCTACCTTGTTCAGAGTAGTGAAGTGGCTGTCCATCAATATTAATAACAGGCATCGAAATATCTCCTTCGTCCATTGATAATTGTTCTGCGAATATCGTCGCATAGTGCCGGTCAGAGAAAATTCGTTTCAGTTTTTAGTAGGGGGATCCCAAGCGAAATATAAAGCAGATAAAGCGCTAAAATTGCTATTTTAAGTAAGTAATAAGATAAGTGTTTTAAGTTGATGATAGGGTCTATAACGTAGGTTGTCTCAATCGTAGGTGGTTGTAGAGGTGGTTGAGCTTGCCGTTAGTGACTCCTCAAAGATTTTTCGCGATATCAGAACATTCAAGCGTACTGGATAGTTTTACCGGATAGCCCGTGCTCTTTCGTTTGAACTGCCGCAGCAATGCTTCCAATAGCTCCATGGGCAGTGGCTTGCCAAGGTTGCCTAGGAATTGCAACCCAAGATAACCAGCCATCTGAGCAACCCCTTGGTGTAAAGCAGTATCAACCTCATTAGTAATAATGACCGCCTGAATCAGATTTGCTTTGCATGCGCGACGAAGAAATATTACAGGCATATGCAAATCGCAAACTACAATATCAATACCTCCTACTGCTGCTAGCTCAGCCAATGCCTCTTCGCCATTCTGGGCTTCAAGTACATATGTAACTCCGGAGTTTTTCAGCGCTGCGACCGTCAGAGCCCGCTGAAACGGGTGACTATCGAGCACTAACACTTTCAACTGTAACATACACATTTGTCTCACGACCGAGCAATCTTAAGACCTTATGCAGCGGTGTGCATGGCGGATGTCAGGCGGTTCTCTGCTTGATGTAGGAAACTTCCTTTGGAGCGGTCAAGCTGCACGCTGCTGCAAGCGCTGGAGAGGCAATGAGACTGTGGTGGAACAGCCTGCTCAAGGCGCGAACGCCATCACCGACATCGATTATCCCGAGCCTGTCTGCAGGCGTAGTAGACCAATTACAGCGGTCATGCCTTTCAATTAGAATAGGTAAGTTTCGCAAGCCATCTTCCAGGGATTGGTGCTCTTGCGAATGAACATTTCCGAGGCAGCGTCAATCCAAGAACAAATCTAGCACCAGCGAGCCGCCCTGCGGATCGTAGCGGTACTGATCGAACTCGGTCTGACCCTGTTCACGCAGCAGCTCTTCGTCAATCAGCAGACGGCCGGTGATATTGCGTCCGCTGCTGGAGAGGATCGCGTGACCGGCGTCGGCCATAATGGACGGGGTCCGGGCGCGCTTGAAGGCATCACGTCCGCCAAGTTCGAACTCGATGGCAGCGGTGGCGATAATAGTTCTGGGCCACAGAGAGTTGACGCTGATGCCGTACTTCTTGAACTCGTCGCTCATGCCGATGGTGAGCATGCTCATGCCGTACTTGGTGATGGTATACGGTGCATGTTGGGCAAACCATTGGGAGGACAGGCTGAGCGGTGGCGAGAGGTTAAGGATGTGGCCATTGCTGCTCTGCTTGAGGTAGGGTAGGGCGGCCTGGCTGCAGATCATCACCGCGCGGGTATTGATCTGATACATCAGATCGAAGCGTTTCGGCTCAAGGTGTTCGACTCCCGAGAGGCGGATGGCCCCCGCGTTATTGACTAAGGCATCGATACTACCGAAGTGTTCAGCGGCCTTACTCATGGCCTCACGCACCGCCTTCTCATCACGCACATCCAGCTGCAGGGGGAGTGCCTTGCCGCCGGCGGCTTCGACCTCTTCCGCCACACTGAAAATGGTGCCGGCAAGTTTCGGGTGGGCCTCGGCGCTCTTGGAGGCGATGACGATATTGGCGCCGTCAACGGCGGCGCGCAAGGCGATTTCGCGGCCTATGCCGCGACTTGCGCCAGTGATGAACAGAGTTTTACCGGAAAGGGACATTGCAATCTCCTGTTATTGTCTTTGGGCAGTTTTGCAGTTTTGCGAATGGATTCACCTCTATAGAAAAGCAGGTCATGACCTAAGCTTCTTCTATCTCAATCAGCAACTAGCTAGCAGCGCTTCGGCTGGTTGCCGCGTTGAATCAGGTTATCCAAGTTTTGGGCTCCATGCTTACAACTCAGGCGACCTTCAATGAAAGTTGCCAGGATCTGCATGCAGTTAAGACAATTAATCTTTATATTCATACAAGATTTTTCCTGGGTTTCTGTGGGATTTTTCTACACTTCGGAGGCGACTTTAAAGCTGAATGCTGCACCTGACCTGTCGCTGGATGTTGTTGCAATGCTTAAGCCAAAACTGGAGCTTGGCTGGCAGCCGCCGTATCCTGAGGATGTTACGCATGATGGGGGATCGTTTTTGGGGACTCTTTTAACGCAGTTTGGCTGGCTAAAAAGTACCGGAGAACGCTACGACAAACTTCCCAAAAATTTTGGCAGATTCATTCAGATCTGCGTGCGCTCCATTATCTAGCCCCCAACCTTGAGCCCAGCCCCCAACCTTGAGGCCAGCCCCTAACCATGAGCCCAGCCCCTAACCATGGGCTGACGGCGGCGACCATCGTTGCCAAGCTAGTGGCGGCTGTCACCACAAACATGGAGCTTTTGTTGCTGTGAGATGGAAGGATTTAGTGCTGATCTTTATCGCTTAGGGTCTTGCACGCGGGTTCGATGGCCGGCGGGGCCTGAGTCGGATAATGCTCGGGTAGCACCTGTACCGGTGTGGTCGTGATGAAGCCATCGGCGAAGGTTGCTTCGACGAAGGTCGCTTTCCAGCCACTCTTGGGTGAATCAACTAGCATTTGAGCGTTGAGCGGGCCGGAGAGCCTCACTGTTTCAGGAGTGTAACGCACACCGCACGGATATCGAAAATCCCGTGCAATCGGGTTTATTGCTGTCCATTGAGTGACTTGGATCGGTGCTTCAGAGAATTGCAACTCGATGGTGTGTGGCGAAAGGTGCGGATTCGAGCGCACTGAAATTGTCGGCAGGGGCAGTCCTGTTGCCAGCGATTGATGACTGGAATGAGCGAGTTCTCGATGAATTGACTGATGCCGTAGTGGCTGGCATTGGGGGCGACGCGCAAGGTTTTCGGTCCGGGCAATTGGTTGAAAAAAACCGCGTATTATCCGGTAGGAAAAAATCGTCACTACTGGCGTTGACGATGTATTTGGGGATCTCCAATCGATCAGCATAGCGCGTTCGCAGGTAACTCAGCGGATCTTCGATTTTTATCAGTCGTGCGAAATTTTCAGTGCTGATTAGTTGGGTAATGCCTTCATGATGGTAGGCAAAAAATGCCAGTGGCCAGTTCTTTCCATAGCTTTGATAGGTATGTTCAAGCACCTTATCCATGCCCAGCAAGTCGATGACGAAGGGCACGATGGCCTTGATCCGGTGATCGGCAATAGCTGCCAGCCAGGCGGCCCAGCCACGTTTGGAGGCGCCGCTGACGATGAAGTGATCTATCTGCCATGGTTTCAGTTCCTTTTGTGCGAGGTCCATTGCCTTGACCATCGACACCACCATTGGCAGGCGCACCGACATAAACGGAAGCTGAGTATCGAGAAACAGTTTCCAGCTATGTGCAACGCCGGCATCTTCGGTGCGAGAAATACCGTCGTCGGCATAGGTTAGGTATTGGTTCGGAATATTGCTGACTGAAATGACAATCGTACGAGTTTTTTTGGCTATTCCAAGTGCTTGGGCTTCTGTAAAATCTGTTGGTCCGGCGGAGCTCCTTTGGCCGTGGGCGTAGGGTGTCCCGTTATTGGCTACGAGCAACGCTTGGCCGTGCAGGGCATTGTCCGGTATATAGATGTCGACATCGTGTTTCCATTGCACTGGGCTGACCAAACCCTGTGGCGACCATTGTTGGGAGGCCAAATCGAAGCTGCGTTTCTCCACCCCCGGAAATAGTGTGCTCCCTTTGGCAGTGTAGATCAGTGGATTAAAGTCTTCCGCTTTCTTGTAGCAGGTGAGGATCTCACCGAAGTCTTGATTGCTGGCCTCGAAACACGCTTGGGCAGATGCATACACGGTGTCACTGGCGAACAGGCTGGGCAATCAGTGTAAGCAACGCGGATGGAGTACTGAATTGCATGAGAATCTCCTTGTCAGGCTGGAGCGATTGAGTCTGAGCGCAGTGTGAGTGCCGCCAACCGTCAGCTCCTCTGGTTAGGGCTATTGTTAAATTCTTCCGCTTTTCAGCCGATGGCTATGCTGGGTGAGATAGTAAGCACTGGGGTAATCTGTGGGATTACTTAGCCCTGAGGCCTGTTGAACAAGGGCTCAGGCCGATAGGGATAGAGAGTCACCTAGCTTTTGGTGTCATATTACTTTTATACAGGTCTCGCTACCACGTCCGCCCACACCCAGGGCATTTGTAATAGCGGGCACATAATCAGGCAGAAAATATGATTTATGGAGCGTGGTCGTATAGTTACCATTAGTGTCTTGATCATGGCTAATGAAGGCAGTCCCAACCCCACGATCAGTCGGAGCTGCTGGGTTGTCGTTGGCAAAGTACATGGCCAGAATTTAACCTTGTGCGGCTGCGAAACCAGAATAAAAAACAGAGCCACCGCCCGCTTCTACACTGAGTTTAAATTGATAGGCGCCAAAACTTTTTTCAAAGTGGCTGGCTTGTTCGTTAAGCGAGATGTCCAACGCTCCCAGGTAAGGTCCATCCTGATTGTCAAAACCCGTGCATCGATATTTGCCCGCTATATTTAAGAGGTCGTTGGGCTCTGCCACAGCAAAAGTACTGTACGAGAACAACAATGTTAGAAGAACAGTGGAGATGTGATGCATGCATAAGTCCTCTTATTAGTTACGTCGTCTGCTCAAACTGTCTATTGTTTTTGCACTTGCATTTATTAGGCTGGCATGGTGCGTCAGTCAATTATTACACGGCAGTTTGTGCAGGAGGGGAGCTGCAATTTCTGCGGTATGTGTAGGAAACTTCTCTGGGTGAGTTGCCTGAGTGTAGATTTAGTTATGACGAAATTTACTGTCGAAAGTCAAAACGGGCTGATCGCAGCGGAGGTAGATTTAGCAGAAAGCGCTCAGGTCGGACTAGCCGAGCGAAACCTATCCTTGGGCGGGTGCTGGAGCGAGATCCGGTAGTCGATGATAGCCAAATAGGTGGGTGCGCATGGTCACCATACAGGGCTCGTAATGTCGACGTTGCGGATGAACCACCGCTTCATCCACTGCTGGTACTCAGCGCAGATGAGGCGTTGGTAATTTGGCTTGGTAAGTGGCTCAGTAACGGCGTGGGGGCGCCATGACCCCAGTCATCAGGGCCTTGAGGACATCATGAGATAAGTTAGGATTCAGTGATGTCGCGAGATCTCCCTCACGATGAAATATTCAAGTGGGGTCGACGCAATACCAAGTAACATGCACTAGCAAAGCCCGGAGAAGAGTCGGTGTGTCAGGGGGAGGCAGGCCCCGTGAGACAAGGCGTCGCCCGGAGGGGCAGGTTCAATTGCGAGCTACTCATCCACTTCAAGGCGCAGCCAGCCATCATAGGGCGAGCATAGAAGTAACCTTGCCCCTGTGTGCATCCCATTGCGACCACCTGTTGGTGCTGTTTGACAGTCTCAATCCCCTCGACAACGAGGCTCATTCCCAGGGAATGGGCCAACATCTGCGTACTTTTGATTGCCGCTTTGTAACGTGGCTGACTATCTAGGTCGCGGACGAAAGCCTTATCGATCTTAAGTTCAGTGAACGGTAGCTGACACAGGCGCTGCATAGTAGAAAAGCCAGTACCGAAATCGTCGATTGCGAGGCCACAACCGAGCATCCGCAGACGTAGCAGATTCTCCAAGCTAGTTACAGAAGGCCTCAACAGGCCGCTTTCTGTGATTTCGAAGCTAATGCCGTGGCCACTCAACCCCCAGCATCGAAGCGTAGTTTTTATCTGTGGCACGAGACGAGCTCCGTCCAATTGGTCAGCATGTAGATTGAATGCCAGACACACCGGCATTCCTTTGCTCAGACACACTCGACGAAATCGAAGTCCTTGCTCGAATAACTGGAAAAACAGCACATCCAGCAGCCCGCAGCGCTCCAGCACTGACATGAAGCTGATCGGAGAGAGCACCTCACCTGAGGGATGCCGCCAACGTGCCAATATTTCGAATCCAGTAACAGCACCGTTCATTAGGTCGACTTTCGGCTGATAGCAGGCTACGAACTCGTTGTTGCGAAGTCCCTGTCTTACATCGGCTTCGCTCGGTATGTCGATCAAGGAGGGCCGTGCCAGTGTGGATGTGGATTCCTGTTTTCCTGCTTCTTCCACTAATAGTCGTAATTGATCCAGCACGATCGGCTTCGGTAGTTCACCCAGTACGTCGAAGCCCAATAGAGCACCGATTTGTACCGCAGTCCGGCGCAGTTCATCGGGGAGACTACTGCAAATGATAACCTGTCCAACCATGTCGGATAGACTGATAATGCGTAGCAACTCGAGACCGTCCACATCATCCATGCATAGATCGCACAATAACAAGTCAACCCGACCTGTGCGTTTCAGCAGCGAAAGAGCTTCCGCACCAGATCCCGCCTCGAGAATCTCGCAATCATCGATTTGACGAAGCAAATTAACAGCCACGGATCGCTGGAATGGATGATCCTCCAAAATCAAGATACGTAAAGAAAACACCGTTAATTCATCCAATAATTAATAAAATCATCAGTGGATGATTTCAGCTTTCAATTGAATAAACAGCTGGAAAATTCTTCGCTTTTCGCAGGACATTTCTGCGCTTATGTTGCGCAGTAAGTTTCGAGCATATCAGTCAACTGAAGTATAGCTTCACGCAGGTTGTCAATTCTTGCGTCCAACTCATGACGCTCGGATTCCATTTTGACCTCCTCGAGCATTTCGCAACAATGCTCCAAATGACGGGCCTTGAGAATAAGAGCTCCGCCCTTCACGCGATGGGCGAGCACTCTCAGTCCTTCGTTGTTTCCCGCGGCTGCAAGCTCATCGAGACGAAGCAGATCGCTTCTATTAGTCGTGATCAGCTTGTCCAGCAAATCCTTCACGGCATCGACGTTTCCTCCGCTCATCCTTTCCAGATCAGATAGTCCAATGAGCTCCAGCGTCGCCGAAGGTCTTTGTATCTCCTGTGGGATTGGTCGCGCCAACCCTAGACGCTTGGACAACTGCGCAAGGCTGGTGGGTTTGAACATGCAACCATCCATTCCCGCTGCTCGGCACCTGTTCTCCTCATCGATTTGGGCGTTGGCAGTGAACCCGAGTATGAGACAGGCCTTCCTCCCAGTGTTCAACTCTTCCCCGCGAATCAGACTGGTCATCTCATAGCCGGTCATGTTGGGCATGTTGCAATCACTGATCACGACGTCGAAGTGTCCGGTTCGCCAGATGTTCAGTCCTCTCCTTCCGTCCTCGGCCTCCACCACTTGATGCCCCAAGAAGCTCAACTGCTGAACTAGCAGCAAGCGATTGGCTGGGTAATCATCGACCACCAACACCCGTAATCCCCTCACCGGCGTTTCGATAGGGTCGAGCTCTCCTGGCTTAGGGGTAACCAAATCTGGCAGGATGTCGAAGGCGAGCCTTACCCGAACGATTGTTCCTACTCCAAGAGTACTGCTGAGCGTCAGACTGCCTCCCATCATTTCACTTAGGTTGCGGCAAATCACCAGACCGAGCCCGGATCCATTGCGCGCATGCTGTTGATTACTTGCAGCTTGCACAAAAGGTCTGAACAAACGCAGCATTTCGTCTTCCGCGATGCCAATACCGCTATCCTCCACCAGAAGCTCGACGGACTGGCGATACTCACTATGGGGCTGGCATAGGCGTAGCGTCACACGCACGGCCCCCTCCTCGGTGAACTTGATTGCGTTGCCGACCAGGTTGGAAATCACCTGTTTAAAGCGCAGCGGATCAACTAGCACATCACAATCAGCGGCCGGATCCAGTTCCATCTGCAGGCCGATATGCTTTTGTCGTGCTAGCCCATCGAAGACTCTGACCACTGACTCAACCAGAGGGCCCAATTGAGCACGCTCGGGGGAGAGGGCGAGCTTACCTGACTCGACCTGGGCGATATCCAGGATATCGCCGATCAGTTCAAGCAGGTGGCTGGCCGCATCGGAGGCCACATCGATGGTCAAACGATCGTATTCTCCTCTCTCTGCCTTCTTCGAGGCCAGCTCTAACATCCCGATAACCGCATTCAGAGGAGTGCGGATCTCATGGCTCATAGTAGCCAGGAAGGTGGTTTTCGCTCGATTGGCATCATCCGCCTCAAGCAGTAGGCGCTGGCGTTCAGTAATATCAATCCAGCCTGCGATAACGCTTGCCATCTCGCCGTTGCCCAGCCGGAACGGCAGCATCCAGTGAAATATCGCAATTGTTTGCCCATTGAGTAAGGTGAGATGATTGTCGCGGATCAGTGGCTCTCCGCTTGTCATCACTTGGCGATAGGCGGCCTCGAAGGCGGGTGCCTCGGGCATTTGCCCCAGCGTGCTTTCACACAGTGTCTTGCCAATTACCTGTTCACGGGTGACGCCGAACACGTTCAGATAGGATTGATTACATGTGACTAAGCGCAACTCATGGTCGCGTACATAGATGGGATGCGGCGTGCCATCGATCAGCACTCGCTCAAACTCTATCTGATCGATCAATCGTCGCTCTGCCTCTTCGCGCCGACGGATCTCTTCTCGCAACCGACGTATCCATACAAAGGTCGCGGCTAGCAGCAATAAGGCGGCCAGCATGGACGATAGGATAGTCCTGCGGTGCGCCGCCCAAAAGCTGCCCTCGAGAACCACATCTCGGCTCCAGAGGCTCGTGAGGTCCTCCAGCTCGTTCGGCGGGATGCTGAGTAGTGCCTTGTCCAGTATGTCGCGCAACTCCTTGGCGCCCCTATCAATCGCGAAAGCGATGTGGCCGGGGGTGGAGCCGATAGTAGTAACGATGCGCAAACGATCGCGATACTGTCGGGAGATGATGTAGCGTGCACCAATCACATTGGTGACCCCTCCCTCGACATCGCCGTTGGCAACCCGCTCCAGTATTTGCCCCACGTTATCGATCAATACCAGTTGAATCTTCGGATGATTCTTGATCAAGTAACCGATTAACTCGTTGCCGTGCGTCACGGCTAGCCGTTTGCCGGCCATTTCTTCTAGAGAGACAGGTGCCTCTGGGGTGTCGCGGGTGACCAATACAAAGGGATTGCTGAAATAGGCGCGGGTGAAATCGAAATGCTCTTCTCGCGCCTTACTCGGTGAGAGGGCGGCGAACATGTCTGCCTCGCCGTTACGAATCTTGCGCGTAGCCTCCGCAATTGACACAACAGGCCGGGCGTCGAAGACAAGCCCTGTACGAAAGCTGATTCGCTCTAGAACATCTGCCGCGATTCCGCGAAACTGGCCCTCGTCGTTGCGGAAGGTGAGCGGCACGAAGCTTTCGACGAAAAGGACCCGAATGCGCGGATGCCGATTCATCCAGGCTTGTTCGGGCTTCGTGAATTGCAGTGCCGTACCGATTGGGGCGATGATGCCCCCACCCCAGCGTCTGATGATTTCCTGACGTTGCTCTTCTGAAATCTCTTCGATAGCCGCGTTCACCAGACGATGAAGCCGCTCATCGTCACGACGTAACGCCAGCGCAAAGGCTCCGGGCTCTAGCGCAGCAAAGTTAGCCAGTTGAAGATTGCTGATGCGGTGCGCAAATAAATTGGCTGTCAACAGGTCACCGAGAAAAACATCGGCCTTTCCGAATGACACCGCGCTCACGGCGCTCTGCACTGACTCGTGTAGTTGTAGCTGCGCCTCAGGATAAGCCAGCTGGACCTGTTCGGGAGGGAGGTAGTGATAGAGCATGGCCACTCGCTTGCCCGCGAGTTCACCTGCCGCGACTGCTGTTTCGCCAGTGCGTGTGACTAGGGCTGGATGGTCCACAGCATACGACTGACTCAGTGTAAGGTCCTTCTCTGCTGAATCGTACGTATTGGCGCTCCCAAGAACATCAATTTCCCCACGGCGCAAGGCCTCGATGGCGGCTTGACGGGAAGGATAGCGCCGAACCTTCACTTGTAAATTCAATAACTTGCCGATCAATCCAACAATATCGGCAGTAACGCCTTGGTAGTCCCCGGTGTTGGATACAATATCGAAGGGCGGATTGTCCGGGGCGTTTACGCCCAACCGCAAGCTGCCCTTGACTGCAAGCCATTGCCTATCCGCTCCCGAGACCTCCAATTGGAAGTCGTTACGCTCACCGTACTGCAGAAGACTTAGTGATTCTGCCTGCGTGGTCGTTACGTCGGCACACCATACCAACCCTAGCAGCAATCCATAACAAATGGATCTGCGCATGGCATCAGACCATGCCGTGACGTTTAGCCAGATCGGCAAGTTCCACTACCGAAGATACTTTGAGTTTTTCAATCAGGCGGGTCTTATATGTGCTTATCGTCTTGTTGCTGAGCAACATGGCATCGCCGATTTGCTTGTTACTCAGCCCTAGGGCAAGTTGGCGGAACACCATAAGCTCCCTATCGGACAGGCTTGAAATTTGCTCGGCCTCACCACTCTGATTATCTCTACGACGCACCGAGAGTAGTGCAACGTCTGGGAAGTAGGTATAGCCGGACATTAGCACCTTTAAGGCTTTGCTCAGATTGCTCAGGTCATCGGCTTTGGAAACGAAGCCGGCCACTCCCGCGTTCATGCAGCGTGCTACGACATATTCAGCGGGCTGTGCAGTGAGCACTAGAATCTTGATAGACAACCCGAGTAAGCGGATACGCTCAATCACTTCCATGCCATCTACTTGAGGAATACCGATATCCAGAACGAGCAAGTCTGGCTCCAGAGTGCGAGCAATGTGCAACGCATCGGAGCCGTTATCGGCTTCGATCACCTCCTCGAAGCCTTCGTTTACCAGAATCATTTTCACGCTGGCCCGCACGAAAGGGTGATCATCAACAATCAATGCTGTGGGCATTGCTCCTCCTGGAATGAAAGGTCAGCCATTCTAACACTTGACTGATGAGCGGAAAGATTGAAGCGTAGGGCAAGGGCTTGCGACCGTGTTGTCAGGGGGTGAGTCGCACGCGCTGAAGCGACACGTGAGCTTGAGCTGACATCTATCCAGGCACAATCATTTTCAAGTCTGGTGTCCGCTCAGCCCCCATGCGTAACAAACCTACACGTAAGTAGCCGTCGTTGCGCTGCCCGCTATATTGCGTTGCGAACTGACATCTGTGCCCAAGAATGAAGCCTCACCGCTGACTATTCAACATGAAAGTACAAAGGGTCCCTTCTTCCTCTCGGAGTGCGCGCATTTTCTCTGGTTCTGCCTACACTTTCTGCTGGAAATGTCTTTTATGTCTGTAGGAAATTTCCCTATGCATATTACCCTGTCAGCCTGCCGAAGCTTGTCAATCTCGCAAAGTCAGGGTTCGGCCCTATCAAGTATGCGACGTCAAATGTGCGCTAACGCTGGCGTCGCCAGCGACTTCCAAGGCGAGCGAGGTAAATCTTAACACCTGGCATTCGGGCGTCCAAACGACTGTGCCAGGGTGTGTGCGGACAGGGAGGGTCCGTGGTTTGCCGCAGGCCACATCCGTTTCGGGTAATCAAGCGTCAGTTTGGCTATATAAAGCGCTTTCGCGGCTTGATGAAAACACCGCGTAACAGGCCACGCTATTTGCCCTGTCAAACCTGTGGATGATGCGAAAACGGCTGCTGATTGGCGGAGAGATGCGCCTGTCATGTGGGAAAAGAGCCTTGAAAAAGGTGTTAAGAACAGAAAAGGTCTGATTTCTGACCAAGCCAGCATTTTTTAAACTCAACCAAGGAGGGCTTAAATTGCTGATTACTTCAGACCTTTCCTAGGGCTGAAGAAAGGTCCTACGCGCGCCAAAGAATCATCCGATGTTCACGCAAACATTATTGGGGTTAACTATTTTCTGGTCTTAAGTGGGTAGAGTTGCTAATCGCTTAGGGATTAAAACTAAACTTACATCTGTCGGTACATAATAAATAAAGGAGTAATCAATGGCTGGTATTAAAGGTTTTGTCTTCTCTGGCGCGCTATTGTTGGCAAGTTTCGGTTCTGTAGCCAGCGCCGAGGCAGGAGGCATCGGAAACCGATGCTGCCCATTCAGTGACGAACGCCTGAAACAAAATATTCAACCTCTACAGGGAGCTACCGAGAAACTACTTGAGTTACATGGTGTGTCTTATGAGTTCAAGCGCGACGGCAAGAAGGATGTAGGCTTGTTAGCTCAGGACGTAGAAAAAGTATACCCTGAATTGGTTGTAGAAAAGGAAGGTTACAAGCAATTAGATTATGAGAAATTAACCGCGCCATTGATTGAGGCTGTACGGGAGCTAAATGGGAGGATAGCGAATTTGGAAGCCAAGACGGCGGCAAAACACACTCACTAAGCAGGTGGCTGTAATAAACTGAGCACAATATCTCACTTATCGGTACGGTGTTGTACTCAGTTCGCGATTATTCAATGAACTCTATGGGAGATAGATGGCTTATGTACAAGTCTGCATGGGGTTCTTCTGTTCTTGCGTTTTCTTGCTTGGCACAGATCACTGCATTGCAGCAGGTACGTCAAATGGCGGTAAGCGTCTGCCGAAGTCACCTTGCGTGACTCAGGCCGGCACCCACTGATGCGGTAGCAGTTGATCAATCTCACTGGCACGCTGTGTTGGCAGC
>NZ_VIUK01000053.1:0-11859 GCF_007828295.1 Pseudomonas sp. SJZ080
GCTTCAAGCACCGCGGACTCACAGCTTGCCATCCACCCCTCTCACCCCAGAGCTTATTCCTAGATCTAGACACAAGCGGGCTTGCTCGCGAAAGCTATCTGAAGAACACCATCAAACGCTCTGACCAGCTCAGGCGTCGCCCTTGATCTCCTGATAACGCTTTTCCAGTTCCTGACGAATCTGACGACGCTGCTGGGCCTGCATGAAACGGCGTTTGTCCTCGCTGTTCTGCGGTTGCAACGGCGGCACTGCGGCCGGTTTGCGATCGTCGTCCACTGCCACCATGGTGAAGAAACAGCTGTTGGTGTGGCGCACCGAGCGCTCGCGGATGTTTTCGGTCACCACCTTGATGCCCACCTCCATGGAGGTGTTGCCGGTGTAATTGACCGACGCCAGGAAGGTCACCAGTTCGCCGACATGAATCGGTTCGCGAAAAATCACCTGATCCACCGACAAGGTCACCACGTAGCGGCCGGCATAACGGCTGGCGCAGGCGTAGGCGACTTCGTCGAGGTACTTGAGCAACGTGCCGCCGTGAACATTGCCAGAGAAGTTGGCCATGTCGGGGGTCATCAATACCGTCATCGACAGCTGGGCGTTTCCGGGTTCCATAGCGTTCTCACGGTTCAAGGCAGATTTCGGAGGAGTGCACCTCTGCGGGTGCCTGTTTGGTTTTTTCAAACCACAGTTATCGGGACGCCGGGCGGGTGGTCGCCGTCACGCGGAATCGATCTGTTTCCATATATTGCACCGCCTTTCTGCCGGAAGTCGCGGTGTTACCCTTCAAAAGCCCCCCCCAAGGGCAATTCCTACGCGGAAAGCGGATTTTTTACTTTGTTCGATCAGAACTTTCCCGCGTCTGGCGATTGAGCAATGTCATCCAAGGAGCCACACACCATGCATGCCATCAGTTTTATTCAGGATCTGGCAGTGATCATGTTGGTCGCGGGTGTGGTGACCGTGCTGTTTCATCGCTTCAAACAACCGGTGGTCCTGGGCTATATCGTGGCCGGCTTCATCATCGGCCCGCACACGCCGCCGTTCGGCCTGATTCACGACGAAGAAACCATCAAGACCCTCGCTGAACTCGGGGTGATTTTCCTGATGTTCTGCCTTGGCCTGGAGTTCAGCCTGCGCAAGCTGTTCAAGGTCGGCGCCACGGCGTTTATCGCGGCGTTCCTGGAAATCGTGCTGATGATCTGGATCGGCTATGAAATCGGTCGCTGGTTCGACTGGAACACCATGGACTCGCTGTTCCTCGGCGCGATCCTTGCGATCTCCTCGACCACCATCATCGTCAAGGCACTCAATGACCTGAAGATGAAGAACGAGCGCTTTGCGCAGCTGATCTTCGGTGTGCTGATCGTCGAGGACATTCTCGGCATCGGCATCATTGCCTTGCTATCGAGCATCGCGGTCAGCGGTACGGTCAGTTCCGGTGAAGTGTTCTCCACGGTCGGCAAGCTGTCGTTGTTCATGATCGTTGCGCTGGTGATCGGGATTCTGCTGGTGCCGCGACTGCTGGCTTATGTGGCCAGGTTCGAAAGCAACGAGATGCTGTTGATCACCGTGCTGGGCCTGTGTTTCGGCTTCTGCCTGCTGGTGGTGAAGCTCGAATACAGCATGGTGCTTGGCGCGTTCCTGATCGGCGCGATCATGGCCGAGTCCCGCCAACTTCTGAAGATTGAACGCTTGATCGAGCCAGTTCGCGACCTGTTCAGTGCAATCTTCTTCGTCGCCATCGGGCTGATGCTCGATCCGATGATTTTGCTGCAATACGCGTGGCCGATTGCGGTGATCACGGTGGCTGTGGTGCTAGGAAAGATGTTGTCCTGCGGTCTAGGCGCCTTTATCGCCGGCAATGACGGACGCACCTCACTGCGCGTGGGGATGGGACTTTCACAGATTGGCGAATTTTCTTTCATCATTGCGGCGCTGGGTATGACCCTGCAGGTCACCAGTAACTTCCTCTATCCGGTCGCCGTGGCGGTGTCGGTGATTACCACGCTGCTGACGCCTTATCTGATCCGCGCCGCTGACCCGCTGTCGATCAAACTGGCCAGCGTGATGCCGCAGCGGCTGGGCCGCGTGCTGGGGATGTACGGCGAATGGCTGCGCAGCATTCAGCCTCAGGGCGAAGGCGCGCTGCTGGCGTCGATGATTCGGCGAATTCTGTTACAGGTGGGCGTCAACCTGGCACTGGTGATTGCGATCTTCTTCTCGGGTGCTTATTTCGCCGAGCGAATGTCTGCTTACCTGCAAGACTGGATCAGCGATCCGAGTTGGCAGAAAGCGTTGGTCTGGGGCGGGGCGTTGCTGTTGTCGCTACCGTTCCTGATCGCGGCCTATCGCAAGCTCAAGGCGCTGTCGATGCTATTGGCGGAGATGGGCGTGAAACCGGAGATGGCCGGCCGCCATACGCAGCGAGTGCGGCGGGTGATCGCCGAAGTGATCCCGATCCTCTCGCTGCTGGTGATCTTCCTGCTGTTGGCGGCCTTGTCGGCCAGTATTCTGCCGACCAACAAATTGCTGGTGCTGATTGTCGTGGTCGCGGCCGCCGTGGCGGCGTTGCTCTGGCGCTGGTTTATCCGCGTGCACACGCGGATGCAGGTGGCCTTGCTGGAAACTCTGGACAACCACAAGGAATCGTCCGGGCATTGACCACGCGGCGCGTCAGACGGATCAGCTCTCCAGCCAGACGTCCCGCGCCCAGTGCCATACCGATTCCCAGGTTTCTTCGGCAAGCAGTTCTTCTTCGGCCAGCCACAGCACCACAGTGCCGTCTTCTTCGACCAGGTAGTAATTGTCGCCGTCCTGGCAGATCGGAATCATGCTGCGCTCGACGCCAGCATCCCATGCGTTGGCGGCAACGTCCGGCAGGTAGGTGTGGGACTGCGGGTCGGTGACAGTCACCGGCTCCAGGCTGCCGTAGACGACGTCGCTGACGGTCAGCAAAAACTCTCTGAAGACAAAGGGAATGTCGATGAACAGTTGTTCCTCGATTTCCACGATCTGGTCTTCGTCAGGCAATTCCAAGGGGACCGGTACCGGTTCGTTGGCTTCACGCAGTTGTTCGATGATTTCTTCCACGTCCGGGATCCTCTTGCTTGATGGCGCGGTTTAGTTGGGGCGGTTTATACAGTAGCTCGCTATAGATGCAACCGCGAAATAGAAAACCCCGGCAGAGGCCGGGGTTTTGTTGCGACACATTTAACGCGGGTCGGTTCAGCCGTTCTGGCGGATACCGGCAACCAGCCAAGGCTGGTTTTCGCCCTGTGGACGTTCCATGTTCCAGCTTTCGCTGAACACTTCGCCCTGGTCGAAACGCGAGGTTTTCGACACACCGCTGAAGGTCAGGGTGGCAATGGTCTTGTCGGCACGATCATCGACGCCGTCCAGTTGAACATTGAGGTTATCAATGTAGGTGGACTGGAAACCTTCACCCAGATCGGCACGTTCGCGCTTGAGGAACTCGAGCAGTTGCGGGGTCACGAACTCGGCGATCTTGTCCATTTCGTTGGCGTCCCAGTGCTGCTGCAGGGACTGGAAGTGGTTGCGGGCCGCTTCAATGAAGTTCTTTTCATTGAACCAGGCTGGCGCATTGATGACCGGACGAGCGGCAACCGGAGCGGCCGAACCACCGAAGATCGAACCCATGCCGGCTGGCTTCTGCTCGAACACTTCACGCTGCATCGGTGTGCCAGCCGGAGCCAGGTGCTCCTGCTGCTTGCGACGACGAGCGGCGATGAAACGGAAGACCAGGAAGGCGATGACCGCCATGATCAGGATGTCGAAGATCTGCATGCCCTGGAAGCCGCCGCCCATGAACATGGAGGCCAGCAGGCCACCGGCAGCGATGCCGGCCAGAGGGCCGAGCCAGCGCGAAGCTCCGCCGGCCTTGGCGGCAGCGCCCGCGGCACCCGCCGCACCCGCAGTGGCAGCAGCGCCACCTGCAGCAGAAGAAGGAGCCATTTGGCTGGTCTGGTGAGTCGGCGCAGCGCCGGAGCTCTTGCCGCCACCAAAGCGCTTGGCGTTGGCGTCGAGGCTCATCGTCAGGCCGATGCACAACGCCATGGCGATGCTAAGAAAACGTTTCATAAAGGGAATTCCCATTTGTGGATGGCACGCGCGCCATGTTGCACAGCTGAAGTGTTACTGGCTAGCGGCAGAGTGTTTCGGGCTTTTGCCTGACAGGTTGCGTTCAGCTTCAGTCAGCGCAATAAGGCCTGTTAACTTTGGTCTGTAGGATGAATGGATAAGTTCTGTAGGAAAGGTGTCTAGCGTCGCAGCGCCAGCATCACGACACCGGCCGTGATCAGGCCGATCCCGCCCCATTGGCGCAGATCAAGTTTTTCACCCAGCAGGATCACGCCGAGCACCGCCACCAGCACAACGCTGAGTTTGTCCACCGGAGCGACCAGCGAGGCCGGCCCCAGTTTCAGTGCGCGGAAATAACAAATCCACGAAGCGCCTGTGGCCAGTCCCGACAACAGCAGGAACAGATAGCTCCTGGCCGAGATCGATCCTAATGACTGATATTGGCCCGTGGCGTACAAAATCAAGGCCAGGCTGACCAGCACCACTACTGTACGCAGCAGGGTAGCGAAATCGGAATTGACGTTTTCGATGCCGATCTTGGCGAAGATAGCGGTCATTGCCGCGAAAGCGGCTGACATCAGGGCCCAGAATGTCCAGGAAGAAAAGAAGCCTGAGCCCATAGGTCGTTTCCTTGCAGATCAGCCAACCCTAACCTTGTGGGAGCGGGCTTGCTCGCTCCCACATTGGACCTCTGTGGTCCTTAGATCGCTTCCAGTTTCGCGTAACCCAGCATCAGCCATTTGCTGCCTTCGCTGAAGTTCACCTGCACCCGCGCCTGAGCCCCGGCGCCTTCGAAGTTCAGGATCACGCCATCGCCGAACACCGAGTGCCGAACGGCTTGGCCGAGGCTGAAACCGGTGTCGGGGATCTCGCTGCCACCAAACAGGCTGCTGGAGCTCTGCTGCTGACCGCCGCCAAACGGACGACTGACGCTGTTGGACAGCCGCACTTCCTGGATCAGGCCTTTCGGCACTTCACGTACGAAACGCGACACTTTGTTGTAGGTCTCGCTGCCATACAGGCGTCGGGTTTCAGCATAGGTCATCACCAGATTCTGCATGGCGCGGGTGATACCGACATAGGCCAAACGCCGTTCCTCTTCAAGACGTCCCGGCTCTTCCAGGCTCATTTTGTGCGGGAACAGCCCTTCTTCCATGCCCACCAGGAACACGTAAGGGAATTCCAGGCCCTTGGCGCTGTGCAAGGTCATCAACTGAATGCTGTCTTCGTGCTCATCGGCCTGAGTATCGCCAGCCTCCAGCGACGCGTGGCCGAGGAATGCCGCGAGTGGCGTCAGGTCTTCATCCTCTTCCGAGTTTTCGAAGTTGCGTGCGGCGCTGACCAGCTCCTCAAGGTTTTCTACCCGTGCCTGGCCTTTCTCGCCTTTTTCCGCTTCGTGATAGGCAATCAGCCCGGACTGCTCGATGACGGTCTGGGTCATCAGGTGCAGTGGCATTTCCATGCACTTGGCGGCGAGGTTGTCGATCAGCTCGATAAACGACCCAAGCGCGCCAGCGGCACGGCCGGTCAGCCCTTTATTGGCGACCAGCAGGCGCATCGCTTCCCACATCGACACATCGCTGTGGCGCGCATGGTCGCGAATCGCTTCAACGGTTTTCTCGCCGATGCCGCGGGCCGGAACGTTGATCACCCGCTCCAGCGCTGCATCGTTGCCGCGGCCTTCCAGCAAACGCAGGTAAGCCATGGCGTTCTTGATTTCTGCCCGTTCGAAGAAGCGCTGACCGCCATAGATGCGGTACGGAATGCGCTCGCGCAGCAACGCTTCTTCCAAAACGCGCGATTGGGCGTTCGAACGGTACAAAATCGCGATATCGCTGCGAGCCAAGCCGGTTTTCAGCGCGCTTTCGATGGTTTCCACCACATAACGAGCTTCGTCGTGTTCGTTGAACGCGGCGTACAGGTTGATCGCTTCCCCTTCGCCGCCATCGGTCCACAGCTCTTTGCCCATGCGCCCGGTGTTGTTGGCAATCAGGGCGTTGGCGGCCTTGAGGATACCGGCAGTGGAGCGGTAGTTCTGCTCCAGGCGGATGGTCTCGGCGTCCGGGAAATCGTCGGAGTACTGATAGATGTTCTCGATTTTCGCGCCGCGCCAGCCGTAGATCGACTGATCGTCGTCGCCGACCACCATCAGGCTGTCGCCGCCCTTGGCCAGCAGTCGCAGCCAGGCGTACTGCACGGCGTTGGTGTCCTGGAACTCGTCCACCAGAATGTGACGGAAACGCTTCTGATAGTGCGCCAGCAAACCCGGGTGATCGCGCCACAGGTCGAGGGCACGCAGCAGCAGTTCGGAGAAGTCGATGACGCCGGCGCGCAGGCACGCGGCCTCATAGGCTTCATAAATGCTGCGCATCGTGGCCAGGAACAGATCGCCGCTGGCTTGAATATGTTGCGGGCGCAGACCTTCGTCTTTCTGCCCGTTGATGAACCACTGGGCCTGACGGGCCGGCCAGCGTTGCTCGTCCAGGCCCAGTTCGCGGATCACCCGCTTGACCAGTCGTTGCTGGTCGTCGCTGTCGAGAATCTGGAAGGTCTGGCTCAGGCCGGCTTCCTGCCAGTGCGCCCGCAGCAAGCGGTGCGCCAGGCCGTGGAAGGTGCCAACCCACATGCCGGCCGGGTTGATGCCCATCAGCTGCTCGATGCGATGACGCATCTCGGCAGCGGCCTTGTTGGTGAAGGTCACCGACAGGATGGAGTGGGGCGAGGCGTTTTCGACCTGGATCAACCAGGCGATACGGTGCACCAGCACTCGGGTTTTACCGGAACCAGCACCGGCCAGGACCAACTGACGACCCACGGAGGCAGCTACGGCCTGGCGTTGGGCATCGTTGAGGGAGTTCAGCAGAAGGGAGAGATCATCGCGCATCGGGGCATTCTAGGGGGCCGCGTCACACCGGGCAAACCCCGCTTTGCTTTAGCCGATGAAAGATACGCGCAGGACGACCGGTCGGTCACTGGCTGCAAGCATTGGCGGGGCTCGCTTCCAGCGTTTTCGGGGGGCAAAGGGCCTCCGTGCTTTTGTTGAATTTATGATCTGGAGCAGTTTGGTAAGGGCATTGGCTTGTGTATGCTCCGTTCACGTTTCGGGCTCATGCTCATCATTATAAGAACAAGAACATTGCCTATGACCCTCAGCTCCGACCTGTCGGGCCCCACTGTGGAGCCCCGGGTTATCCGCAAACAGTACGCCATGGAAATGGCGGTCGAGCGCACGCGCCTGCTTTACCAGGGCTCGCTGCTGCCTACGCTGTTCATGCTGATCAATGGCCTGGTGTGTGCGGGATTGCTGTGGAGTCCGCAGCGCTACTTCCTGGTCAGCGTCTGGCTGGTGTGGTTGTTGTCGTTGGTGGCGTTGCGGGTGATCCAGGTCGCCGCTTTCGATTCGGCCATTCCCAATCGTCAGGCGCATCCGATCTGGCGTCGCATGTTTTTGCTGGGCTCGGCCATGACTGGCCTGACCCTCGCCGGCGCTGGCATCGCCCTGGTGCCTGCCGACAATTTCATCCAGCAAGCCTGGGTGTTCGGCCTGATCGGCGCGGCAGCGCTCTCGGCCAGCGTGGCCTACGCCGTCAGTCTGCCGGCCTTTCTATCCTTTACCTTGCCTTGTCTGTTACCGGCCATCGCCTATTTGTTCTGGGGCGGCGACCAGCAGGAACAGGGCTGGGGCTGGTTCGGGCTGATCTTGTTGGGGGCGTTGAGCGTGGTGGCCTGGCAGGTCAATCGGCTGATTGATCGCGGGTTGCTGCGACGTTTCCAGAATCAGGCACTGATCGAACACCTGCAGCAGACCCAAAGCCGTAGCGAACAGCTGAATCACGAACTGGCCAGGGAAATCGACCAGCGCCGTCGCGCCGAAGACGAGTTGCGCGAAATTCAGATCGGGCTTGAAAGCCGCGTCGCCCAGCGCAGCCTGGAACTTGACGCCGCCAACCAGGCCTTGAGCAAAAGTGAAGCGCGCCTGGCGCTGGCCTTGCAGGCCAGTGAGCTGGGGCTATGGGACTGGAACCTGCAAACCGACGAAGTCCATCACACCCATATCCAGGAATTGTTCGGCCTGGAGCCGGAGTTCGTGACGGCCATGTTGCGTCACCTCAAGCCGCGCCTGCACCCCGAGGATTTACCATCGCTGAAGCGCGCGCTGGTCGAGCATTTGAAGGGGCGCAGCGAGGACTATCAGATTGAATACCGCGTGCGCCATGGCGATGGTCATTGGGTCTGGATCGAAGACCGCGGCCGGGCGGTTGAGCGTAGCGAAAGCGGCCGGGTGATCCGCATGGTCGGCACCCGCCGTGACATCAGTGCCAGCAAGAGCCTGGAAGCGCAGCAGCAATTGGCCGCGACGGTGTTCGAGGCGGCCAGCGAAGGCATCATGATTTTCGATCCGAATTACGCGCTCATCGCGGTCAACCAGGCGTTCAGCCGCTTGACGGGCTATGACACCGACGACATGCTCGGACGCAATGTGGTGGAGTTGCCATGCAGTCGCGACGCCCGTCGCCACTACGGGGCGATTCATCAGGCGCTGGAGCAACACGGCAGTTGGCAGGGCGAACTGGTGGAAACCCGCAAGAACGGCGAACTGTATCCGCAATGGCTGCAACTCAATACCGTGCGCGATGCGCGGGGGAATGTCAGCCATATCGTCGGTTTCTTCGCCGATCTCTCGGCGCGGCGCGAATCCGAAGAGCGCATGCGTTACCTGACTCACTACGACGAACTGACGGGGCTGGCCAATCGTTCGTTGTTCCGCGAGCGCTTGCGCGAGGCCCATCAGCGCGTGCGCCAGGGCGGGCGTAGTCTGGCGTTGTTGCACATCAACCTGGACCGCTTCAAGTTACTCAACGACAGCCTTGGCCATGAAATTGCTGACCAGCTGTTGCAGAAGATGGCTCGGCGCCTGGTCAATGCGTTGCCGGAAGCAGACACCATTGCGCGATTGTCCGGCGATGAGTTCGCGGTGCTGTTCGATACTTACGGCAGCCTCTCAAGCCTGGCGCGAGTGGCAACGCGCCTATCGACCAAATTGCGTGTGCCGGTGACCGTCGACGGGCATGAACTGGTCGTCAGCGCCTCCATGGGCATCAGCATGTTGCCGGATAACGCCCGGGAAATTTCCGCGCTGGTGAGCCAGTCGAACATGGCGATGCAACATGCCAAACACCTGGGCGGCAACAACTTCCAGTTCTACACCGACAGCCTGCAAGCCAGCACGCTCGAGCGCTTGCAGCTGGAAAACCAGCTGCGTAAAGCCATTGAAGAGAAGCAGCTGAAGGTGTTTTACCAACCGAAACTCTGCCTCGCCACGGGCCGGCTGAATGCCGCCGAGGCTTTGGTGCGCTGGGATCACCCCACCATGGGCAGCGTGCCGCCAGGAGACTTTATCGGCCTGGCCGAAGAAACCGGACTGATCGGCCCGATCGGCGAGTTCGTTTTGCGTCAGGCGTGCTGGCAGGCCTGTGAATGGCAGCGTCAGGGGCTGGAACCGATTCGGGTGTCGGTCAATTTGTCGGTGCATCAGTTGCGACAGGGCAAGCTGGTCAGCCTGGTGCGCCAAGTGTTGGAGGAAACCGGCCTGGCGCCGCACTACCTCGAACTGGAGCTCACGGAAAGCCAGTTGCTGGACAGCGTCGAACACATCATCGCGACCTTCCAGCAGTTGCGTGATCTGGGTGTGAAGCTGGCCATCGACGATTTTGGCACCGGGTATTCGTCCCTGAGCTACCTCAAGCGTATTCCGGTGGATTACGTGAAGATCGATCAGGCGTTTATCCGCGGTCTGGGAGAGGGGAGCGTGGATGCGGCGATTACCCGGGCGATCATTGCGATGGCTCACGGGTTGTCATTGAAGGTTGTGGCTGAAGGTGTGGAGCGGTCGGAGCAGCTTGAGTTCTTGAAGGTTGAACGCTGTGATGAAGTGCAGGGCTATCTGATCAGTCGCCCGATAGAAGCGGGTGGGTTGGCGGACCTTTTGCGAGCGCAGCCCGCCCACGTCGCACAATCAGACCTTCCCGCCACGTGAAGTGACGGGAAGGCGTTTACAGGCTTAGTGTGTAATCAGGACATCATCGATGTGGTGAATCTGTTCACCTTTATAGAAGATGCTCACGCCGGAAACATTAGAATTGCCCAGTGCTTTGTATTCGACAACTTTATCCATTTCAACGGGCAGCGAAACGTCGTTGGAAGTTTCAAGAAGCAACTCCAGTCGCAGATCCAAGGACTTGTCCTGAATATCGGTCATCACCAGTTTAGGGGTGATGCCTGTGTGTGCGACGGTTACAGTGCCGAAGGCGCGGAAAGAAGCTGCGCCGGGCATGCGGTCAATTTGTGCGGTCCAGTTTTTGGTTTTAATGCTCATGGTGTGGAACTCCTTTAATTAAGTTTGATTGCTTCCTGCACGATTAAAGTAACGAGGATAAGTTGTTTTTGGAAGAGGCTTGTTAGTTGCATTTGTAAGTTCAAGTGTTTCATTTGTTTGTTCTTATAACAACTAAGCTCCGGGAACTTCGATCAGGTTGTTCCGGGGTGGTTGTCAGCTTCAAGGGGGAGGCTTCGGTTGCGCTGAAGCGCTGACAATGAGTGCTACATGGAGCGCGCACGCCTGAAAACGAGGGATTCGGTTACGCATTGAGCAGGCAAAAAGCCGATTCATGTAGTATAACTACAAGCTTGCTACATCCCCGGCGCCTGCCAATAACAAAGAGTCCAGACCTTGAATCTGCTGCAACACATCGCCCAGTCACGCCACCTGTTACGCAAGTCGGAGCTGAAGGTCGCCGACCACGTGCTGCTTGATCCAGCGGCGGTGATGCACAGTTCCATGGCCGACCTGGCCCACAGCGTAGGCATCAGCGAGCCGACCATCGTACGGTTCTGCCGCGCCATTGGTTGTTCAGGGTTTCAGGATCTGAAACTGAAGCTGGCGCAGAGCCTCGCGGCCGGTGCGAGCTTCGGCCAGTTTGCAATCCATGAAGACGATTCGGTCGCCGACTACAGCCTGAAAATTTTCGACACCACCTTGCACACCCTGATGGAAGTTCGCGAGAAGCTCGATCCGGTGGAGTTGCAACGTGCGGTGTCGCTCATGTCCCAGGCTCAGCGTGTCGAGTTCTACGGTTTCGGTGCCTCAGGTGCCGTGGCTGCGGATGCCCAGCACAAGTTCTTCCGTTTGCTGCTGACAGCGGCGGCGTATTCCGACCCGCACATGCAGGCGATGTCGGCGGTCACGTTGAAGCCCACCGACGTGGCGATCTGCATTTCCCAGTCCGGGCGTTCCAAAGACCTGTTGATCACCGCGAACCTGGTGCGCGAAAGCGGCGCCTCGCTGATCACCTTGTGCCCGAGCCAGACACCATTGGCCGAACTGTCGACCGTCAACCTGGCGATCGACGTGCACGAAGACACCGAAATCTATACGCCGTTGACCTCGCGCATCGCCCATCTGGTGGTGATCGACGTGCTGGCTATGGGTGTGGCCATGGCGCGCGGGCCGAGCCTGGTCAACCACCTCAAGAGCGTTAAACGCAGCCTTCGCAGCTTGCGGTTGTCGCCCAAATCGGTGAAAGCTCTCGACGACTGATTTGACCTGACATGCCGGAAGGTCGTTCCGACCTTTTCGCGAGCAAGCCCGCTCCCACAGGAGAACGCGATCAAATGTGGGAGCAACTGTCTTCACCCTGCCATTCGTCACCGCCATTCGGTGCCGTCTCTCAGCATGGCATTCAGTCTGATCAGTAATATTCG
>NZ_VIUK01000054.1:0-10314 GCF_007828295.1 Pseudomonas sp. SJZ080
AACCCGGCAAGGATGCCGGGTTAGCCGCCCCCGGCCATGGATGGCCGATGGCGGCGGGCCCACGGAGCAGGACCGGAAGGAGGGCATGCCGAGCCTTAGCGAGGCACCGAGCGAAAGGGGCAAAAGCCCTTGGTTACTTGGGGCTTTTCCAAGTGACCCGCTGTAAGAGCGGAACCAATAGCAGCCGTTACCACAAAAACGGATATGCCCCCCCAAACAAACAAACAAACAAAGAAAAACCCCGGAAAGACCAATCCCCCCGAGGTTCCCCATTCCAAAACAGCACAAACCCGCCAATCAATAACGCTGATACTTCGAACCAAACTCAGGACGGTTTTCAGCCACGTAAAGTGTGCTCGCCTGACCATCTTTATGATCAACATCGACAGTATTCACATTCAACGTAGCCGGTTGACTGACCTTCGCCGCTGCCACAACCACTGGCAAAGTAGCGTGAGGCGCAGCAATAGCCGACGTAGCACCAAGAACCGACAGGGCGAAACCAAGACCGATAATGCTTTTCATGATGTAGCTCCAGAAGCGTGGGAAGAAGATGAGCCCACTCTAGTGCTGGCGCTTCACGATGAAAAAACACCCTGACGCATAGTCGTTATCGAGAACGTTGATCCGCCGTCAGCGCGGCGTACGATCCACCAGCCAACGCTGCTTGATGTGCTCCAGGCGTCCGTCCCGGCTCATCTCGTCCAGCGCCTGCTGCCAGCGTGCAACCTGCCGTGCATCGGTCAGCGGTGAAAAGGCGATGTAGATGGCTTGCTTCATCAATGGAATCTGATAATGCAACTGCTCGGGTGACAAACCTTCCTCACGGGCCAAGTTGGCGACGGACAGCGTGTCGGCCACCACAAATTCGGTGCGGCCCAGTCGCGCCAGTCGCATCATTTGTTCGGGTGTTTCCACGCCGTACAGGTTGCTCACGCTCTGTTTTTGCAAGTAGCTGTAGATCAGCCATTTTCGCGGAACGGCAATCCGGCCCTGACGGCCGGCCTCCAACAAACTACGCACCGGTTGCCGGGAGCTGCCCGTGGAGAACAGTGCGGTTTCCACGTCCATCAACGGACCGACCCACTGATACTGGCTTTCACGCTCGGCGGTACGAAACACGGTGAACACCCCGGTGGCGGGCTCGGTGTTGGCCAAGTGCAAGGCCCGCAGTAACGGCACCCGTTGGAAGTGCACCTGATCGCCAGCGGTGTCGGCCAGCGCCTGTACCACATCTACACCAAACCCCACCAGCGCGTTGCCCTGCTGAAAATGCAGGGGCGGATGGTTGTCGGTGAGCATGTTCAGGTCTGCCGCGACCGCAGTGAACGTCAGGAAAGTCAGCAGACAACCGGCCAAGCGCTTCATGAATCGTCCTTGATGAAATGAAGCGCAAATCTTAGTACGCACCTGTTGCAACTGTCCCGCGCAATCGTCGGGCTTTTGCGTCAGAACTCAGGATTTATGCGTATCGCTCGCAATGGTGGAAAACGATCAGGCAAAAAAAGCCCGGGGGCTCCGGGCTTGGGGGATTGCGGATCAACGTGTAATCAATACCGCTGATATTTCGAACCGAACTCGGCGCGGTTTTCGGCGACCACCATACCGCCGCGTATGGCGTTGCCCGGGCTGACCAGTGCCACGCGTTCGCGCAGTTCCTGCAGACGATCCGCCCCACCTTCAGCGACGCGATTTTCGATCAGGCGATCAGAGCCACCTTCAGCCACACGTTCACGCAGCTCTTGCAGGCGATCGGCACCACCTTCAGCCACACGATTCTGTTGCAGGCGATCTGAACCACCTTCCACCAGCAGTTGCTGGACCTGGCTGTGGGACGCGACGCTCACGGTGTTGGCCGAGGCCAGGTTCGACAGGCCGAGACCGCCGACCAGTGCCAGACCGAGTGCCAGAGACGAGACTTTCGAGAAGTTGAACATGGGTGATTCTCCTTGCGCTTGAGTTTGAGTGAGTCGGTAGCTGCTGCTATCCGGTGAACTCAGTTAAACGCTCGGGTGTATCGATGATGTGTGCTTGAACGCCTCGAAATCGATGTCTTCGTATCCGCCATGCTTCCCTATACAGACGGATACAAAAGTCCTACGAGAAATCTCCTCTGGTGCAGAACCTCAGGACTCGGCGCCGAGCAATTCCACCGGGTAGGAAAACACGTAGCCTTCACTTCGCACGGTTTTGATGTAGGTCGATTCCCGCGAATCATCCATCAGCCGTTGACGCAGGCGGCTCACCAGCAAATCGATGGAACGGTCGAACAGGTCGGCGTCGCGACCCTGGGTCAGGTTCAGCAACTGGTCGCGGCTGAGCACCCGTTGCGGATGATCGAGAAACACGCGCAGCAGTCGATATTCGGCGCCGCTGAGGGCGACCATGGTGCCGTCTTCATCCAGCAGGTGCCGGGCGGTGGTGTCCAGGCGCCAGCGACCGAAACCCAGCAATCGACCGCTTTCGGTGATTAGCAGGTTGGGCGGCAGCATCCGGGTGCGGCGCAGCACGGCATTGATCCGGGCCAGCAGTTCGCGAGCAGCGAAGGGTTTGGTCAGGTAGTCGTCGGCGCCCATTTCCAGGCCAAGGATGCGGTCCGTTTCGTCGTTGCGTGCGGTGAGCATCAGGATCGGTGTGGCCTTGTGCTTGCCCGAGCGCAATTCGCGGCACAGCAACAGGCCGTCATCGCCAGGCATCATGATGTCCAGCACGATCAGGTCCACCTGATTGGCTTCCAGAAAACTGCGCATCTGCCGGCCATCGGCAACCACCGTGGTGCGCAGGCCGTTTTTCTTCAGGTAATTGCCGACCAGCTCGCGAATCTCGCGATCGTCGTCGACGATCAGGATGTGGTTCACATGTTCCATCACTCAACCCTCTTGTTATTCGCAGGTTGCGCATTCTAGGGAGCCGCGCCGCTGCTGCCTGCCGGTCTTTGTATCTCACTGTATCTGAGGATGTAATAGATACATTGGTATACACGGCAACATTTTTCGGGGACGGGTGTATCGAAGTGTATCGGGCGCCCTGTGTGACACCTTACGCCTTAAAAGCCCCGGTTAGACGACACATGGCAGATACCTCGGATTGATTGAATGGGTTCCATTGAGACAAGACGACTTGCCTCACACCACTACCCATTGAAACCTTGAGGACATCACCATGAACTGGAACAAACTCTTCGCTGCCAGCTTTTTTGCCATCCTGAACGTCGCGGCGTTTTCCGCCCATGCCGATGTGCAGACCCAGGCGCAGACGCACGCCGCGGCCACCCATCTGGACATCAAGAAGGTTGTTGCAACGGTAGAAGACGGCGGCAGCCATTGCGGGGTCGTCAACGCGCGGATGACGTACCTGGATTCCAGCGGCACGCAGAAAGTGCTGGATTACAGCAAGTTTGCAGAGTGCGGCAACCAGGGCGGTTGATCGTGGCACCGGCGGCACACACCGCCCAACTGTAGGAGCTGGCTTGCTAGCGATGGCGTCCGAGAGAGCGACTCATGTCTCGAGGGCCAATCGCCAGCAAGCCGGCTCCTACAGGTTTTGCGTTAACCATAGATCCGGTTGTCGTCAGCCTTATGCAACCACCTGGTAACACGGCACATACGCCGCACCGCCTGGCAGCTTCATCCGGTGCTGGGCGACGAAGGCTTTCAGCAGTTGATCCAGCGGCTGCATCACCGCCGCATCGCCACGAATCTGATACGGCCCGTGCTGTTCGATCAGGCGGATGCCCTTGTCCTTGACGTTGCCGGCGACGATGCCGGAGAACGCGCGACGCAGGTTGGCGGCCAGCTCGTGAGCCGGCAGGTTGCGGCTGAGTTTCAGGTTGGCCATGTTTTCGTGAGTCGGATCGAACGGGCGCTGGAAGCCTTCGTCGATCTTCAGCAGCCAGTTGAAATGGAACGCGTCATTGCGCTCGCGGCGGAACTGTTTCACCGCTTTGAGACCGGCGGTCATCTGCCGTGCAACCTCAGCCGGGTCGTCGATGATGATCTCGTAATGTTGCTTCGCCGCTTCACCCAGGGTGGCGCCGACGAACGCGTCCAGTTGCTCCAGATACGGCGCGGCGTGCTTCGGCCCGGTGAGGACGACGGGGAAGGGCAGGCCCTCGTTATCCGGGTGCATCAGGATGCCGAGCAGGTAGAGGAACTCTTCGGCCGTGCCTGCGCCACCCGGGAAAATGATGATGCCGTGGCCCACGCGCACGAACGCTTCCAGACGTTTTTCGATGTCCGGCAGGATCACCAGCTCGTTGACGATCGGGTTCGGTGCTTCGGCGGCGATGATGCCCGGCTCGGTCAGGCCGAGGTAGCGACCGCCGTGGATGCGCTGCTTGGCGTGGGCGATGGTCGCGCCTTTCATCGGACCTTTCATCACGCCCGGGCCGCAACCGGTGCAGATGTCCAGGCTGCGCAGGCCCAGTTCGTGGCCGACTTTCTTGGTGTATTTGTATTCTTCGGTGTTGATCGAGTGGCCGCCCCAGCACACCACGATCTTCGGCTCGACGCCGGGGCGCAGGGTGCGGGCGTTGCGCAGCAGATGGAACACGTAGTCGCTGATGCCCTGGGAAGTGCTCAGGTCGATGCGCTGGGCATCGAGTTCGTTTTCGGTGTAGACGATGTCGCGCAGGGCGCTGAACAGCATTTCCCGGGTGCTGGCGATCATTTCGCCGTCGACGAAGGCGTCGGCCGGGGCGTTCAGCAATTCCAGGCGCACGCCGCGGTCCTGCTGGTGGATACGGATTTCGAAGTCTTTGTAGGCTTCGAGGATGGTCTTGGCGTTATCGACATGGGCGCCGGTATTGAGGATGGCCAGGGCGCACTGGCGGAAGAGGGTGTATGTGCTGCCGGATCCGGCTTCGCTCAGTTGCTGTACTTCACGTTGAGAGAGGGTTTCCAGGCTGCCTTTCGGGCTGACCGAAGCGTTGATTACTTGTCGTTGGGACATTCAATGATCCTTAAAACGATGTCACCCGCCGAGGACGCATGACATCCGAATAGTATGTATCCATAAAAGAAGATGGCACGAACTGCGCACTATCGCCATGTTCCCCTTTGACGATGAAAAGATGAAAAGGAGCCCCAGCATAGCTAAATCCGCCGCAGAGGCGATAATGCCTCGCAGTCTTTTTGCCGATGCCACCTGAGGAAACCCGTCGCGATGTTCGAAATCCAGCCGCAGAACCCCGAAGTCTATCGACGCCAGACACGCCGCAGCACGATCATCATCGCCCTGGTTTTCCTGGCGCTGGCGATGGTGCTGTCGACCGCGGCGGTGGCGATGTTCGGCGAACCCGGGGGCGACAATCTACGCTTCAACGTGGGTGGCGTGTTTGTCGCGGTGCTATTGATGGTGGCACTGATGCGCGGCACGTTCTGGAATCAGGAATGGATGGCGCCCGCCGTGTACGGCTGGCAGCTCAAGCGCAGCCTGATGAGCATCACCAACGTCATGCATCAGGTGACGGCGGCGGTGGAGAAGGATGATCCAGGGGCCATGAAGCTGTTGCGCTTCTATCATCTTGGGTTGAGCCAGATGCATGAGCTGGACGGCAACTCCAGTGATCACAGCCAACTGGTTCGCGAAATGGACCTGCACAAGGCGCGGATGGAGGCGCTGGGCATCGAGACCGAACAGACGCAATTGAACCCTGCGTGGCTTGAGGCATTGAAACAGACGCCACGCTGACCGGTGTATCGTTGAGGCGTCGTGATAATAAAAAGGCGAACGGGATCAGTCGCCACTCATCAAGAATCAGGGAGCGTCATGGGGCATCCGTCCGTCAAAGAGCGAATCGAACAATCCCGCCACGGCGTGTCCCTGGTGACCGAGGCGGGGGCAAGGCTCAAGGTCCGCTCCGCAGTGGTTTTGCTTCTCGCTGTGTGCCTGTCCATGATCGCCATCGTGATCTGGGAAGCCTGGAACTCGCGCCAGTACCATCTGCATGACAAAGAAGTGGCGATGTCCAACCTTGCGCAGACCCTGGCCTCGCAAGCGCAGGCGACGATCAAGCAAGCCGACACGTTGCTGTTTACGCTGGTGGAACGCCTGGAAACCGACGGCTTCGAGTCGGCCCGATTGCCTCACCTGGAGCGCTTGCTCAGTGCCCAACGCAGTGAGCTGAGACAATTGCACGGCATGTTCGTCTATGACGAGCAGGGGCGCTGGATTGCCAATTCCAATGGTGCGGTCGTGTCCGATGCCAACAACGCCGACCGTGAGTATTTCATCTACCATCGCGATCATCCCGACCGTGGGCCGCACATCGGTCCGGCGATCAAAAGCCGCTCCAGCGACGAATGGATCATGACAGTGTCGCGCAGGATCAATCACGCCGACGGCCGTTTTGCCGGTGTGGCGCTGGCGACGATCTATCTCAGCCATTTTCTGTCCCTGTACGACAGCATCGACATGGGCCGCAACGGCGTGATCAATCTGATCGCCGACGACGCCACCATTATCGTTCGCCGGCCGTTCAATGAAGCGGAAATCGGCACCAGCATCGCCAACAGCCCGCTGTTCAAACAGTTGTTGCCCATGGGCAGTTCAGGCACGGCAACGGTCAGGTCCGTGATGGATGGCGTTGTGCGGGTGGTGGGGTTTCGCCGGGTCGAGGGGTATCCGCTGATCGTTTTCGCCGCGCTCGACAAGAATGAAGTCCTGGCCGGCTGGCGTGAGGAATCCTTGCTCAGTGCGGGCATCGTCGCGCTGCTGCTGGGTTTTGTGGGAGTGCTGGGTTATCGTCTGATCAATCTGATGAAGCAGCAGAACCGCATCCAGAACCAGTTGCTGGATGCCCAGGAAAAACTGATCGAGGTCAATCGCAGCCTGGAACTGTTGGCCCTGGAGGACGCGTTGACGGGGCTGTCCAACCGCCGTCAGTTCGATCTGTTCATTCACTCGGAAATCGGTCGCGCCAGACGCAGCCTGACCAGCCTCGCCTTGCTGATGATTGATGTCGATCACTTCAAACTGTTCAATGATAACTACGGTCACTTGGCCGGTGATGAGTGTCTGCGCAATATCAGTGCGATCATCACCGATAATATCCAGCGCCCCGGGGACCTTGCGGCTCGCTACGGCGGCGAAGAGTTTGCGGTGGTGCTCCCCGGAACCGACTATGTCGGGGCGTTTCTGGTGGCGGAAAAAATCCGTCGCGCGGTGCTGCATGCCGGTATTCGCCACAGTGAAGGTGCGGAAGGCGTGGTGACGGTCAGCCTGGGCGTCGCCGCTTACGATCCGGCCTCGCAAGCCCAGGCTGACGACTTGATTGGTGCCGCCGACAAGGCACTTTATGTCGCCAAGGCCAGCGGCCGGAACATGAGCGTCATTGCCAACTGAGTGTGCCGGTTCAGACGAACCGGTCGCTGCCCTGGACCAGCCTGGTCGCCAGGTACGATTGCTTGAGTTTTTCCAGCCACCAGCCCAGGGCGCGGCCGTCATGATCGCCGCGCCAGCCGGCGTACAGAATGTTTGGCTCGCGCGGATCGGCCATCTGTTTCTCGACCAGCGTGCCGTTCTTCAGCAACGAGGCAACCCGATGCCGGGGCAGCCAACCCACGTCGAGGCCGTCGCACTGGGCGAGGATTTTCGCGCGCATGGTCGGCACGGCGAGCACCGGTTGCCCACCGGAAACGTCATAGGTGCTGCCTTCGGTGGCTCTGGATGAATCCGCCACGACGATCGCTCGGTGCTGCGTCACCGTTGCCCGGGAAATCGGTTCCTTAGCCCTGGCCAGCGGATGCCTGGACGAGACGGCAAACACCCATTCCATTTCCCCCAATTGCATCCAGCGCAAGGAAGGGATCGCCGGCGGTTCGTTGGTGGCGCCGATGATCAGGTCCGCCCGGCCCTCGCGCAGGGCTTCCCATACACCTTTCAATACTTCCTGGGTGATGCGCAGCGGTACGCCGGATTGCAGCGCGTCGAACTCGTGAATCACCGGGATCAAGGCGTCGAATTCCAGCAGTTTGTCGGTGACGATCCACAGCCGGCTCTCCCAGCCGTTGGCCACTTGTTGCACCCGTTGGGTCAGGCGTGAGACGTCCTGCATCAGCCGCGCCGCTTCGTTCACCAGCAGCTCCCCGGCGGGGGTGAGCTGCAGACGGTAGCGGCGTCGGTCGAACAGCAGCGCGTCGAAACGCTCTTCCAGTTGCCGCGCCGCATAGGACACCGTCGACGGCGCCTTGCCCAGATGCGCCGCCGCTCGCGACAGGCTGCCGGTTTCCCGAATGGCTTGCAGCAATGCCAGGTCTTCAATCGACAACATGTGCAGATCCTCAGAGGAGATTGTTCAGGCGGCCCGGCGTAATTTGCGCAACCTGAACAACCGAAGATAGACCAGCACGTTGAGCGCCAGCACCACGCTGCCGAGTCCCAGTTGAATCGCCGGTGTCAGGCCCGCCGGGTAAATGACCGGCCACACGTAGTGCTCAATGAAACCACCGCCATAGCCGGTTTGCCCGGCGGCGTGGCGCATGCGGTTTTCCCAGTCCGTCAGCGGGCAGAACAAATGGAAAAACTCCACACACACGCCCCACGCGGCGGCCGGCAGGTGCAACCAGACCAAGTGATGCCATTTGAGCACCAGCAGCCCGCCGAACAGCACGAACAGAATGAACAACAGGTGAAACAGCACCAGCCCGTCGGCGGCGATTCGGTAAAGCATGTCGACTCCCTGACACGTTATGCGATGGCTCCATGGTACTCGGGCGGGGCGTTAATCACGAAAATCAGCGAACCCGGCGCGCATCCTGCCATTCGCTGCAGTGCGCAAGATTGTTCAAGCCATCGGCGGCAACTGCTGGCACAGTCTGACGTCTTTCTCTGGTTGTCGAGCGTTATGTCCAATTCACTCCTGCCGCGCAGCGCGTTTCTTCGCGGCGCCGCGGCGATCATGCCGTTGTCCCTGGCGACCGCGCCGTGGGGATTGCTCGCCGGTTCCATGGCCATCGAAGCCAACCTCACACCGCTGCAAGGCCAGGGGTTGTCGAGCATCGTGTTTGCCGGCGCGGCGCAACTGGTGGCCATCGGCATGCTCAAGGGCGGTGCCGGGATTTTTTCGATTCTGCTGACCACGCTGCTGCTGACCTCCCAGCATTTGCTCTATGGCATGAGCATGCGCTCGGTGATTTCGCCGCTGCCGGGGCGCTGGCGTGCAGGGTTGGGCTTTTTGCTCACCGACGAGTTGTTTGCCCTGACCAGTCAGCATGACAAACAGCAGTTCAATCGCTGGTATGCCCTGGGCGTCGGCCTGACGTTTTACATCGCCTGGAACCTCTTCACCCTTGCCGGCATTGTGCTCGGCAGCAGCATTCCGGGGCTGGAGCATCTGGGCCTGGATTTCTCCATCGCCGCGACCTTCATTGCCCTGATCACCCCGGTGGTGCGTAACGTACCGACGGTGGTCTGCGTGGCGGTGTCGTTGTTCTGCTCGGTGTTGTTCAGCTATTGGCAATGGGGCTCGGCGCTGGTGCTCTCGGGATTGGCGGGCATGACGGCGGGCTTTGTCTGCAATAAATTTTATGGTGGGCGCACATGATGGTTTGGGCAGTGATTGTCGGTATGGGGATTCTGGTGTTCCTCAACCGCTACGTGTTTCTCGAACCGCGCCTGCCGCTGCGCCTGAGCAGCAATGCCCGGCAGTTTCTCGGTTTTGCGGTGCCGGGCATGCTGACCGCGATTTGCGGCCCGATAGTGTTTATGCCGGACAAGCAGCTGAACTTGCAGTGGGACAACCCGTATCTGATCAGTTCGCTGGTGGCGGTGGGGCTGGTGCTGTACACCCGCAATACCTTGCTCAGCATGCTGTTGAGCATGGGGTTTTTCTTTTTGCTGCGCTGGTGGCTTTGAGCCGGGGGGGCGAAACTGTTCTACGCTTAAAGTTGATGACTGATCCCTTAGGAAGAGAGGTAAGCATGGCAACTGAACAAAAGCGTCCGGATCCGGATGAAGAAGACATGGATGAACCGACGGAAGAAGAGATCGAGCGGCAGAAGCGTTCGACGCCGACCTGGAAGCACCCCGATGATGGGAAAGAGCTGTCAGATCGTGATATGGAGTTTCCGCTGAAGCCCTGAACGGGGTACATATCCGTTGCTGCGGTAACGGCGGCTATTGGTTCCGCTCTTACAGCGGGTTACTTGGAAGAGCGCCAAGTAACCAAGCGCCTGCGCCCCTGACGTACGGTGGCTCGCGAAGGCTCGCCATTCCCTCACTCCGGTCCTGCTCCGTGGGCCCGCCGCCATCGGCCATCCATGGCCGGGGGCGGCTAACCCGGCATCCCTGCCGGGTTGCCCACTGCGCAGAACC
>NZ_VIUK01000055.1:0-8133 GCF_007828295.1 Pseudomonas sp. SJZ080
CGGTGTTCATGAGAGATCCTCCTTCGGTAAAGAGAGAAACCCGGTAAGTCTAGACTCACCGGGTTTCTCGAGCCGAGCTGACCATCTCATTAAGGTAATCAGTATTTCTTCGGGATGAAGGCCCATATTGGCGCCGATGCAGAGTCGGGATTGGTTCATCACGTCCATGGCACCGCCGCCAATGTGGCCGATGTCACACAGGTCGCCGAGCTACTGCATGGCGAAGAAAACGCGGTGTATGCGGACGCTGGATACACCGGTGTCTAGAAGCGTGAAGAGCATGAAAATCGTGAAGTGATCTGGCAAATCGCAGCGCGCCGCAGCACCTATTCCAAGTTGAATAAACGCTGCCTGCTGTACAAAGCCAAGCGCAAGATCGAGTACTGCAAAGCTCAGACACGGGCCAAGGTTGAGCATCCGTTTCGGGTGATCAAGCGGCAGTTTGGTTACGTTAAAGTGCGCTTTCGTGAACTGATGAAAAACACAGCTCAGTTGACCACGCTGTTCGCCCTGTCAAACCTGTGGATGGCTCAAAAACAGCTGATGGGTATGGGCGAGTTGCGTGCTTAACACGGAAGACCAGACGAAATAGCCCTCAATACACGAGGCATCGGTCGTTTTTTGGCAAATAGCGGTGCGTTCCAAGGAAATTTCGACTTGCCGCCGTGCGGCAAGTTGATCGGAGCATCCTTAGATTCGCCCAGCCCGTTGAAGAACAAGCGCGAGAGAAAGCATTGCGAACCTCTCCCTTGTTCAGCCGGAATGAACGTGGCGGCACAATTCCATTGCTTTGCAGTCAGTCCAAAATGAACCGCGTGCGCTCTTTAATACGGCCCAGCTCGCGCAGTGCCATGACTAGGACGTTCTGGCGCGGGTAGCTACCGAGCTTGCACAACCTCGGCGAGGTTGTTGCTGTGCCCTGTTTGATCGCGGTGGGCCGTCGCAGGATTCCGTCCCAATGGCGCGGACATGTTTGATGTTGAGCATGCAGTCGATCGTCGGCTTGAGCGCGTTATCGGTGGTATAGCTCTTAGGAATATAGACTCTCGTGTCAACTAGGTCACGGATGCGCGGCGCGAAATGGAAACCCCGCAGGCCCATCCGCGCAAAAATGTGATCGGTAAAGCTTGGCGCGTTGGTATTGAAGAGTTCTTTACTCGTTATTTAATGGGTAAAAGGGCAGGCAGCCTGATCCAAGAGTACGGTATCGCTACCAGCTCCTCCAATCTGATCGGGTTGTACCATCCCATAGCTCGAGAGGATGAGCTTTGTCCATATTGCGCTATCGCCATGCTTCACAAGCGCCGCTCAAAATTTGCTCGTGAAGTGAGTCCCATCAAATGCGCACAATGCAGTCATAGGATAGAAATCTACTTTGGAAGGACGTACTCACGCGTCTGCCGACGCAGCGCGCTATTGAAATTGCCGAGTTACTGCCGCATAAGTGGACGCCTGCTTTATGATGCAAGGTGTTATGGGCATAATGGGGCGGCATCTGCGGTTCCCAGCCGCAGGCGTTGGTCTATCCACTGTGCAAGGCTGCACTCAATGTGCTTAGTGCAACAGCTGAGTAGGATCAAAGGTGACTTTCTAATTGCCCTAGAGGCCGTGATAAGCAATGTACATCGTAGACCTAACATATCTGAAAACCATTGATGTAATAGAAGTTTATCTTGAGTCGCATCGTCAGTTTCTTGACGAGCAATACACTCAAGAGTTGTTTCTAGCGTCCGGCCCCAAAAATCCACGCAACGGTGGAGTGATCATTGTAAGCGGTAGGGTCAGCCGCTCAGAATTGGACGCGATACTTGCAAAAGATCCGTTCCATCAGAACGGTATAGCCGCTTATGGCGTCACTGAGTTCGTTCCGGTTAAATCTCATCCCGCATTGAGCGGGATTTTGTAGCAGCTTCGGCACCAATTCGCGACCCATTGACCTGGCAAGCCGCTAGAGTGATCGGTCCTTGGTCGCCGTCGTCGATAATTTCGATATTTCGTAGCGCGTGCGTTGGGTCGAATCGAACACGACTTCACAACCTGCTATATTTCGCGCACGTTCTCATCCCATCAGGGTGACAGTGAGAAAATAGAAGCCTTGGCCGGCGGCGCACCGCCGAGGCTTTGCTGAAGGATACAACCATCACTCCCTCCAGCAGATAGTTGAATTTTTCTTGGATTTGCAGGAATGCGTTATGGAGCTCAGCAAACCTAGGCAAGGTCTGAAGCGTGACCTTCAGGGCATCGCCTCGGACCTTAAATGGTCTGCAGTAGAACTGACGCGAATTGCCGAACGATTGAGTTCGGCCGGTAATGACTCTGATGCTCAGGCCATTTATCGCATGATTACAGTCTTTCAAAGTGATGAAACCCGACTTCAATCTCATGCAGCTGAGATCGCAAGGGCTCCTACATAGATCCCTGTGCGAGGTCGTTAGGGGGCTCAACAAGCCGACGCAAGCCTTGCAACAAAACCTAAAAAATCTCACTCCGCCTCGAACAGACAGCCCGTGAAGCGCTAACAGTTGCCGAGCGCTCTGACGCCGAATAGGTTGTCGGTGCAATGCAGTAGATAACAAAACTGTATGAGAGAGGCTGACCGGTTGGCGGCTAACGCTGACGAGGTAAAAGCGGGAGAAATTTTTCGGCATAAGCCTGAGTCGCTTGAATTTGCTGGCTTACGGTTTTACTACCTCGAGTGGAGCGCTAAAAGGGCTGATTGAGCGGACGTGGTTTTGAACCCGAAAGCTGGGCCGCCATTGTCGGTCTGACGCTCAACTCCAGTGAAGACCTTGGCCTACCAGGCACGAGTTCCTTCACTGTTCGACATACTGGATAGAATCGAGCATCGCCACCATCTCGACGAGCTCCTTGCGTAATGCATCCAGCAATGGACGGTACTGACATCGATCATCGGCGGCTGACCGCACCCGTATTGAAAGCTTTCAATGCGCTCCCCGTAACCGATGCGTCTCATGAACTTCTTTAGATTCACGGCCGACGCGGTGGGGCACGAGTGGCGAGCTGGCGAGAAGCCCTACGGGCTCGTGCTCAATTCCGAACGTAAGTGCTACGTCGAGAAAGCGATGCGATGCGATGCGATGCGTTTCGATCGATTTGTAAGCGTCTGGCCAACACGGTCGAGAGTTGATAGTTCGCCTGAACAATCGAGCATTTCAGCACTGTTGCCGAGCATTTCGGCACAGTAACCACACTTTGTTCAACCTAGACTCGAGCTTCACTCTAAGGCTCAGATGGAGTCGCGATGAAAATCAGATTAGTCCTGCCTGCACTTTCCATGGCAGTAGCACTCAGTGGATACGCTGCCGATTTCTCACTGACCAGCCGGGATATTGCTGACAACCGCCCGCTGACCAGTCGCGAAGTGTTCCAGGGCTTCGGTTGCGAAGGTGGCAACACTTCTCCTGAGCTTTCCTGGATAAACGCCCCCGCAGGTACTAAAAGCTACGCGATCACGGTCTACGATCCCGATGCACCGACCGGTAGCGGTTGGTGGCATTGGACGGTGGTTAACCTACCAGCTTCTACCAATAGCTTGCCGAGAGGAGCAGGGGCGAGTTTGCCTGCCGGTGCAGTACAGGGGCGAACTGATTTTGGTCAATCGGGATTTGGCGGTGCTTGCCCTCCAGTAGGGGATAAACCCCATCGCTATCAATTCACCGTATGGGCATTGAAAGTCGATAAGCTACCGCTCGACAACCAGGCCAGCGGAGCGTTGGTGGGTTATATGCTCAACGCCAACGCGTTGGCCAAAGCGACCATTACTTCAACTTACGGACGTTAAGAATGATGCGCCCTTGTGACGGCATACAGCACCGGGAAAACATTATCGATGCGTGTGTCATACAGGCGCGACGACCCCTTACCTTGCCAAGGGTGCCAGTGTTCGTGAGCACCTTGTGTCGAGTGCGACAGGGGGAAAAACTGCTGCAATGGGATGACCGGGAGATGCGCGCAGGGCCTCAACATCTGATTCTGATGCCGGCCGGGCGTGAGCTTGGTATCTCAAACTTCCCTGGCCTTCACGGTCACTACATCGCCGATGCGGTGACCTTTCCCGTCTCGACATTGCGTAACTTCAGCACCCGATATAGCCAGCAGATTATGAGCTGTCGCGGTGTACTGAAGACCGACCTATGCGTTCCCCTGGACAGGCACACAACCCAGGCATGGGAGCAGTTGCTGGCCGCCATCAACGGAAACGCCCCGCAGGCACTATGCACACATTATGGGGAAGCGGTTCTTCTGAGCCTATGCCTTGGCGGCCAGGCCGGACCTCTGCTGATGGGTCGCAACGATCCACTGTGTGAACGTGTGCAGCAACTGGTAATGGCCAGCCCGGAGAGAGACTGGACGGTTGCGAGCATCGCACAACACATGAACCTGGGTGAGTCGACATTGCGTCGCCAACTGGCGAAAGAGGGTAATAGTTTCAGGAATATTTTGGAGGGCGTTCGACTGTCGACAGCATTACAACGGTTGCAAACAACTTCTCGCCCAATCGGTGAAATTGCCGGCGCCTGCGGTTACGCCTCGGCCTCACGTTTTGCTGTGCGCTTTCGCTCGCACTATGGCCTGTCACCACGTGAATTGCGGGCAGCGATTTGAGCGTTTCCGTGAGGTCTTCCCCTATTGTTGCTGCCCTCGACACGATTGACCCTCGCGCTCGGCGTAACACGGGCCACCGTCGATATCTTCGGACAGGCATCCCGTCTTGGGCAGCTAAACCGGTTGCCGTTTATGCGGCAGAAGCTCACCGATAGCACTCTCCCGCTGCGTCGGCAGGCGCGTGAGGACGTCCGTATCCGTCCGGCCAACACACCTTCCAGACCCCGACGCCAAAGGGCGATGGTGTGCACTAAAATACGCGGACACAATCGCCCTTATCGGCCAGGTGAGGAAGGTGTGTTCCTCGGCCCCTTACATGAACGAGCCCCATGAAAGACAGGACACCGTTTCCCCCTTACGATAAGGGATAGGCAAACGGTTATGTTTATGACTAACAGCAACGATAAGAGTGGGGAGCTTTTGGGCCAGGAGCGGCGACGCCGCTGGAGCCCGGAGCAAAAGCTGGCGATGGTTCGCGAGAGCCTTGAGCCAGGACAAAGTGTGTCGGTCGTCGCTCGGCGCAACGGCATCAATGCCAACCAGTTGTTCCTTTGGCGCAAGCTCTATCAGGACGGCAGCCTGTCGGCGGTCAGTGCTGGTGAAGCCGTGGTGCCGGCCTCTGAGCTGAGCGATGCACTCAAGCAGATCCGTGAACTGCAACGGATGCTGGGCAAGAAGACGATGGAAGCAGAAATCCTCAAAGAGGCCGTGGAGATCGCCCGGTCGCGAAAATGGATTGCGCACTCACCCTTGTTGCCGGGGGACGACCAGTGAAGCTGGTCAGCGAATGTCTCGGTGTGGCGCACTCGCAATTAACGGTTCGAATCAAGCAATCGGTATCGCCCAAAGTACGGCGAAGCAAGCCTGTGAACGACGCTGAGTTGGTGGCCGAAATCCAGCAACAGGTCAGCCAACTGCCCAGCTATGGCTACCGCCGAGTCTGGGGATTGCTGCGTCGCGCCCGTGAAACCCAGTTGCTGCCCGCGATCAACGTGAAGCGGGTTTACCGGGTCATGCGTGATCACAACTTGCTGCTTGAGCGCCGGATCAAAGAGCCCGGTGTGCCGCGTCGGCACGAAGGCCGAATTGCGGTGGAAACCAGCGATACACGTTGGTGCTCGGACGGCTTTGAGTTCCGTTGCGAGGACGGCGCCAAACTGAGCGTGACCTTCGCCCTGGACTGCCGTGATCGCGAAGCCATCGGCTGGGTCGCGAGCCCGACCGGGTACAGCGGCGATGATATCCGCGACTTGATGCTGGAAAGTGTGGAGAAGCGTTTCGGTGATCAACTGCCCGCCATGCCGGTGCAGTGGCTAAGCGACAACGGCTCGGCCTACACCGCCGAACAAACGCGCCTGTTTGCTCGACAGATCGGTTTGCAGCCAGTGACCACACCGGTGCGCAGCCCGCAGAGCAACGGCATGGCCGAGAGCTTCGTGAAGACGATCAAGCGGGATTATGTGGCGCACATGCCCAAGCCGGATCGAGAAACGGCGCTGCGTAACCTGGCAATTGCCTTTGAGCATTACAACGAGCAGCATCCGCACAGCGCTTTGAACTATCGCTCACCGAGGGAGTTCAGGCGCTTGGCAGCGGCATCAATTTAACGGGGAGTTGGTGTCCGGTTTTGTAGGGGCAAGTCCACCAGCCGACGCGGTTAGTGATGTGGAGCGGTGCTGAAGATCCCCGGATCCTTTCTCAAAATGCAAATGGCTCAGCCACTCGAATCAACATCACCTCAACCTCTCGAGTGCCGGGAAAGGTAGAGAGCATCTCTAACGGTTTCCTACCGGCAAACCGATCCTTGGGCTTCGATAGCCATCGCTTGGCTTTGATTTTGTCTCCGAAAAGCACCTCTGCCATGGCCGTAATGTGTACATATCTGAATAGCCGATCACTCTCGTGAAGCGTGAGCCGCTTTTTACCTGCCGTTCTGGCCTTTAAGGTTCGAAGCGCGATGATCTGGTCACGTTCTGACGTGCTTATCATGCCAAGATCATAAAGTTCTTTAAGCCTGCTAGTCGGGAAACCGGCCTCGATCATTTTATGGACGTCTTGATCACAAGCGTTGCGGGGAATGCCAAGCAAGCTCTCCAACCGTATTCGATAAGATTGATATGCATCTTCGCGCATGACCTCAGCAAACATGGCGCTACCTTCAGTTGGTACGTTTTGCGGATCAGCATCCGGCAAATGCCGAATCTTGGGAAGACAGTTTGTGGGGGGGCGGAGGATTAACAAACGGCGGTCACTTCCCTCCTATGAACGCAGCTAATACAGCGCCTGCGGAGTTACCAGTCGCTGGTCTTTTTCCGAGATGATGTGGCTGCGACTGATCCGTCTGAACTTACTCGGCGACCTGAAGCGCGCTTACGTTTTTTTCCTTCCATACGAACGATCTGGATTGGACTGGGCAGAACGTCCGCGACTAAGGAGCTTAAGCGTTCGAGCTCATCAATGGCCCGAAGTACCGCGATTAGGTTTGGCAGCGTTCCCCTTCCATGTCTGAGCAACAAATATACGGTCTGGCGGCTAATCCCCGCATTTATAGCTACATCTTCGACGCTGATATTTCTTTTCAGCCTAAGTGCTTGGATACGTGCCCCAATCTCTTTTGCTATGGCTTGGTCGGTCAGTGCTTTGACCCGCATAGTGTAAACATTCCTAGACACTAACATCGAAAATTGGACTTTATGATCCAGGTTCTAGACGTTATGACACTGCCTAATATATGCGGAATTGGCTCGAATTTGGGGCTAGCAATCAACAAGCTCGTCTGAATCGGTTCCATGCTTTGGAAGAGGGCATCATCGAAACGGCCTCAAGAATTACGATATACCTGTTATATCCGCCTAACTATAAATTATAGCTGGAAGGATATTTGGATATTCACTCACCGCCGGTCCATCGCTTTGCTTGAATGTGAACGCCTGTGTTAGCTCCGTCATGCGCAATGAAAAGGTCCAGACCCTGTCGCATCTATTTCCAAAACGTCGCATTTATTTCGAAATCCTACACCTTCCCATCGAAGCAGTCGATCATGGGGGACAGGTACACCTTGCCGGCCGGGATCTGGAACTCCGAGATGTCGGTCAGCCATTTCTCATTCGGAGCTAGGGCCGTGAAGTCGCGGTTGAGGAGGTTTTCCGGCGCCGGACTGATCTCCCCGAGGTAGGAACCGTATCGACGCCGTTTCGGCTTGGCGACGACTAGGCACTCCTGCTTCATCAAGCGCTGCACCACCTTCTCTGAAAGGCGCACACGCTGCCTGCTCAACGAAGCTCGCATCCGACGGTAGCCATAGCAACGATGATTGCGCTCGAATATGTCCGCCATGGCACGACGCACTTCGGTGTACTTTTCCGCGACCTGCATTCGGGCTCGATGATAGAAATAGGAGCTTCGGGCCAAGCCCAACGCGTCAAGCAGCTCTAGCAAGGAGTACCTCTGCCTTAGGGCATCAGCCAGCAATGTCTTCTCCCGATTGGTCAGGACTTGCCGGTTGAT
>NZ_VIUK01000056.1:0-6977 GCF_007828295.1 Pseudomonas sp. SJZ080
CTTCAAGCACCGCGGACTCACAGCTTGCCATCCACCCCTCTCACCCCAGAGCTTATTCCTAGATCTAGACACAAGCGGGCTTGCTCGCGAAGGCGGTGCACCAGAGACATGGATGTCGACTGACACTTCCTCTTCGCGAGCAAGCCCGCTCCCACATTTGGACAGCGTCAGGACTCAGATCCTGCTACTTTTTCATCCCAACACGCCGCCGCATCTCGGCGGTGATCGCCTGTTTTGTTTTCTTCAGGTCGGCCCACGGCTCGTCGCCCACCTCGGCCAGGCGTTCATGCACATTGTGCACGTTCCACTGATTGCCGCCCTTGAGCCCGGCCACCTCCTCGCGAAAGATCGGCACCGACACCGGCAGCCCTTCGCGGGTGCGCGCGGCGTAAGCACAAATGGTGGTTGCTCCGAGGCCGTTGCGCAGGTAATCGATGAAGATCCGCCCCACCCGGTTTTTCGGCCCCGAAACTGCGGAAAACCGTTCCGGCAACAGCTTGGCCATGTGGCTGACGATGGCGTGACTGAAGTCCTTCACTTCATCCCAACCGAGCTTGCGGGTCAGCGGAACCACGAGGTGAATGCCTTTGCCGCCGCTGGTCTTGAGGAAAGCCCTGAGTCCCAGTTCATCCAGCACCGACAACGTCAGTTGAGTCGCCTCGACCATGCTTTTCCATGGCAGCGCCGGGTCCGGATCGAGGTCGAGAACGAAGCGGTCTGGCTTGTCGAGGTTGTCCGACGTGGCGTTCCAGGTGTGCAGCTCGACGGCGCTCATCTGCACGGCGCCAATCAGCGCTTCGGCGCTGTTGATGATCATGATCGGCTGGCCGGTGAGTTCCTTGTCCAGGGTGGTGATCCCCGGTATCGCCAGGCGCTCGGCGTTTTTCTGGAAAAACAATTCACCGGCAATACCGTCCGGCGCGCGAACCAGCGCCACGGGCCGGTCTTTCAATTCGGGCAGAATCCATTCGGCGACGCCGGCGTAATACTCCGCCAATTGCACCTTGGTGGTACCGCTGCTGGCGTCGATGATCCGGTCCGGGTGAGTGATCCGCACCTTGCCCTCGCCCAGGCCAAGTTGTGACGGCGCCGGCGCGGCTTTTTCCGACGCGTTCCTTTGGCGGGTGACAGGTTTTTCTGCCGTGCTTTTCTTCACCACTTTCGGTCGTTCCTCGGTGATGTCTTCGGCCGGTTTGTCGTCACGCAGGCCATGGAACACGGCGTGACGAACCGAGCCTTCCTTGGTCATTTCGGCGAAGGCAATTTCAGCCAGCAGAACGGGTTTGAGCCAGTGCACGCCTTTGGCGTCAAATCCGGACGGTGGATTGACGACTGAAGGCTTCTTCGTCTGCAACGGTTTCAGTTGTTCGTAGATGCTTTCAAGCGTTGTCTCGTTGAAGCCAGTGCCGACCTTGCCAGCATAACGCAGCTCACCGCTGTCACGGTCGTGCAACCCCAGCAGCAACGCACCAAACGCATTGCGCGCCCCTTTTGGATCGGTGTAGCCGACCACCACAAACTCTTGTCGATGTTTGCACTTGAGCTTGATCCAGTCACTGCTGCGACGCGACACGTAAGGCGAGTCCAGGCGTTTGCCGATCAGTCCTTCCATCTGCATCTGGCAGGCACTGTTGAGCAAGGCGTCGGGCTCTTCGGCGAACGCGTCGGAGAACCGCAGCAACGGGTTTTCATTGGGTTTGAGCACCGTCGCCAGCGCGACCCGCCGCTCTTCGACCGGCACCTCGCGCAGGTCCACGCCATTGAGGTAAGGCATGTCGAACAGGTAGTAAAGAATGTTGCCGCTGCGCCCGGTGTCGAAGGCGTTTTGCAGCGCTTGAAAGTCCGGCACGCCTTGCTCGTTGGCCACCACCATCTCACCGTCGAGCCAGGCGGATTCCAGTTGCAGCGATGCCAGCGCCTCGGCTTGTTTCGGCAGTTTGTGGGTCCAGTCGTGACCGTTGCGGGTGAACAGCTTGACCTCGCCATGATCGATGCGAGCCATGATCCGGTAACCGTCGAACTTGATCTCATAGCTCCACTCGCCGTCCGGGGCTTTTTCCACCAGCGTCGCCAGTTCGGGTTTGATCAGGTCCGGCAATGCCGCTTTGTGCGCACCGGTCAGTTGCGCCGGCAGTTTTTTTTCCGCAACTTTGCGCGCCGGTTTCTTGATGGGTTTGGGCTTGTCCGCCGCTTTCGTTTTTTTGGCAACGATGGTCCGGTCACTGAGGACGCTGTCCGGCTCGGCGGCGACCACGTCGTAATCGCTTTCGGGTTTGGCCGCGCTGTCCTGATGTTTGATCAGGAACCACTGCTCCTGCTTGCCTGGCATGTGCGTGCGCACCAGGTTCCACAAGCCACCGAGCTTCTCGCCCTGCAGCTCGAACTTGAGCTTGCCCTTGGCGTAGGCCTTGGCCGGGTCTTCCTGCGGAATCCACACGCCACGGTCCCAGACAATCACGTCACCGGCACCGTAATGCCCTTCGGGAATGCTGCCCTCGAACGTGGCGTAATCAATCGGGTGGTCTTCGACATGCACCGCCAGGCGCTTGACCTTGGGGTCCAGCGAGGGGCCTTTCGGCACCGCCCAGCTCTTGAGCACGCCATCGAGTTCCAGGCGAAAGTCGTAGTGCAGGCGCGAGGCGTCGTGCTTCTGGATACAGAACTGCAAGGCGTGATCTTTCGCGGCTTTCTTGCCCGAACGTTTGGCGGCCGGTTCGGAGGTCGCCGAGAAGTCACGCATGCGGTTGTAGTCATCCAGATTCTTGTTCATGGCTCACTCACCCGTGGCTGATTCAACGCTTCCTCCGATGCCCGGATCAAGCCGCGTGACGATCAGCGCGACCACCGCGATTCGCTCCACCCGTTGGTAGCCCGGCATCAACAGCTCTTCGCCGAACACGTCGGGATCGATCTCGCGATAGGTCCAGCCGAACCGTGCCGAATCCAGGTACGGCGCCAGCGCTGCGAGAAACGGATCACAGCCGTCGACCATCGCCACTCCCGTGTACAACACCAGCGAACCGCCTGTGGTCAGCCGGTTCAGCGCCTGCTCGACAATACGCACCGACAACTGCGCGCCAAGCGCCCCACCGCCGTGGCGATAGGCACGCTCGGCGGGGTCGGCCATGTAGGGCGGATTGGCGACGATCAGGTCGAATGTGCCGTCGACATCCTGCAGCACATCACTGGCTTCGATGCTGACGTTGGCCACTTCGGCGAGCGCTGCGTTCACAGCCGTCAGGCGTAGCGCCGCCGGGTTGATGTCAACCGCCAGCACCTCGGCCTCACGCCGTGCGCGAGCAATCACGATAGCGCCGACGCCAGCGCCGCAGCCGATGTCGACGGCACGTCTGACCGGCGCAAAGCTCTGTTGCAGATGGGCGTGAATCAACTGGGCAAAACGGTAGGTATCCGGGCCAAAGAACACCGCGTCGGCCGCGTCCGTGGGGAATCCGGAATGCACGAACAACAGGTCATCGAGGCTGGACCAGCGTACGTGGCTTTTCAGCCGGCCATTGCTCTCTTCGAGAACGCCCGCCTGTTGCAATTGACGCTGTTCGTCCGTGGACAACAGCCCCGGTTCGAACGGCCGCGACCACCCGAACACTTCGCGCAGGGTCCGGGCACTTTGGCCAAACGCGCGGTCATTGACCCGCTGATGGGTCAGCGGCGTCGGCGTGATAAAGCGGTAACCGTCCGCCTGCAAGCGGCGCCCCAATTGCAGCAAGGCCAGATCCGCAGCACCCAATTGTTCTTCCTGATTCATGCCGTGCTCCTATCGAAGGCTGGATTTGAGTTCGATGAATCGCCGCGTGGCCATCAGGCCGGCTGGATGGGCGTGTCGATGGGCGGACAGCCACGGAATCAACACCGGCATCTGCTCGGCGGCGGACAAGCCTTCCAGCGCGGCTAGCAAGGTCTGGATGTCCGGATCGCTGGCGGGCAACGCCGGTTCGACCGCGCCACTGCTGACGCGGCGCGGCGCAGGTGTTGAACGCTCCGCTGCCCAGTCACCGGAGATCCAGTCGTGCAACAGTTGCTTTTCATAAGGGCTGAACACACCGAACATGGCCGCGCCGTCACCCTCGATCAATTGCCAGAAGCGGCTTTCCTGGGGATCCTGATGACGTTTGATCCAGCCCTTTTTTTCCATGGCGGCGAGAAATCCTGGCAACTGCTCCGGCGATGACAGCCATTGATTGACGGTCTTGCCCTCGAACCGGCAGTAGTCGGAATGCATGTGCTGGCCGAACGGGCGTTTGCGTTCCAGCATATTCAACACCTCAGCGTAAAGGTCGAACGACTCGATAATCGCCCGACTGCCCTGCCCCAGGTCATTGAGCCGATATCCCAGCGCGACCCTGCGCAAAAAGTCCTCGCGATCGCCTTCGATCGGTAGCAGTTGCAGCACCGATTGCACGGCTTTTTGCGCGTGGCCGGTACTGGCGTTGTCGATGGTCACGTGCAGGGTGAAGTAATACGGATCGATGCCCAGTTCGCTAAGCTCGTAGGCACTGATCAGCAGGTGCAGCGGCAGCTGCTCGTAGCCGAGGTTGTAGCCGATCACCTCTGGCAGAAAGTCGTCGGCACATTCGCCCAGCGCCAGTTGAATCGCGCCTTGCAGGTAATGTTCGTCGGCAATGACGCCGGTGTCCACGCCCAGTTCGGCCAGCAGTTTGCGGTAGATCACCACATGATTCTGCGCCGGATTGCCATCGCCCAGCTCTTCCAGATAGGTGCAGATCAGCCCTTCGAAACGCGGGTCGCGCCAGTGCTGCAGCAGGCCGTACAACCAGGCACCGTCCACCCGTTTGGTCGGGCTGACAGCTTGCAGGAAGAACAGCGCGTGCGCCTTGTTGCTGAAAAACTGCCGTGGTCCGCCCTCCTTGCGGGCGCTCAGATAATCAGCGTATTGGCGCGCCACTTCAGTGCTGTGCTGTTCAACGAAAGTTTGCAGGGCCGACAGATCTTCCGGCATCTCTTCGGGCAGGTCTGCGGCTCGTTGCAGTTGCGCTTGCAGGAATATTTTGCCGATTGCGTGGCGTTGCTCGGCATCGTCGCCCAGCAGCAGCTGCTCATAGCACTGTTTCAGGCTGCCGGCAGTGGGGATGGCGTGCTCGTGGGCAGGTCGGGATTCGAGTCGTGTCAGGGCAGTCATGGGCGCATCTCTCGGTCTGTGGCCAGTGGCAGGACGCTGAATCAACACGTCTCTATTTCAGCAGAGCGATTTGCCCGGAGAAAAATTCAATCCGGGTTGAAATTGCCCTGACAGACGGCCCTGTGCCGCTGCACCCGGCGCGGGCTCGAATGAATATACTCAACCGGGTGTGGACTCATCCTCGGGAGAGCAATCATGCGAACGGTTCACGTCATCGAGTCTGGAAAAACCCCCAGACCGGTCAATGTCGTGGGTGAGGCGATCACGATTTTCGCGGGCGGTGATCTGAGCAAACCCTTTGAAGTGCACATCCAGGAAGGCGTGCAGGGAGGCGGCCCGCCCCCGCACTTTCATCCTTGGGATGAGGCGTTCTACGTAATTGACGGGCAGGTGCAAGTGACGGTCGAGGGCGCCTCCACTACCGTCTCGGCCGGCGGTTACGTGCATATACCCGCTGGGTCCATCCATGCCTACAAGAACATCAGCGCCACGTCGAAGATGATCGGCGTGGTGTCTGATCCACGGGGCGGCCAGTTCTTTGCGGCAGTGGACCGGCTCAGGGTGCCGGAGGATTTGCCGCAAATACTGGAGATTGCCCAAGCGTATGGGGTGACGTTTTTGCTGCCGAAATTACCGCAACCCGTGTAGACGCCAGGCTTGCCGGCGAAGGCGTACAGACAAGCGCTTTCGCCGGCGAGCCTGGCGCCTACGAACAAGCCTCCAAATAACCAGGTCAGGCGGCGCCGCCCTTGGCCTGCTGTTCCAGATGCACCTGCAAATCCGGATCGATCTGCAACGCTGCCGCCAGTTCATCGAGGTAGCTGCGTTCGGCGTCCTGCTGGTCGTCCACCAGCATGACGCTGGCGAGGTACATTTCCGCGGCTATCGCCGGGTCCGTTGCCGACTGCGCCACATCGGCGGCATCGAGCGGGCGGGCGACTTCATCGTCCAGCCATTGCTGCAGTTCCGGGTCATCGGTGTGGCGGCCGATTTCGGTGCTGATCATGTGCTTTTCGGCGTCATCGATCCGGCCATCGGCCTTCGCCGCGGCTATTAATGCTCGAAGGACGGCGTGGCTGTGATCCTCGACTTCCGGGCCGGATAACAGGTCCACGGTGCGGGGTGCCTGTTGCGGCGCGGCCACCTGGCTGCGTTGCCAGGCTTGATACGCTTGAAAAGCCATCATGCCGAGGGAGGCCAGCGCCGCGTAGTGGGTGCCGCCACCGGAGCGTCGCTGGGGCGAACCGCCCATGGCTGAGCCGCCGCCGAGCAAACCTCCCAGCAACCCGCCCAATCCGCTGTTTGCACCGGCACCGCCGCCCAGCAGGCCGCCGAGCAATCCGCCAAGACCGCTGCCCATGCCGCCCTGGGAAGGTACGCCGCCACCTTGCTGCGTCATTGAGCCCTGGCCGGCTCGCAAGAGTTGTTCGAGCAAATCGCTGGTGTTCATGACGACGTCCTCATTGGTTGGAGTTTTCCAGTCAGGCAACGATAGTCCTCGCAGGCTATTGCGCCAGCACCGTTTGGCTGACGTTGCGGTCGCCCTCCTTTAATACGTGATTGTGTTGATTTGGGGTTGGTGTTCAGGCGGTTGGGGTATATCCGTTGCTGCGGTAACGGCCGCAAATGGTTCCGCCCTTACGGCGGGTTACTTGGAAAAGCGCCAAGTAACCAAGCGCTTTTGCCCCTTTCGTTCGGTGCCTCGCCTAGGCTCGGCATGCCCGCGCTCCGGTCCTGCTCCGTGGGCCCGCCGCCATCGGCCATCCATGGCCGGGGGCGGCTAACCCGGCATCCATGCCGGGTTGCCCACTGCGCAGAA
>NZ_VIUK01000057.1:0-3234 GCF_007828295.1 Pseudomonas sp. SJZ080
GAAACCCCACACTACCATCGGCGATGCATCGTTTCACTGCTGAGTTCGGGATGGGATCAGGTGGTTCCAATGCTCTATGGTCGTCAAGAAATTCTTGAGCTGACGCGTCTTTCGACGTTCCAGCGAATTGGGTATGCGATAGTTTGTGTGTTTCTCTCGAACTTTCGGTTCGTTTCGTCTTCACACACCGCAATCTGGTGCTCTTTCGCTTTTCAGCTCGAAGCAAGCAAATTGCTTGGGTGTTATATGGTCAAGCCTCACGGGCAATTAGTATTGGTTAGCTCAACGCCTCACAGCGCTTACACACCCAACCTATCAACGTCGTAGTCTTCGACGGCCCTTCAGGGGACTCAAGGTCCCAGTGAGATCTCATCTTGAGGCTAGTTTCCCGCTTAGATGCTTTCAGCGGTTATCTATTCCGAACATAGCTACCCGGCAATGCCACTGGCGTGACAACCGGAACACCAGAGGTTCGTCCACTCCGGTCCTCTCGTACTAGGAGCAGCCCCTCTCAAATCTCAAACGTCCACGGCAGATAGGGACCGAACTGTCTCACGACGTTCTAAACCCAGCTCGCGTACCACTTTAAATGGCGAACAGCCATACCCTTGGGACCGGCTTCAGCCCCAGGATGTGATGAGCCGACATCGAGGTGCCAAACACCGCCGTCGATATGAACTCTTGGGCGGTATCAGCCTGTTATCCCCGGAGTACCTTTTATCCGTTGAGCGATGGCCCTTCCATACAGAACCACCGGATCACTAAGACCTACTTTCGTACCTGCTCGACGTGTCTGTCTCGCAGTCAAGCGCGCTTTTGCCTTTATACTCTACGACCGATTTCCGACCGGTCTGAGCGCACCTTCGTACTCCTCCGTTACTCTTTAGGAGGAGACCGCCCCAGTCAAACTACCCACCATACACTGTCCTCGATCCGGATAACGGACCTGAGTTAGAACCTCAAAGTTGCCAGGGTGGTATTTCAAGGTTGGCTCCACGCGAACTGGCGTCCACGCTTCAAAGCCTCCCACCTATCCTACACAAGCAAATTCAAAGTCCAGTGCAAAGCTATAGTAAAGGTTCACGGGGTCTTTCCGTCTAGCCGCGGATACACTGCATCTTCACAGCGATTTCAATTTCACTGAGTCTCGGGTGGAGACAGCGCCGCCATCGTTACGCCATTCGTGCAGGTCGGAACTTACCCGACAAGGAATTTCGCTACCTTAGGACCGTTATAGTTACGGCCGCCGTTTACCGGGGCTTCGATCAAGAGCTTCGCGTTAGCTAACCCCATCAATTAACCTTCCGGCACCGGGCAGGCGTCACACCCTATACGTCCACTTTCGTGTTTGCAGAGTGCTGTGTTTTTAATAAACAGTCGCAGCGGCCTGGTATCTTCGACCGGCATGAGCTTACGGAGCAAGTCCTTCACCCTCACCGGCGCACCTTCTCCCGAAGTTACGGTGCCATTTTGCCTAGTTCCTTCACCCGAGTTCTCTCAAGCGCCTTGGTATTCTCTACCCAACCACCTGTGTCGGTTTGGGGTACGGTTCCTGGTTACCTGAAGCTTAGAAGCTTTTCTTGGAAGCATGGCATCAACCACTTCGTGTTCTAAAAGAACACTCGTCATCAGCTCTCGGCCTTAGAATCCCGGATTTACCTAAGATTCCAGCCTACCACCTTAAACTTGGACAACCAACGCCAAGCTGGCCTAGCCTTCTCCGTCCCTCCATCGCAATAACCAGAAGTACAGGAATATTAACCTGTTTTCCATCGACTACGCTTTTCAGCCTCGCCTTAGGGACCGACTAACCCTGCGTCGATTAACGTTGCGCAGGAAACCTTGGTCTTTCGGCGTGGGTGTTTTTCACACCCATTGTCGTTACTCATGTCAGCATTCGCACTTCTGATACCTCCAGCAAGCTTCTCAACTCACCTTCACAGGCTTACAGAACGCTCCTCTACCGCATCACCTAAGTGATACCCGTAGCTTCGGTGTATGGTTTGAGCCCCGTTACATCTTCCGCGCAGGCCGACTCGACTAGTGAGCTATTACGCTTTCTTTAAAGGGTGGCTGCTTCTAAGCCAACCTCCTAGCTGTCTAAGCCTTCCCACATCGTTTCCCACTTAACCATAACTTTGGGACCTTAGCTGACGGTCTGGGTTGTTTCCCTTTTCACGACGGACGTTAGCACCCGCCGTGTGTCTCCCATGCTCGGCACTTGTAGGTATTCGGAGTTTGCATCGGTTTGGTAAGTCGGGATGACCCCCTAGCCGAAACAGTGCTCTACCCCCTACAGTGATACATGAGGCGCTACCTAAATAGCTTTCGAGGAGAACCAGCTATCTCCGAGCTTGATTAGCCTTTCACTCCGATCCACAGGTCATCCGCTAACTTTTCAACGGTAGTCGGTTCGGTCCTCCAGTTAGTGTTACCCAACCTTCAACCTGCCCATGGATAGATCGCCCGGTTTCGGGTCTATTCCCAGCGACTAGACGCCCTATTAAGACTCGCTTTCGCTACGCCTCCCCTATTCGGTTAAGCTCGCCACTGAAAATAAGTCGCTGACCCATTATACAAAAGGTACGCAGTCACCCAACAAAGTGGGCTCCCACTGCTTGTACGCATACGGTTTCAGGATCTATTTCACTCCCCTCTCCGGGGTTCTTTTCGCCTTTCCCTCACGGTACTAGTTCACTATCGGTCAGTCAGTAGTATTTAGCCTTGGAGGATGGTCCCCCCATATTCAGACAAAGTTTCTCGTGCTCCGTCCTACTCGATTTCATGACCAAGAGATTTTCGCGTACAGGGCTATCACCCACTATGGCCGCACTTTCCAGAGCGTTCCGCTAATCTCAAAGCCACTTAAGGGCTAGTCCCCGTTCGCTCGCCACTACTAAGGGAATCTCGGTTGATTTCTTTTCCTCAGGGTACTTAGATGTTTCAGTTCCCCTGGTTCGCTTCTTAAGCCTATGTATTCAGCTTAAGATACCTAACTTATGTTAGGTGGGTTCCCCCATTCAGACATCTCCGGATCAAAGTCTGTTTGCCGACTCCCCGAAGCTTTTCGCAGGCTACCACGTCTTTCATCGCCTCTGACTGCCAAGGCATCCACCGTATGCGCTTCTTCACTTGACCATATAACCCCAAGCAATCTGGTTATACTGTGAAGACGACATTCGCCGAAAATTCGCGATTAAACTCACAAATTTTACCTTAGCCTGATCCGTTAAC
>NZ_VIUK01000058.1:0-4670 GCF_007828295.1 Pseudomonas sp. SJZ080
CGGTGTTCATGAGAGATCCTCCTTCGGTAAAGAGAGAAACCCGGTAAGTCTAGACTCACCGGGTTTCTCGAGCCGAGCTGACCATCTCATTAAGGGAATATGTATTTCTTCGGAAAGAAAGCGCACATTGGCGTCGATGCCGAATCCGACTTGGTGCAATAGCATGGTCGACACGGCGGCGAATGTAGCGGACGTGACTCAAGTCGATCAGTTGTTGCACGGTGAGGAAACTTACTCCTCTGGCGATGCCGGTTACACCGGCGTGCACAAACGTCCTGAGCATCAGGACCGCCAAATGATCTGGTCGATTGCCGCCCACCCCAGCACGTATAAGAAATACAACATGAAGAGCTTGATCGCTCAGGTGCGTCGTAAAATCGAATACACCAAAGCTCAATTACGAGCCAAGGTTGAACATCCATTTCGCGTGATCAAGCGTCAGTCTGGTTATACGAAAGTGCGCTTTCGTGGTTTGGCGAAAAATATCGCTCAGCAGACGACTTTATTCGCGTTGTCGAATCTGTAGATTGTGCGAAAGCGATTGCTGAGTGCAGGAGAGGTGCGCCTGTATACGGGCTAATTGCCCTGGAGCGGTGCGATTAGAGGAGAAACCATGAGTTAAGAGCAGAAAAGAGCACCGGGCTTGATTTTTGGCTGAGCATACTAGGGCCCCCTTTTACGAAGCGATTTTCCGTCGCGACACCAGAACCATTGATAGTTGTGGGCTTATCACTGAACGTACCCGCCCACTGTATACCCCTTGGTTAGCAAGCATCGGTTATGGACTCAATTCAGGATGAAGAGGATCAGCAACTAGCAGCAAAAATTACAGCAGACTTTTTTCGCCACAATACAAGTAGGAGAAACCGCAACAACATGACACGACAACACATCGACTCCAGAAATAGATCTGAGCTGTAAAGGTCTAAACTTGATGAAACCCATTTTGAACAAAGAACGGGGCAACCGAACTTTTTTGGTGTGCGAGAGTCACCAACGCAAGGGAGTTGATCCCACATGAACGTTGCCAATTGTTAAGCAAAAGTTGAGCTTATTGAATTTGCCGGAGAACACGATAACGTTTCACAGGCCTGCAAAATAATGGGTGTATTGCGAGACACCTTTTATTGTCATCAGAAGCCAAAGCCACTGGCGCCTCCCCTCTAGTCAAGAGGCCTCAAAATGAGCATTTTCAAGACTTTCACGCCATCTACCCTGAGCCGCGAAGCGTTCGTAGCAGCGCTTGCTGACATTTATGAACGCTCGCCCTGGATTGCCGAAAGAGTTTACGACTTGGGTCTGGACGCCAGCGACGACCAGATCAACACTTTACACCAGCGCATGAGTGACATTTTGTTAAGCGCCGACCACGCCAGACAACTGATACTGATCAACTCTCGCCCAGAGCTGGCCGGCAGAGAAGCCATCCAGGGCCACCTGACCGAAGCCAGCACCCATGAACAAGCAGGCGCCGGTATTTACCACTGCACGGCCGAGGAACTCCAACGCTTCGTCGAACTGAATGAAGCCTACAAAGCCAAATTCATGTTTCCCTTCATCATGGCGGTAAAAGGCAGCGACCGGCACCAGATCCTCGTCGCGTTCGAGGCGCGCATCCACAACCCGGCAGACGTCGAGTTCAACTGCGCGTTGGCAGAAATCAACAAAATTGCCCGGTTCCGATTACTTCAGCTCTAAGCCGAGCCGGCCCTTGCCGGTGACGCATCTCCAGCCACCTGTTAAAAGGCAGACAAGAAGAGTGATAGCTTACGCCGTACCTTTCGAGAAGTTAGTAAACCTGACCGTTGCCCATCTGGTCACAAGATTATCTCGAGTTCAGCTACCTACGCGCCTCAACATACCCGGATGACGGGGTAGCGCGCCGTGCGGCGGCAATGAACAGGTCTGATCTGGTTGCAGCCCTTAACTATGGCCGCGCCCTTGCATACTCCGATGAACACTTCGGCCACATGAGCAACATCCTCAACTCGGGCCGCGAGATCAACATGGACGAAGGCTCGGTCATCGTCGCGCTGGGGCACGCTGACAAGATCGAGAAAATCTACATCGACACCCTGCACTTCAAGAGCAACTACTCGGACACCTGCTCGATTCAGGGCGCATTCGCCAAAGGCGGCACCGACAGCCAAATCGAAACCCGGAGCTTATTCTGGCGTGAACTGCTACCGAGCCAGAAGCGGGAAATGCACGAAGAACACACCTTCAGCGAGCAGATCAAAGGTAAGCGGCTGACAAAGTCAACTACAGCGACTTTTACACTTCAACACAGCCAGGGCTCTCACTAAGGACGGTCTGAAGTAGTCATGTGTTCCTGGTGGACTTCGGCCACGCCGTTTTTGAAAGTGGCGAGTTAATCAAGAACGCTCATATTACTCACTCATTCTGCGCTTGGCTTTATATAGGACGCTGTGCTGCCCAGTTTCTGGTAGGTGCTGCGCCGGGCGGCTATCTGCGAGATGACTTGGAGACCTTCATGCTCGGGGCGTTTCTCCACTCAGGCATAACCGGCATCGGCACAGACTACGTTTCCGTCGCCGTGCAGCAGCTTATCGACCTGCGTGACATCTGCCTCATTGGTGGCCGTGCCCACCACGCTATGCACCAGGCCTGGTTCGTCATCGTAGCGCGCAAGAGCAATCAGCCTCGCCGCTGATTCGGTTGCGTCGGTTACCGAAGCAACACCTTAAAGGTGACCACTCTAACCGCTCTTGTGACGCGGGAAATTTCCTACACCCTCCCCGGAAACGCCTGACTGTGACCAGGCAGCCACTCTGTCACATTTGCCCGGCTTTTGGTTCCGGCCACTGCTTGAAGCCGCCAGCATTTGTAGATTCCAGTCAGACCGCTATTCAGTTCGAGCCTGGTATTGGTTCGACTTATGAACAGCCTGGATTCGTAAATAATTTAGAAACGTAAAGTAGAAAATGCAGCACGGACCGCTGTGCGTTCTCAATCTGAAGAGATTTGCCATGGCAACAATTGAAAGATATTCAAAACCCCGTGCACTGCTGCATTGGTGCTTTGCAGTCGTAATAATCTGGACCAGTATCAGTGGCTTTGGTGTCTCGTTCATCCAAATACCTGAACCGGTTGTGGGTATTATTCACAGCCTAAATGTTTCGCTGACTGCGCTACTGATTCCCCTACTCCTGGTACGCCTTACTTATCGGTTGGTCCACCCAAGTCCTTCACTACCCTCAGAATTCTCCCCGTTCTACCGGTGGCTGGTTGAGGCTGGACACATAGCACTCTACATCTCGACAGCTCAAGTACTATTCACCGGCGCGCTCATGATGGATCGCCCCATCGAGATATTCGGTTTGCTGTCCATCCCGCAGCCATTGCAAGATCCTGCGCTGATCGAATTTTTCTTTATCACTCATCGTTATGGTTGTGTGGTGTTGGCTCTGTTCGTGATCGGCCACATCGGTGCGGTGCTGCTGCATGCTCTGCGTGGCCATAACTTGCTTGAGCGCATGTCGCTCTCATCGAAGAGCGCCGCATGACCTCCCTGATCGCGTGATTCCGACCTCTGCCCTGACAGCGAGGAGCCTTGGCTGTGGGTACTGACGTTCGTGCCGGTGGCGAAGGTGTCAATTCCAAATCGGCAATTGAAACGGTCGAAGCTCGAGGAGTTACCTTGCTGGAAATGCTATTGGTCGTCCAGCGTGCACTCGCCTGATCCCTCACCATTCTCAACGATCAGCTCGGCGAGGATGGAGGCGAGCAGATTGTTATAGATCAAAATGTTCTCGTCCAACGAGCGAAACCACGACAACTCGGCTGGAGATCCATTAGGAAAACAGAGCAACGTAAGCCTTCGACGATCCCGGTGAGGGGCTACCGGGTTTGATGGTTGTGCGAGCAATCACCACCCCAAATGAAGTAGCCCCGCATGAACGTTGTAAATCAACCGATTGTTAAGCACAAGTTGGGCTTGTTGAACCTGGCCGAGGAACTCGGCAACGTTTCACAGGCTTGCAAAACCCAATAACGACGCAGCGAGGTCGACGAAAGGCTGAGAAACCACACAAAGTGGTGAGTCGGCTCTCCCGTGGTAGCCGTGCTTGATTTTACGCAGGCTGAAAATCCGATTTTTTCAACAGAATCGGCCGATTGCTGTCACTAAATCTCGGCAAGTACTCGCTCACCCCCTTTGGTTTTCGCCCATTCCGCTGCTACGCTCTTGCGTCCTCGATTGGAGTCGAACCAATGCCCACCGAATATTCACTTTCTGATGTTCTTGAACGGCTGTACCAAAATCAGCTCTCCTTGGAGGCTGCTGTGATGGAGCTGACCTTGAAGGGTGAAAATCAAGGTCAGCGGAAATTGGCGCTAACGTCCACGATGCACTCTGCCCGGTCTGCTCGCTGCAGACTGCTCTGCTAACCCTGCTATGGGTAGCGTTCGTTCGGTGCCAGCAGGTTGCGGCTACCGTCGGGCAAGACCTTTTCGGCAAAGCTCAGTACGTCACGAATATGATCATCTACCGTAATCCAACGAGGTGCTGACGCGCCTGAACGGCCGCCTTTGGTACCGTCCTGGATGTTGATCTTGAATCGCCCCTAGTTTCGTAGACACCTCCAAGCCTTAAAATGAGGCCCATTAGGAGGTGCCATGAGCAACCAGCGTTATCCCGAAGAATTCAA
>NZ_VIUK01000059.1:0-3944 GCF_007828295.1 Pseudomonas sp. SJZ080
GGTAGTGTGGGGTTTCCCCATGTGAGAGTAGGTCATCGTCAAGATTAAATTCCGAAACCCCTATCTGCGTATGCAGGTAGGGGTTTTGTTTTGCCTGGAATAAAATCCAGATCAGGCCCTGCACAAATTTGCACAGTTATTTTCGATTCATGACACTAGAATAGGTCCAACTTTTTCGGAGTCATAGCCTTTATGCCAGATCCGGTTGACGCCTCCGGGCTGTCAGAATTACCGCTGGACGACTTGGTGGCGTGTCATGAGTGCGACTTGCTGATGCGCAAGCCCGAACTCGCCCATGGCGAGAAAGCCCTGTGCCCGCGCTGTGGTTACGAGCTCTACGCCCATCGGCACAATGTTGTGCAACGTAGTCTCGCCTTGGTCATCGCCGCACTGTTGTTGTACATCCCTGCGAACTTTTTACCCATCATGCAGCTCAATCTACTCGGGCAGTCGTCACAAGACACTGTCTGGACCGGCGTTGTTGGCCTGTTCGATACCGGGATGCAAGGTGTTTCGGTCATCGTGTTTCTGTGCAGCATGGGAATTCCGCTACTCAAGCTGCTCTGCCAGCTGGCCGTGCTGCTAAGTATTCGTTTTGATGTCGGCCGTAGTTACGGTTTGCTGCTTTATCGAATTTATCACCATCTACGAGACTGGGGGATGCTCGAGGTTTACCTCATGGGCGTTCTGGTGGCGATCGTCAAACTGGCAGATATGGCAGCAATCACTGTCGGTCTCGGCCTGGCGTGCTTTATCGGTTTGTTGTTGGTCCAGGTTTGGCTGGAGGTTGTGATGTCGCCTCATCAGATCTGGCAGGCTTTATCAGGAGAGGATGCCCATGCGGGCGATTGATGCAGGCATTCTGATTTGTACCGAATGCCATGAGTTGAACAAGCATTACGCTGACACCGACGAGCAGGTCTGCACTCGTTGTGGTGCGCTGGTTCACGCGCGCCGCCCGAACAGTGTGATGCGCACATGGGCGCTGCTGGTGACGGCAGCGCTGCTCTATATCCCGGCCAACGTCCTGCCGATCATGACGGTCAGCTCTCTTGGTCAGGGCGACCCCAGCACCATCATGTCCGGTGTGATCCAGTTGGTTCAGCACGGCATGATTCCCATCGCCGCCGTGGTGTTTATCGCCAGTATCCTGGTGCCGACGTTCAAACTGGTGGGCATCGCCTTGCTGCTGTTTTCGGTGCAGCGCCGCCAGCCACTTTCGGCACGCCAACGCATCTGGATGTACCGCTTTATCGAGTTCATCGGCCGCTGGTCGATGCTCGATATTTTTGTGATCGCCATCCTGGTGGCGGTCGTCAATTTTGGACGGCTTGCCAGCGTCGAAGCCAATCTTGGCGCCATCGCTTTCGCCAGTGTGGTGATTCTGACGATGCTTGCCGCAGTAACTTTCGATCCCCGACTGATTTGGGATAACACGGAGTCGGACGACGACCATGACTGATTTGCCTACAGCGAAAACCCGACCGGCCTCGAACTGGTCCGCCATTTGGGTCTTGCCTCTGATCGCCCTGATCATTGGCGGCTGGCTCGGTTGGCGTGCCTATAGCGAAACCGGCATCGAGATTCAGGTGCGTTTCGAAAGTGGTGAAGGCATTCAGGCCAACAAGACTGAAGTCGTTTACAAAGGCATGTCGGTCGGCAAGGTGAAAACCCTCACGCTCGACGACGAAGGTGCCTCCAAAGGGGTGATTGCCACCGTCGAGATGAACAAGGACGTGGAGCCATACCTGCGCACCAGCACACGCTTTTGGCTGGTCAAGCCGAGCGTGACCCTGGCCGGCATCACAGGGCTGGAAACCCTGGTCTCCGGTAACTATGTCGCGGTCAGTCCGGGCGAAGGGGAGCCCACGCGCAAGTTCAAGGCGCTGGCCGAAGAGCCGCCGCTGTCTGACGCCCAGCCCGGTCTGCACCTGACCATCAAGGCAGATCGCCTCGGCTCGCTGAACCGTGGCAGCCCGGTGTTCTACAAGCAGATCCGGGTCGGGCAGATCAAAAGCTACTTGTTGTCCGAGGACCAAAGTACCGTTGAGCTCAAGGTGTTCATCGAGCCCACCTACGCCAAGCTGGTGCGCAAACACACACGTTTCTGGAATGCCAGCGGCATCAGCATCGACGCTAACCTGTCCGGCGTGAAAGTGCGCAGTGAATCCCTGGCCAGCATCGTCGCCGGCGGTATCGCCTTCGCGACGCCGGAGAACCGCAAGGACAGCCCGCCCACCGATCCGAGCCTGCCGTTCCGTCTCTATGAAGACTTCGATGCCGCTGCCGCCGGTATTCGGGTCAAGGTCAAACTCAGCGACTTCGAAGGCATGCAGGCTGGCCGGACGCCGGTGATGTACAAAGGCATTCAGGTCGGCACGCTGAAAGCGCTCAAGATCGATCCTGATCTGTCCAGTGCCACCGCGGAATTGACCCTTGATCCGCTGGCTGAGGATTACCTCGTTGACGGCACCCAGTTCTGGGTGGTCAAACCCTCAATCTCCCTCGCAGGCATTACCGGTCTCGAAGCGCTGGTCAAAGGTAACTACATTGCCGTGCGTCCAGGTGACAAGGGTGCCGCACCGCAGCGTGAGTTCGTGGCACGACCGAAGGCGCCGCCGCTCGACTTGCGGGCACCGGGCCTGCACCTGGTGCTGTTCACCGAGAACCTCGGTTCACTGGAAGTCGGCAGCCCGATTCTCTACAAGCAGGTCAAGGTCGGTTCGGTCCAGAGCTATCAGTTCTCGCGCAAGAAAAAACAGTTGGTGATCGGTGTACACATCGAGAAGGAATATGAGGGACTGGTCAACGCATCGACCCGTTTCTGGAACGCCAGCGGTATTACGCTCACGGGTGGGCTGACCGGTGGAATCCAGGTCAAAAGTGAGTCGCTGCAAAGCCTGATGGCCGGCGGTATCGCCTTCGAAACCCCGCAAGCCAAAGCGCCATTGCAGAGGCGCATTCCACGTTTCCGTCTGTTCGCCAGTCATGACGAGGCCAACCAGAAAGGCTCCGTGGTCACGATCAAGGTCGATCGCGCCGATGGCTTGCGCAGCGGCACCCCTGTGAAATTCAAAGGCCTGGATGTCGGCAAGATTGAAGACGTCGACCTCAGCGATGATCTGCAATCGGTGCTGCTCACCGCGCGGATCACCGAAGTGCCGGAGCGCATTGCCCGGGTTGGCAGTCAGTTCTGGGTGGTCAAGCCCGAGCTGGGTCTGATCAAGACCTCTAACCTCGAAACCCTGGTCACAGGCCAATACATCGAAGTGCAGCCGGCCGCGAAAAATCTTGGTCCGCAGAAGAACTTCGTGGCCCTCGCCAGCCCACCGGAAACCGCCAAACAGGAAGCCGGTTTAAGCCTGGTCCTGAGCGCCGCTCGGCGCGGTTCGTTGAAAACCGGTGTGCCGGTGACGTATCGCGAGGTCACCGTGGGTAAGGTGACGGGTTATGAACTGGGCCAGACCGCTGACCGTGTTCTGGTGCACATTCTGATCGAACCGAAGTACGCACCATTGGTGCGCAGCGGCACACGTTTCTGGAACACCAGCGGTTTTGGTTTCGACTACGGTTTGTTCAAGGGGGCGACGGTGCGCACCGAATCGCTGGAGACGCTGATTCAGGGTGGTATCGCTTTCGCCACCCCGGACGGTGATCGTATGGGCAGTCCGGCACGGCCTGAGCAGACGTTTCCGTTGTTCGACAAGTTTGAAGATGAATGGCTGACCTGGGCACCGAAGATATCGCTCGGTAAATAGCAGGAAGTTGAGGGGGCGTCTGTGAGGCCGCCTTCGCAAGCCCGCTCCCACATTGGATCTATGTCGGTCTGGCATTTGTGTACGACATCAATCAAATGTGGGAGCAACTGTCTTCACCCTGCCATTCGTCACCGCCACTCCGTGCCGTCTCTCAGCATGGCATTCAGTCTGATCAGTAATATTCGC
>NZ_VIUK01000060.1:0-3552 GCF_007828295.1 Pseudomonas sp. SJZ080
TGCGAATATTACTGATCAGACTGAATGCCATGCTGAGAGACGGCACCGAATGGCGGTGACGAATGGCAGGGTGAAGACAGTTGCTCCCACATTGGATTTGTTTTATATTCGATATAGGTCTTAATAAATATCTTCTTATTCCTTAACGAATATAACTCTCCTCCCTATACTCGACCGGGAACAGACACGCAGCAGGAGAGTTCCCCATGCGCAACGAATCAATTCGCTACCTGATTGTGCCGGGCTGGCAAGGATCGCCAGAAGATCATTGGCAAAGCCACTGGCAGAACAGCCTGCCGAACAGCGCGCGGGTGGAGCAGGCCGACTGGCTGACACCGCGTCGTGAAGACTGGGTCGCGGCGCTGGCCGAGGCGATTGCCGCCGACAGCACGCCGGTGATCCTGATTGCCCATAGCCTGGGCTGCATCACGGTCGCGCATTGGGCGGCCACTGCACCGCTGAATTTTTTGCGTCAGGTGCGCGGCGCCCTGCTGGTCGCTCCAGCGGACGTCGAACGCCCCGCCTGCGCGCCGGCGCTGCGCAACTTCGCACCGATCCCGACGAACCTTTTGCCGTTTCCGAGCCAGGTCGTCAGCTCCGACAACGACAATGCCGTCAGCGCACCGCGTGCCCTGGAACTGGCCCGTCACTGGGGCGCCGAGGCGGGGATTCTGTCGGGTGCCGGGCACATCAACGTGAAGTCCGGTCACCAGCGTTGGGAGCAGGGTTTTGCTTATCTGTATCGCCTGCAAAACCGCATGGAACACCACGCCCTGCGCCGCGCTTGAGCATTTTCTTTTTTTAAAAACGGCCCCCGCCTCCCGGCGGTTTTGGCCGGGAGCCTGCCATGAGTTTTGAAGCCTTCGGTCAGCCGCTGCTGACCTTTCCCGACGCAGAAAAAAGTCCACTGAGCATCCGCGCCAAGGCGCTGGTGTTCGTTGATCCGCGCTCGCGTCAATTGCGCGAGGAGCTGGAACAACTGGCGCCGCGTTCGATTTCCGTATTGATCCGTGGTGAAACCGGTAGCGGTAAAGAGCTGTTGGCGCGGCACATCCATCGCGCCAGTGATCGTGGTGGGTTATTCGTCTCGGTCAATTGCGGCGCGATCAGCCCAACCTACGCCGACGCCGAATTGTTCGGCTATGCGGCCGGCAGTTACAGCGGCTCGGCAAGCAGTCGCGCCGGTTGGTTCGGTTCGGCCAATGGCGGCACGCTGTATCTGGACGAGATCGGAGACTTGCCGCTGCCGATTCAGATCAAGTTGCTCGCCGCACTGGAAAACCATGAAGTCACCCGTGTCGGTGCGCCTCAACCGAGCCCGGTGGACGTGCGTCTAGTGGCCGCGACCAGCATCGATCTGGCGCAAGCCGTGGCTGCCGGTAAATTCCATGAGCGGCTTTATCACTACCTCAGTGAGGGGCAGCTTGAGCTGCCGGCCTTGCGCGAACGGGTCGGCGATATCCTGTCGTTGTCCGAGTACTTCCTGGGCATCTATAGCCAGCGACTCGATTTGCCAGTGCCGCTGATCAGCGAAGCGGCTCAACAGTTGTTAGAGGCGCATAGCTGGCCCGGCAATACCCGGGAACTGGAAAACGTCATTCACTTTGCGTTGCTGGTCAGCACCGGCGACGAGATCTTGCCCGAACATTTGAACCTGCCCGAAGCACTCGCGCCCCTGGCGCAGATCGAGCAGCAACTCCAGCACATCCTCACCAAAGGCTCTGCCACCGAACAAGCCGCCCTGAAACAACTCCTCAAAAACACCGCGCTCTTGTAGGAGCAAGCTTGCTCGCGATCCAGGCAACGCGATGTATCAGGAAAGACGCCATCGCCAGCAAGCCGGCTCCTACAGGTAACGGCGGTAGGCGGTCGATGCACGCGCTAGAGCTGTATGAACAAAATGGAATATGAAAGTGAATAAAAGATATTGTTCGGGAATAAAAAATCCCGGTATTGTCCGCCTCACGCCAGCGATAGCACTTCACTGGCACTCGTACTAAACAAGCCGTCGTCGATGACGACCGTGATTTTCGATAAGGACACTGCATGAAAAAGGTTCTGTTGTTCACCGCACTGGCGGCTGCCCTGACCGCGGGCCTGGCCCAGGCTGGCGAGAAACTGGTTGTCGCGGCGACCCCGGTCCCACACGCCGAGATTCTGGAACTGATCAAGCCAACCCTCGCCAAAGAAGGCGTAGACCTGGAAATCAAAGTGTTCACCGACTACGTTCAGCCGAACGTGCAGGTTGACCAGAAGCGTCTGGACGCCAACTACTTCCAGACCCTGCCGTACCTGAAAAACTTCAACGAAGGCAAAGGCACCAACCTGGTGACCGTGATCGGCGTTCACGTTGAACCGTTCGGTGGCTACTCGAAGAAGTACAAAAAACTGGCTGACCTGCCAAACGGCGCGACCATCGCTCTGCCGAACGAAGGCAGCAACAGCGGCCGTGCTCTGCTCCTGCTGCAGAAGGCTGGCCTGATTGAGTTGAAAGACCCGAAAAACGCCCTGGCTACCCCGAAAGACATCGCCAAGAACCCGCACAACTTCAAGTTCAAGGAACTGGAATCGGCCATGCTGCCGCGCGTTCTGGACCAGGTTGACCTGGACCTGATCAACACCAACTATGCGCTGGAAGCCGGTCTGAACCCGGCCAAAGACGCGCTGGTGATCGAAGGTGCCGATTCGCCTTACGTGAACTTCCTGGTGGCTCGTCCGGACAACAAGGACAGCGTAGCCATCCAGAAACTGGCCAAGGCACTGACCAGCCCTGAAGTGAAAGCCTTCATCGCCAAGAAGTACAGCGGCGCGGTACTGCCGGCGTTCTGATTCGACGCAGCATCGAACCCCTTCAAGGTTTCAAACGCCGACGGCTGGCAGTAGCGTCGGCGTTTTTTGTTACGCCAGTCGAGCAAAAGATCGCAGCCTTCGGCAGCTCCTACAGGGATTTGTGTACATCTGTAGGAGCTGCCGAAGGCTGCGATCTTTTGCTTTAAGCCACCCTGGCCTTCAACGCCCTGCGCAACGCCACCAACAACTTCACGATGTCCTGCGGATCCAGTCGCTGCGGTACTTTTACGTCAGCCATGTTCTCTTCCTTGTGATGGTTCGGCCGGGAGTCTGGCCAAAAGCTGTGCGTCCTTGGAGGGCTATTTCGAAAAAAAGATCCTTCCTACAGCCAAAAGGAAAATAGTCGTCTTCCTGCGTCGCAGCAAATCCGCAGGATAGGTTTTTGCGTGGTATCCATATGCTTTTGCGGTATTTAAACTCTTCTTTTTTATACCTTTAAAGTCGGTGCCTGCCGGGTGGTTATCCACTGCCCAGCCTGGTCGGGCTTATGGGCCAGAGTGGAAAAGGTGGATGGCAGCTCGGCCCCCACACGTGCTTCAAGCACCGCGGACTCACAGCTTGCCATCCACCCCTCTCACCCCAGAGCTTATTCCTAGATCTAGACACAAGCAACTGTCTTCACCCTGCCATTCGTCACCGCCACTCCGTGCCGTCTCTCAGCATGGCATTCAGTCTGATCAGTAATATTCGCATGCAGGCGAT
>NZ_VIUK01000061.1:0-2391 GCF_007828295.1 Pseudomonas sp. SJZ080
GTAAGCGTCTGCCGAAGTCACCTTGCGTGACTCAGGCCGGCACCCACTGATGCGGTAGCAGTTGATCAATCTCACTGGCACGCTGTGTTGGCAGCCGCGTCAGCACATCTTTGAGATAGGCATATGGATCATGCCCATTCATGCGCGCCGACTGGATCAAACTCATGATTGCCGCTGCTCGTTTGCCGCTGCGCAGTGAACCGGCGAACAACCAGTTGGAGCGGCCGAGTGCCCACGGCCGTATCTGATTTTCCACTGGATTATTATCTATGGGTACAGCACCGTCCTCGATATATCGAGCCAGTGCGCCCCAGCGCTTGAGGCTGTAATCCAGAGCTTTGGCGATAGCCGAGCCTTCGGGCACAAGGTCGCGCTGGGCCAGCATCCAGGTATGCAGTGCGTCGATAAGGGGCGCCGCTTTTTCCTGACGTATTCGCCAGCGATCCTCGTCGGTCATTTCCCGCGCTTGCCGTTCGATTTCGTACAACCCGCCAATTGAGTGCAGCGCCTGTTCGGCCAGTTGGCTTTTGTTCGTCGCATGCAGATCGAAGAACTTGCGGCGGGCATGGGCCATGCAGCCGATTTCGGTGATGCCTTGCTGAAAGCTTGCTTTGTAGCCGGCGAAATCATCGCAAACCAGCTTGCCGCTCCATTGCCCAAGGAAGTTGCGGGCATGCTCACCCGCACGGCTCGGGCTGAAGTCGTATACCACTGCTTTAAGTGTCGAAAACGGCGTAGTGCAGTAGGCCCAGACATAAGCACGATGGGTTTTCTTTTCGCCCGGCGCGAGCATCTGCACCGGGGTTTCGTCAGCGTGAATCACGCCTTGGGCAAGTACCGCTTCGCGCAGCGCATCAACCAGGGGCTGGAGCTGCACACCGGTTTGGCCGACCCATTGCGCCAGTGTCGAGCGGGCGATAGCCAGGCCGGCGCGGCCAAAGATTTTCTCTTGTCGGTACAGCGGCAAATGGTCGGCGAATTTGGCCACCATCACGTGAGCCAGCAGACCTGCGGTCGGGATGCCCTTGTCGATTACTTGGGCCGGCACCGGTGCCTGGATCAGTGTTTCGCACTGACGGCAGGCCCATTTCCCACGCAAGTGCTGCTCGACGGTGAACACGCCCGGCGTGTAATCCAGCTTCTCGCTGACGTCCTCGCCGATCCGCTGGAGCTGGCAGCCGCAGGGGCATTGGGTGTTGTCGGGTTCGTGATAAATCACGGTGCGCGGAAACTGCGCAGGCAAAGGAACACGCTTTGGTTGCTTGCGTGGTTCGGCCTGCGCAGCCGGCGGATTCAACGCTTTCAGCTCGGCTTCGATGGCCGCGATGTCGGTATCAAGCAGGTCGTCGAGCAGGCTGCCCTGAGCAGGACTCAATTGCTCACTGCGCTTGGCAAACTTGTTACGTTTGAACCATGCGATTTCGTGGGTGAGTTGCTCGATGATGGTTTGGTCGCGGTCGTTCTTCTTGCCCATCCTGTCGACTTGCTGCCCGAGAGAATCAACCTGCGACAGCAACTGCGCAGCGAATGCACGCAGTTGGTCGGGGGTCATCTGATCGAGGTTGGGCGAGGAAGTCATGCCCTGGATTTTACCAAAGCAGGTCGCTTGCGGCAGCAGGCCAAGGAGCTAATTACAGCTTTTTAAAGCAGTGTGATTACACCGCCAGCCCCAACACGCTGCCAAGGTAGGCCGAGCACCAACGCTTGAAGTTGCTCGATATCCAGCTCCATCTCGCAGCCTTGTCGAATGCCGGGCCAGTGAAACTTTCCTTGGTTCAATCGGCGAGCAGCCAGCCAGACGCCAAACCCGTCATGCACCAAAACTTTCATGCGAGTGGCGCGGCGGTTGGCGAACAAATAAGCGCAGTGCGGCTTCGCCGCACCGAACACCGCAATCACCCTGGCCAGCGCAGTTTCAGTGCCAGCACGCATATCCATGGGCTCGGTGGCGAGCCAGATGGCTTCGATGCGAATCATTGCGTGAGTCCACGGACAAAACGAGCGCAGCCTTCAGGATCAGACGTCGGCCATTTCACGGACATCGACTGCTCGCCAAATGGCAGCTCAATAATCGCCGACCCTTCTGCCTGCCGTTTGGGTGTAGCTCTCAACGGAACGAAAGCCGGCAACGCCGCTGGCGGCTGATCTCGGTAAAGCGGTAGCCACTTGCGGATCACGTTGGCGTTGATGCCGTGGCTGATGGCGACGCTGGATAGGGTTGCGCCCGGTTGCAGGCATTCCTGAACAACCTGGGCCTTGAAGGGTTTGGGGTAAGAGCTTCGTTGGCGCATGGAAATCCTGACGTTAAGGGCGATCGCGTCCGCTTAAAAATACGCGGACACCATCGCCCTTAATGCTGGAGTTCGGAAGGTGACTTCCCCAGCCGCTTAC
>NZ_VIUK01000062.1:0-1790 GCF_007828295.1 Pseudomonas sp. SJZ080
CCCCGGCCATGGATGGCCGATGGCGGCGGGCCCACGGAGCAGGACCGGAGCGAGGGCATGCCGAGCATTAGCGAGGCACCGAACGAAAGGGGCAAAAGCGCTTGGTTACTTGCCGCTTTTGCAAGTGACTCGCCGTAAGGGCGAAACCGTCAGCGGCCGTTACCGCAGAAACGGATATGTACACGACCGGTTTCCTATCGACCAGACGATCACAGCAACGACAAGGTGTAGTTGATAATAAAGCGATTCTGATCAACATTACGCCCCGCATCAGTGTTCGACTTGCCATTGCGCACACTGAACCCAAGCCCTTTAAGCGAACCCGACTGCAGCACATAATCCAGGGTCATATCGCGCTCCCACTCAGACTGATCACCCGTATTGCGAACCTTGATATCAGTCCCCTTCAAATACACGATCGACGCTTTCAGCCCCGGCACGCCCAGCGGCGCAAAGTCATACGTGTATTGCCCAAAGTTCGTCTGCTCACCCGCACGGGTAAAACTCTGGATCATGCGGTCCGTCGGCAAATAAACACTGCCACCCCCCGCCCCTTTATCAACCAGGCTGCCCTGGTTGGGCTGGACGAAGTTGCTGCCATCACCCACTTGCTGATGCCCCAGCGACACCGAGTGGCCACCGTTCATATAAGTGATCATCGCAACCCAGGTGTTGTTGTCGATTTCGCCATTGTTGTCCTCGGTGTAACCGGAGGTGCGATAGCCTTGCGCGCGACCTGCGGCGGAACTGTTGGCCCCGGTCGACGTGGTGCGAAAGTAACGCAGGTCAGTGGTGAACGAGCTTTTGCTATCGATCGGCAACACATGAGTCAGGCCGAAGAAATTCTGGTTGTAGAAGTCCTCCATCTGCGCGAAGTAATACTGCGCTTTCAGTTCCTTGGTGATGAAGTAATCCCCCCCGGCGAAGTAGAACGTGTTGCTGTCCTGTGTGGCGCCCGGTACGGACAAACCGGTCCGGTCCGTCGACGCGCGACCGACCGCATGTTCAAGCACACCACTGGTCAGCATCAGCCCATCGATGTCATTCGAAGTGATCTGGGCACCGGTGAACGATTGCGGCAATACGCGGGCATCGTTCGACAGCAGGATCGGCAATTTCGGCAGCAGCGTGCCGTAGCGGAACTCGGTTTTCGCAATACGCATCTTCGCCGTGGGACCAAAGCTGCTCCAGGTATCGGCAGCACCGTCGCCATCCGTCGGGATCATGCCGCTACCGACATGACGCCCGGCACCACTGTCCAGTGTCACACCCAGCAGCGCCTGAGCATCGAGCCCGAAACCGACCGTGCCTTGGGTAAACCCGGACTCATAGCGCAGCACGAAACCCTGTGCCGCTTCTTCGGTTTTCGAGGGATCCGCCGCACCATCGCGGTTATCGCTGTTGAAATACAGCGTGCGCATCGAAAGGCTGGCTTTGCTGTCTTCCAGAAAACCGTGCGTGGCAGAATCCGCTGCCTGTGCGCAAATCGAACCGGTGGTCAACAAGAGTGCGGTGGGGATTGCTCGCTTGAACATACGGTGCTCCAGGGTGATTTTTTTATGGTTTTCGAGTGTTGAACGACCGCCATCCGCCGCTGACACCCAACACCGGCGCGCACGATGACGCGCCCAATGAGTGACCATGAGCATTGAAACTGGAGAGCGATCGGAGGGTTCGAGTTAGACCAAGTAAGAGAGACCCACGGTCAACGCGAAGGCGACCACCGAAATGATGGTCTCCAGCACGGTCCAGGTCTTGAAGGTCTGGGCGACGCTCATGTTGAAGTATTC
>NZ_VIUK01000063.1:0-1518 GCF_007828295.1 Pseudomonas sp. SJZ080
CCAGCGCCTGCGGCGCCGCACGCCCGATGTTGAACGGCTTCGATTGCGTAGTCGCGTCAGTGAACTGTTCTCGCAAAGTCGCAGCTCTGCGGGTAACGACCACAGTTTTGCCATCGAATGGCTCATCGAGCTCCTTGGTCAGCCAAGCGAACGACGCGTGATTTCGACTAATGAGGTCGGACGGGCGCAGCCGTCGGTAGCTTTCTCCAGTCCGAATGACTCGAAAATCATTCATCCAATCCCATGCTGTTTGGGTTGCCGCAACCACGTTTCCGGTCGACGAAAAATCAGTCCACGCAGTGGCGCAAAGGAACCGTGTTTGATTCCAAATAAAGGTCTCGTTTTCCAGGACATGGACGTGTGGTAACGCGGCGTCCTTCATCTTGCGCAGCGTTTGATCGATGTGGCCACCGTAGAACTCGTGATTTCCGCAGATGTAAATCACAGGGCCTTTGAACGTTTCATTTGCCCACTTCACCCCTCTAGATCTGACATCAATGTCGCCGGCCAAGACGACCACGTCGTACTCTCCATGCGCCGGTTCGAAGGAAGAGAATTCGTTGTGCAGATCTGAGAGCACATGAAGCTTGATCAATGGCCTGATCTCGATTTACAGCTAAATTGATGGAACGAATAACTGGGTGGGACTGAGCTCTCGCAGAGTCTGAAGCCGCAAACCTGCTGATCGATCCACTCGTATCAATATATAGATTTGAGTGGATCATGGCAAACACGGCATACAACTCTGTTTTGACGGAACGGAAAAATGTCTGTGCGGATTGCATTCGCCACAGCGCTGAAGCTCTTGAGAACAAAGCGCGGCCTCACACAGCATGAATTGAGCAAAAACGTCGCTCAGTCGCATGTGAGCCAAATCGAAAACGAAAAAACCTCCCCTAGCCTTGATGCCATCGTTGAGCTCGCCAGAGTGTTGAATCTCAGCCCTGTTGCGCTCATGGCGCTGGCATGCGCGGCACAAGACGGGCTGAGTGCCGACGAAGTCTTGAAGTTCGCTGAAAAAGATTTGCAGCAGCTCGCCCTGCTGGAGGTATCGATTCCGCTCGAAATTGAGGCTACCCCTCACCCTCGTATTACTGCTGCGGCCCAGGCACGAGAGTCTGTCCAAGAGCTCAAGGAGCAAGGACTTTCGCGAGCTGAAGTCGCAGAGAAGCTCGGGATGGCAAAGACTACGGTTCAGCGTCATTGGAATCGCTCGGACTGAGCTTTCATGAGGCTAGAAAATCCGCCTGTAGCTTGCGCTTGTTGCTGAACAAGCTTTCCGCATTCGTACGGTCGCTTCGATCGGCGTTTCCTATATTTAAAGGTCTTCCCTGCAATCGGTACCGGCTAGCTGAAGTTCAATCCCCCTTCAGAATTAATAACATATTCAATTATGTTGGCGCTGATTGAAAACTGACCCACCGGGGATGCGGACAAAAACTTGGACTGGTTATGCCGCGAAGCCCAGGCTTTCACGATACTCAATGGGACTGAGCGCGCCGAGGGAAATCTTGATTC
>NZ_VIUK01000064.1:0-1499 GCF_007828295.1 Pseudomonas sp. SJZ080
TGCTCACCATGAGCCCGAATACATTAGCGCAAGCATGCTTTACCGTTCATCAAGCTGGGTTGCAGGAGGTGGGCTGACCATACATTCTTGGTCTGATGCATCTCGGGATCGCGCTTGCCTTCCTAGTTCTTGGTGGAATTGGGGGCATGAATAATGGTGGCATCGACGATAGTGCCTTGACGCAGCGACAGGCCTTTTTCTTGTAAATAACCGTTGATGACCGCGAGGATCGCAGGTGCAAGTTGATGCTTCTCCAGCAAGTGCCGGAAGTTCATGATCGTAGTGTCTTCCGGGATCGGCGCGCTCAACGTCAGGCGTGCGAATTGGCGCATGGGCGTGATTTCGTAGAGTGCTTCTTCCATGGCCGGATCGCTCAGGGAGAACCAGTTCTGCAACAGATGGATGCGCAGCATGGTTTCCAGCGGATACGGTTTACGGCCACCACCGGCCTTGGGGTAGAACGGCTCGATCAGCCCCAGCAGGCCTGTCCAGGGCACGACCTGATCCATCTCGGCGAGGAAGCGTTCGCGGCGTGTCTGCTTACGTTTTCCGGCGTATTCGAAATCGGAAAAGCTCATCTGGCTCATGGGCAGCTCGGATCAGGTTGTCAGGCGTATTTCAGCACAGTTGAAGACTTGTTCGGAGATTCCCTAAATGCTCATGAAGTTTGGATGCTATTCCAGCATTTTGGATGCAGAGTTCGACTCGGGAAATGTACCCATCAATAGTCCACGGCTGAAGTCGAGCAGGGTGACAGAGCGGTTGTCGATCCTGATTGTTCCGATGGTATAGCGGCTACGAATATCCGCTTTCTGAACAAGTGGTAGCACTATGCTCGACGGGGCAACGTTCAATATCTTGCAGATCGCATCCACCTTAACGCCGATCATTTGCCGATGCTCATCGTGGTTCAACACTAGAATGACGATGAGGGTACTCTGATTGACTTCGGTTGGTTCCCCACCAAAATGCGTGCTCAGGTCAATCACCGGCACCACCGAGCCGCGTAGATTGATCGCCCTACGGATTTTCCGCGACCTATCCGATTCGATGACAAGCCTATTGGCTTCTACGATCTCTTTAACGGAGCGAATACTCACCGCGAACAATTCATCGCCTAGAAAAAAGGGAAGGTATTGTTTGCTTTGTGAAGAGCTATCTACATTTTCCATCTTCAGCGACGGAGCTATGTTGTAGGTATCAAAAACCTGCGCCGCCGCTTGCAGGCGATGAGAAAGTTCGACCAGCTCGCGCATCTTGACCGCGACTTCGCTGAGGTCTTGTTCGCTATTGTCTGTCTCCGATACTTCGTGGGTGGCCCCAGATGACAGCAAGTTGGCCTGATGGATCGTTTCGCCCCTAACGGCGACGTTCTCTGTTGATATCGATCTATTATTACTGTTGGGGGATGCGGCGGAAATCTTGGACTACCTGGAGGTAGTTCATGTACTCATACGAAGACCGTATCCGAGCGGTCAAGCTCTACATCAAACTGGGCA
>NZ_VIUK01000065.1:0-1352 GCF_007828295.1 Pseudomonas sp. SJZ080
AATGTATGGTCAGCCCACCTCCTGCAACCCAGCTTGATGAACGGTAAAGCATGCTTGCGCTAATGTATTCGGGCTCATGGTGAGCACAGTTATTAGCGCTCGGCCCCTGATGAGAAGTCGCTCCCAACTGTCCTTGATAAAGGGATCAGCCGTTAAAAAGACTGTCTTGGTCTTCAGGTTTTCAGTCGGGATGTCTGCCGTTTATCGTCATCATCACTGTCGTCGCAAAAGCCGGTAGTAACTCGATTAGGTCAAACCATTTGTTGCACGTTGTAGCTACCGCCTCGGGCCAATACAGCCCAGACGATTCTTGCCATTTTGTTGGCTAGCGCACAGGCGACCTTGTTCGGGGGCTTGCTAGCCAAAAGCTTTCTTACCCAAGCTCCGAGGGCATCGTTTCGCTTGTCGATTCGGATCATCAGTGCGTGAGCGCCTTGCACCAGTAGGCAGCGCAGATACTTGTCGCCGCGTTTGCTGATGCCGAGCAAGCTCGTCTTGCCCCCGGTTGAATACTGTCGAGGCACCAACCCGAGGGAGGCGGCAAAGTCGCGCGAGCTTTTGTAAGTCGAAGCGTCGCCGACGTCGGCCAGCAGCGCGCTAGCGGTGAGAGGGCCGATGCCGGGGATGCTCAACAAGCGCATGCCGGCTGCGTCCTCAGACAATTGCTGTTTGATCTCGACATCGATCGCTTTGATATCTCGAGTCAGGCGTTGAATGTCGAGCAGCATTCGCTCAACCGCATTGCGCAGTCGAATCGGCAGTTCGTGGTTTTCCATTAACGCGGGTACCTGCTCCAGAGCAGCATATCCAACGGGGAAAATGATGCCGAATTCCAGCAGAAAGCCGTGCACCTGGTTGATGATTCCCGTGCGATTATCCACCCAAGACATGCGCAGCTTGTGCTCGGTCGACAGGATCTGCTGCTCAAGGGTCTTTACCGGAACCGAGCGGGTTCTGGGTCGCGACGCTGCTTCGCAGATGGCCTCTGCATCGATAAAGTCATTCTTGTTGCCTGTGACGTAGGCCTTCACATGCTGCGCCGCGATTAATTGCACTCGGTGGCCTAAGCCCTCAATCTGCCTAGCCAGCCACTGCGAACCGCCGCAGGACTCCATGGCAATTTTGCAGTTTGGCAACTGCGCCAGATACGGCAGCAATTGGCTACGATTGAGCTTCTTGCGCAAGAGCTGATTTCCTCTGGCGTCCTGGCCATGCAAGTGGAAGGTGTTCTTGCCGATGTCGATACCCAGAAGCGTCACGGTGTTCATGAGAGATCCTCCTTCGGTAAAGAGAGAAACCCGGTAAGTCTAGACTCACCGGGTTTCTCGAGCCGAGCTGACCATCTCATTAAG
>NZ_VIUK01000066.1:0-1235 GCF_007828295.1 Pseudomonas sp. SJZ080
TGTAGTGGTCAACTAATCCCGGACACGACGTTAAGTTTTTTCTCGGCCTGAGCTGGGGCCAGTCCGTTGTTGAATTGGTGCGGTCTAATCCAGTTGTACCGATGCATCAGGTAATGACTGATGTCGCGGTGCGCTTCTTGAGCTGTCATGTAGCCCACGGTTGGTATCCACTCAGTTTTCAAGCTGCGAAACACACGCTCCATCGGCGCATTATCCCAACAGTTTCCACGACGGCTCATGCTTTGGCGCATGCGGTAACGCCAGAGCCGTTGGCGAAACTGACGGCTGCCATATTGCGAGCCCTGATCCGAGTGAAACATTAGCCCTTGAGGCCTGCCACGCTGCTCATAAGCCATGTCCAACGCCTTGATGACCAGATCCGCATCCGGCTTGTTTGACAGCGCCCAGCCCACAATCCGGCGTGCGTAGAGATCCAGAACGACTGCCAGGTAATGCCATTTCCCTTGAGCCCAGATGTAGGTGATGTCGCCACACCAGACCTGGTTGGGTGCCGGAACATCAAACTCTCGATTCAAGATATTCGGAATGTCAGGCCGCTCAACCGTCGCTTGTTTGTAGGCATGTGATCCAGGTTGTTTGCTGACTAGCGCCAGTTCCCGCATCAGGCCTCGCACCTTAAACCGCCCGATCTGCTCGCCGTCTTCCTGCATCATCGACACGATACTGCGGCTACCGGCAGCGCTTCGACTTTGCGTGAAAAGTTCGTTGACCCGACTGCGCAACCGAAGCCGCTCAACGTCGGGATTTCGGCGCCTGAGGCGGTGGGCGTAGTAACACGAACGAGTGACATCAAAGACTGCGCAAAGCCAATCGACCGGCTCTTGGGTACTTAACTGATCAATCAGCGTGTGCGCTCGTGCTCTTCCGACATCAAGAGCGCGGTAGCCTTTTTTAAAATGGATTTCTCCCGCTCAAGGCGAGCGATTCGAGCTTCCAATTCCTGGATTTTCTGTTGCTCTGGCGTCAGCGCTTTACTCTGCGGAGTAACGCCGGTGCGCTCCTGCTGAAGCTGATTAACCCAGCGGCGCAACGCGGACTCAACCACACCAAGCGAGCGGCTGGCTTCGATATGGCTATAGCCTTGATCGAGCACGAGGCCTGCGGCCTCGCGTTTGAATTCAGCGGAAAAGGAACGACGTTGTTTGGTCATCAGACACCTCTATCTGGCGAGCATTCTCGCCTAAATGGGTGTCCGGTTTCATTAGACCACTACA
>NZ_VIUK01000067.1:0-1231 GCF_007828295.1 Pseudomonas sp. SJZ080
TGAATCGCCCCGGGTTTTCTAGACACTCTCCAGGCTCGCTGCGTAACGCTTTTCAAACTCTACCGGTGACAGCTGATTGTTGAAACTGTGACGTCGTTTTGGGTTGTAAAACATCTCGATGTAATCGAACACATCATCCCGAGCATCCTGGCGTGTAGTGTAGATTTTACGCTTGATCCGCTCCCGCTTTAGCAACTGGAAAAAGCTCTCCGCCACAGCGTTGTCGTGGCAATTACCTCGACGACTCATGCTGGCCACCAGGTTGTTAGCTTTCAAGAAACTTCGCCAGTCCGAGCTGCTGTACTGACTGCCTTGATCCGAGTGGATCATCACCTCTTGCTTCGGCTTACGTCTCCAAACCGCCATCAGCAGTGCATCAATGGCTACGTCGCTGGTCATCTGCGACTTCATTGACCAACCAATGATCTGGCGTGAAAACAGATCGAGCACCACGGCCAAATACAGCCAGCCTTCATATGTTCGGATGTAGGTAATGTCTGTGACCCAAACTTTGTTGGGCTCTCTGACATCGAATTGGCGCTTCAGTAAGTTCGGTGAGGCAACGGCTGGTTTACCGCCATATTTTCCCGGCCTCCGTCGATACCCAGTCTGAGAACGTAAACCTTCAAGGCGCATCAACCTAGCCACCCGGTGACGGCCACAGCTCTCACCAACCTCTCGCAGGTCATCATGGATCTTGCGATAGCCATAAACGCCACCGCTTTCCAGCCAGGAGTGCTTGATCAAGCCGAGCAGTCGCTGATCGTCCTTGGCTCGCGCAGATTTTGGTTCGGATAGCCACGCGTAGTAACCGCTGGGATGAACCTTGAGCGTCAGGCAAAGCCGTCGAATCGCGTAGTGACCCGCTTGCTGCTTAATAAAGGCGTACTTCAGCCGCACTCCTTGGCAAAGTACGCGGCGGCCTTTTTTAAGATGTCTCGCTCCTCCGTCACCCGTTTCAGCTCGGCACGTAAACGACGAACCTCTGCGCTCTGATCATCCTCCTCAACGCGCTGTTCCTGGGGCTTGGTGTAGCGCTTAACCCAAGCATAGAGGCTGTGCACGGACACACCCAATCGTGCAGCCACCTCCGAAACAGGAAGCTGCTTTTCGGTCACTTGCTTGACCGCCTGGATTTTGAATTCTTCGGGATAACGCTGGTTGCTCATGGCACCTCCTAATGGGCCTCATTTTAAGGCTTGGAGGTGTCTACGAAACTAGGGGCGATTCA
>NZ_VIUK01000068.1:0-1169 GCF_007828295.1 Pseudomonas sp. SJZ080
GACGTCACAGTTTCAACAATCAGCTGTCACCGGTAGAGTTTGAAAAGCGTTACGCAGCGAGCCTGGAGAGTGTCTAGAAAACCCGGGGCGATTCATCCTTATTGAAAATCTCATACACCCATTTGGCCAACACCTCCGGGGACGTCGTTTCTTTCCTTAGACATTCTTCACCGCGATCTTTCGCAACAATGGCCAACTTCCCAGCATCAGAAATCTCAATATAGGGGGCACCAAACTCCTCCACTTCAGTTCCTAAAGGAAATTTCTCATATGGATTTCCCTGCTCGCGTGCATATTTGAAAAAATAATCGGCTAACTGCTCAAGGTTCATTGTTGCTACCCTCAGGTTATTTTATCGGTTTGATGAAACCTTCCTTCACCAACTCATCAATACTCATAGGTAATTGATACTGAGTCCCCATGCCAGGCTTTCCAAACCAAGGAGCTGCGTTTCCAGAGTTTACCTCAGGGATAGGCTTTAAGACCTCATACTGCCTATAGGGTGATTTCAGACTTGAGTCAGGCAACGCGCGTTGATCAAACGGCACGTCTATCGGGGCCACAAATTTACCCTGATCAGTAAAGTTACCTTTCTCATCAAAACGGCCATCATACCTGTCAAACGTATGGCCTGGCTGAAGCGCAGTAATCGTCGGCGGCCCATTGAACCCACCGTCAAAACCATTATTCGCTTTTGTTGGCCAATCGGGACTTCCGTCAGGTTTCACCCACCGAGGATCAACTCCCAACCTATCAGCAGTGGCAATTTGTGCTGGCGTCGGGTTGGCTACTGGCGCCCGTACCCCGCCATTTGCCCCTTTAGAAGGCGATGGTATCTCATAAGCTAAAGACTGAAGCCCGTAAAGCCCTGCTAAAGCGGAGACTGCGGCGTGGTAGGACATCACAAGGTCGTAGCGAATCTCGATCTCGGCACGAGTCAAGCCCGACTCTTTTGCTATTGCGGTTATCGCAGCATCTCTTGTAATACTCTCCGAATCCAACCCCTCCAAAATTGCCTCAGCATTCGCGGCGTCTTCAGGGTAGATATCTTTATACAATAATGAGTAGCTAACTGACTGGACTTGCCCCTACCAAACCGGACACCAACTCCCCGTTAAATTGATGTTCCCGCTAAGCGCCTGAACTCCCTCGGTGAACGATATTTCAAG
>NZ_VIUK01000069.1:0-1051 GCF_007828295.1 Pseudomonas sp. SJZ080
AGACCCACGGTCAACGCGAAGGCGACCACCGAAATGATGGTCTCCAGCACGGTCCAGGTCTTGAAGGTCTGGGCGACGCTCATGTTGAAGTATTCCTTGATCAACCAGAAGCCGCCGTCGTTGACGTGGGAAAAGATCACCGACCCGGCGCCGGTCGCCAGCACCAGCAACTCCGGATGCGGATAGCCCAGACCAATGGCCACCGGCGCCACGATGCCCGACGCCGTGGTCATGGCCACGGTCGCCGACCCGGTGGCGATGCGCATCAGCGCGGCGAACAACCAGCCCATGAGCAGCGGCGACAGGTGAAATTCGTGGGCCAGGCTGACGATCTGGTCGGTGACCCCGGCGTCCACCAGAATCCGGTTCAACCCGCCGCCGGCCCCCACCAGCAAGGTGATGCTGGCGGTGGGTGCCAGGCATTCGTTGGTGAACTTGAGGATCGATTCGCGGTTGAAACCCTGGGCGATACCGAGGGTCCAGAAACTCAGCAAGGTCGCCAGCAACAGCGCGATCACCGAGTTGCCGATGAACAACAGAAACTGATTGAAACCGCTGCCCGGCGTGGAAATCAGGTTGGCCCACCCGCCGATCAGCATCAGCACCACCGGCAACAGAATGGTCGCCATGGTGATGCCGAAACCCGGCAGGCTGTCGCGCGGTTCACGCTCGAGGAACTGCCGTTCCAGCGGGTTTTCCGCCGGCAACTGAATGCGCGGCACGATGAACTTGGCGTACAGCGGCCCGGCGATGATCGCCGTCGGAATGCCGATCAAAATCGCGTACATCAACGTCTGCCCCACCGACGCCTGATAGACCTGCACCGCCAGCATCGCCGCCGGGTGCGGCGGCACCAGCGCATGCACCACCGAGAGCCCGGCGACCATTGGCAAACCGACCATCAGGATCGACACGCCGACGCGCCGCGCCACGGTAAAGGCGATCGGCACCAGCAACACAAAACCGACCTCGAAGAACAACGGCAACCCGACCAGGAAGGCGATGCAGACCATCGCCCAGTGCGCGTTCTTCTCGCCGAAACGGTCGATCA
>NZ_VIUK01000070.1:0-1018 GCF_007828295.1 Pseudomonas sp. SJZ080
CAGCGGAAAAGGAACGACGTTGTTTGGTCATCAGACACCTCTATCTGGCGAGCATTCTCGCCTAAATGGGTGTCCGGTTTCATTAGACCACTACAGTCCGATGTTCAGGAGGGATTCCTGACATATCCAATTCGTAAGAGGTGGGCAAAGACGTTGGTGTTTTGGTTGAGAGTTTGAGTTGAGGTTTAGTGTTAGGTATGACACTGGCTGATACGGTATCGATATGGCATCCGTGTAATATCGAGTCTTCTTCTACGTATCGCTTTGAGCGCGGCCGGAGGGATTCATCTATCCAATCCTGCTGGTCGTCGTTCAGCCTTTCTTTGAAGTCATTCAGAAAGTCGTCTAGCCACTCGCTTGGTATACGGCGAATTTCTTCCAACGCTCTGGCTCGTAGTTTTGGCCCTGTCACTTGAGTAGCAGAGTGGTGATCCCACCAGATTTTTACCCAAACTATGAGTCTGACGTTGTCATACCTGGCTAGGTCTTCATCCTGGAGGCGATGGATGACCTGCAACCACTGATCCGCCGTCCATCCAATTTCTGCTCCGGCAATGCGTGGAACAAGTGGGTATACGCCCGTAATGTTGCTGTCAGGAGCCGTTAACAGGTGCAGCAAAGCAACTTTGTCCTCGGTGGTGCAATTCAGTAAGCGTGGGGAGCGCCAAAAATTCTGGTCCCGAATGGTTCGTTGTCTACTCATGCTCACTGCTCCCGGTGCAAAGGAGATGAATAGAGCTAGGACAGGTCATTGTCGCGCCTCCACCTGCGCTTTCTTTGTGGGCCTCCCTGTGCGTTTCGGATGTAAAACAGGTGCGATGACGGTGGCTGAATCTCGACTCTCTGTGTTGCCGGTGCGCATCCAAGTCCTCAGATCACCCAGTCTCCATCTCAACCTTGACAGTCCCGGTACAGGCTCAAGCTGAATCGCCCCTAGTTTCGTAGACACCTCCAAGCCTTAAAATGAGGCCCATTAGGAGGTGCCATGAGCAACCAGCGTTATCCCGAAGAATTCAAA